>JAJDEJ010000141.1 GCA_029259815.1 Planctomycetaceae bacterium | reverse complement strand
CTCAGATTCTCAAGTCTGCTCTCACCGCTCTCGCCACAGCACTGTGTCAGAAATCTCCAATGCTGCTTGAGTTTCAGCGATGTCGGCCTTGAAGCGTTTGGCGTCGAGAGGATAGCCCTGAGTCGGCTTAAGGTGTGGAAGGTGCACTCGCCAGAAGCGGTTGAACGAGAGCATGGCCAATTCGCGGAGGTATTTCGACACGAGCGACGCGACCGCGACCGGAAAGTGTGCCTCGGCCTTTGTCTGAAAGCGAATCTCCGTCTGCCCCACGCGGTACGTGCTCCGTTCGCGACCTTCTTCGAGCCGGAAGATCATCTCGCCAGCGAGAATGTCTGCCAGCAGGCCGTCATAGCGATTTCTCCCTCCGTGCTTGTCCGCCACGATGAAAGAGCCGTCGCATGAGTCAGGTTCCCACAGGGTTCTGAGCAGTGAGAGGCTGAGCGTCGACAAAGTGACACCCTTGCTGTCGTGTTCTGTCGTGAGGCGATTAAACCGGTCCGTCAACACGACATCGCTACGGATGCGCGGCTGTCCGATGCCCGCTCTCTCTGCACAGGAGGCGAGTCGATCGGCCAATCGGTTGATGTCGTCCTGATCAGCAGCAACGGGCAAAGAGGCGTCCTCGGTAAACCACGGCTCCTGCTCGTGATCACCGGGATAATGGACTGAGAGCTGCTGCCACAGGGACGAAAACGAACTCGCTTCAATGTCGGCCAGACGCAGCAGACACAGCACTGATGTCTCCAATGTCTTCACCCCTTTGGAGGGAGAGAAGACCTGCTTCGAGTCAGCGACGTGCAGGTGTTGACCAGTGGCTGCGGGACGTTGCGAAACGACCTCTTCGAGCAGTCCCCAGACATCACAGACCTGCGGATCACCCGGCACGTCCCATGCCGTTGCAGTGATGACCAGCGGCCCCAGATTGGGGCCGTACCCCGCTTCGTCCATACCAATGAAGAGTGACATGCTGCGGATCGTCGACGGCGGAGAGTCAAGAGTCAAGTGCTGAGAGACAAGAGCAGGTGCCCAAACGGAAACCGTCTTGTCTCTTGTCTCCTCTACTTGCCGATGCAAAAGCGGCTGAAGATTCGATCGAGGATGTCGTCAGTGAAGACGCGACCAGCGATCTGGCCGAGGTGATCGATCGCTTCACGCAGTTCGACCACGATCAACTCATCACCCAGCATGGAAGCGCTGGCGGCACGGGCACGAGTCAACGCGTCATTGGCCCCCCGCAGACTGTCCTGACAGCGGGCAGTGGTTGTGCCGAGGATGTGATTGCCAGTGCCAGACGTCTGCAATTGCGTCGAGACCTCCGTCCTGACAGCCTCCAATCCGGCTCCCGTGGATGCGCTCACTGGCAAGGCCCGTTCGCCCGGCATAGCAGTGGACAAGTCCGCCTTGGTCGTGAGGTGGACGATCAGTTGGCCGTTCTGTTGAGACTCTTCACGGAGAAGCGTATCAAGGACTGCGTCGTCTTGGCTGATATCAATCGCAGTGCACCAGAGGATGAGGTCGGCTCGCTGCCATTGTTCATCGCGCAGCTTGTCCGCGTTACGGGTGATGCTCTGCACTTCGTCATCGCTGCCGGATTGATCCCAGCCGGCGGTGTCGATCAGTTCGATCGCAAGGCCTTCCCAGTCAAGTGGCACACTGAGATAGTCACGCGTGGTGCCTGCCGTCTGCGAGACGATCGCGGCCTGTTCATCGCACAGAGCGTTGAGCAGTGTGCTCTTCCCCGCGTTGGGAAGCCCGGCGAGCACGACCTTCCGTCGACCGGTCGATTGCAGTCGCTTTGAGGATTGCGACATCAGCCCTGACAGAAGTTCGATTCCCCCCTGAAGGCGGGCGTTGAGTTGCTCACGGGAAACAAATTCAATGTCATCCTCCACAAAATCAAGACCGGCCTCGAGGTCGGCCAGATGCAGCAAAAGCTCCTCGTGCAGTGTGGCGATCCGCTGGGAGAGGCCGCCGCCAAGTTGGTCGAGGGCTGTGCTGAGCTGTTGCTGATCTGTCGCATCAATCACACCCAGCACGGCTTCAGCCTGCATCAGGTCCAAACGACCGGCGAGAAATGCCCGCAGCGTGAACTCACCCCTTTGAGCTGGACGGGCACCCTCAGCGAAGAGTTGTCGAAGGACGGCTTCCAACAGAGGAGGCGAGCCAACCATGTGGATCTCAGCGGTCGGTTGGCCCGTGTAGGAACGTGTCGTCGGCCAGAGGAGCACATTGACCGGTCGTGGAGAGTGGACGTCAGGGAGTGACACCACGCCTGGATGCCGCCATGGTTGCTGTGCATCCTCCCAAGCCTCTGCGTCGGTAGGTACGAATAATGAGGCAACGATCTCCTTCGTTTGTGGACCACTCACGCGCACAATCCCCCGAGACGCCGGGCCCGGTGGAGAGGCAAGAGCGGCAATCGTGTCATCGGTTTGTGGAGTAAGGAAGTCGATGGTCAGCAGTCCGTGGCCTGTGAGCAGGAGTTCGACGTTGGAACACATTGATGATAGTGAATCACCCACGGACACTGCTCGTCATGCTGACTTGTGACGAATCGCACTCGAACAACGAAAAACCCCACCCGGGGGGTTAACCAGGTGGGGTCTCAGGGTCTCGAATCTCGTATGGCACGCCTTAGTAGTTGTAGTTGTAGGAATATTGGTTTCCGTGAGGGCCGTAACCTTCGCCGGGGATGGGGGAGTTGCAGTCGATGTCGAACTGTCCGTCGCAATTGTCGTAGACGTCCTTGAACTTGCTATCTCCGGTGACCGCCTTGTGACCGCTTGACCCTTCGACAACGAATGACTGGTTCACATGGCCGACGGCTGAGCCGACGTCTTCGAGTTCTTCGTTCACTCCATTTGCGACTTCCGCCATGCCGACGACGAGGCCAATCACGGTGATGGTGGCAACGAGGACGAGTTCCGATGAAACAATGAATCCGGCTTCGTCTTGATGGAGGGCGGTGAGGATGCTGGTCATGGCAATCTCCTGGGGTTGGAAAGTTGTCGCGGTTACCGGCATCAGTGAGGGTCTTGCTTGCTGACAGAATGTTAAGCAGACTGAATGCCAAACATCTGAAACACATTCTGAATTCAGTGGCCGAGTTCGCAGCGACAATGTGTAAGCCACTACTTCAAATGGCTTTGCGGAGTGTCTTGATTCGTCCCCCAGGCGACTCGCATGTTCCCTGTCGTCGTTTCCGAATGTTGCCGAACCTCAACACGATCGGTGCTCACCGGTGGGTCGAGCGCGCAAATGCTAGACCTGTGACATGATGCGGCCCCCGTTGACGATCCGCATCATGATGACATTTCACCACTCGATGAGCGTGAGACTCCAGCATGACGCGTGAGGTCGGGAACTGGGCAACATCGATTGACCATCGGTCATCTCCGCGAATCGAATGCGATGGTTTGCTATTGGACAACCAGTGCCGATCGACCGATGCACTTCTTCCGATTCAGCCAGTGACCATGTTCCGCTATACTCCCGCCTTCAATTCTCAGAACTCTCTTAGATGCAAAGTCATGCCGCAGCCATTCGCTCAAGAACTCTCCGTTGCCCTGCAGGCTGTCCGTGATGCGGCAGCCATTTGTCGGACCGTTCAGGCGGAGATCTCTCCTGATGCTTTGGAGAAAAAGGACCGCAGTCCTGTGACGATCGCTGACTTCGCGAGTCAGGCGGCTGTGTGCCGGGCGATCGGAGACGCCTTCCCTGATGACCCGATCATTGCCGAGGAGGATTCTCAGTTTCTTCGTGATCCGGAGAACCATTCATTTCTCACCAAGGTGCAGGAGGCTGTCAGTGGCCGATTGGGTGAGTGTGATGCCGATCAGGTTTGTAGTTGGGTTGATCGCGGCGGTGCGAATGAATATTCGTCCCGGTTCTGGACGCTCGATCCGATCGATGGCACCAAGGGCTTTCTGCGAAAGGAGCAGTACGCCGTCTCGCTGGCCTTGATCGTGGACGGAGTCATTCAAGTGGGCGTGTTGGGTTGTCCCAATCTGCCGATCACAGCGGACGGCGAGGACGTTGGCGGTTCCCTGTTTTCAGCCGTGAGGGGTCAAGGCGGTGAAGTGCGGGCGCTGGAACCAGAAGATTCCGCCGCACAACCAGTTCGAGTGAGTGCCACCTCTGACGCTGCAAGTGCCCGTCTGTGTGAGTCCGTCGAATCAGGGCACAGCTCTCACAGCGACTCCGCCCAGATCGCCTCAAAACTCAACATCTCGCACGATCCCGTGCGGCTCGACAGTCAGGCGAAGTATGCCGTCGTGGCCCGTGGTGAGGCGGACGTTTATCTCCGACTGCCGACGCGCAAAAACTACCGGGAACGGATTTGGGATCACGCAGGTGGAGTCATTCTTGTCGAGGAAGCGGGCGGACACGTGACGGATGTCGACGGGAAGCCATTGGAGTTCACTCATGGCCGGGCATTGGAAGCCAACCGGGGAGTCATTGTGACGAACGCGAACCTTCACGAGCGGGTGCTGTCTGTCGTGCAGGAAGTTCTCGGCAGTGGGGAGTCAAACGCGTGAACTGGAATGGCGATATCGCGCTGACGCTGGCGACTGTTGTGCTGGCAATTCTTGCGATGACATTTCTCAGCGTCGCACCGGACATCGTGCTCTCGGGAGCCCTTTCGTTGCTGCTGATCACGGGTGTGGTTTCGGTCAGCGGTGCTTTGGAGGGCTTCTCAAACTCTGGGTTGATCACAGTTGGCGTGCTCTTCGCTGTTGCAGAAGGTCTCAGGCAAACAGGAGGCATCAGCTTCCTGGGGCAGCGGTTGCTGGGACAACCCAAGTCGGTCACGGATGCACAGGCGCGGGTCATGCTGCCCACGGCCGTGCTGAGTGCGTTCCTGAACAACACGCCTGTTGTGGCCGTCCTGCTACCCGTGCTGAACGACTGGGTGAAGAAGTCGCGGATGTCAATTTCCAAGCTGCTGATCCCGTTGAGTTACGCGGCCATCCTCGGCGGGTTATGCACCCGCATCGGCACGAGTACCACGCTGGTCCTTGATGGGAAATTGCGGGTCGATATTCCTGGTGCAGGCCTGACGATGTTCGAGATCGCGTGGATTGGCGTGCCGGTCAGCATCGTGGGGATCATCTACGTTCTGATCGTCCAACGCTGGCTGCTCCCCGAACGCAAGCCGGCCATCTCCCAATTCGACGACCCACGCGAGTACACCATCGAGATGCTCGTCGAGCAAGGGAGCCCGCTGATCGGACAGACGATTGGAGCAGCTGGCCTGCGACATCTGCCGGGTATGTACCTGATGGAGATCGATCGGGACGGCCACGTGCTCGCTGCCGTCTCTCCCGAGGAACGCTTGCAGGCCAAAGATCGTCTGGTGTTTGTCGGTGTCGTCGAATCGGTCGTTGACCTGCAACGCCTGCCGGGCCTCAAGCCCGCGACCGATCAGGTCTTTAAGCTGGACAGCCCGCGATCACATCGGTGCCTGATTGAGGCCGTTGTCTCGAACACCTGCCCGTTAATCAATATGACGATTCGCGAGGCACGGTTTCGCACCCGGTACAACGCGGCTGTCATCGCGGTGGCTCGCAATGGACAGCGGTTACCGGGCAAGATCGGCGACATCACGGTCGTGCCGGGAGACACGCTGTTGTTGGAGGCCCATCCCTCCTTCGAGAGTTTGCAGCGAAACTCTCGCGATTTCTATCTTGTCAGTCGGATTGAAGACTCCGCTCCCCCCCGATCTGAACGTGCCTGGATCGCGAGAGCCGTATTTGTGGGCATGGTCGTCCTGGTGACGGTATTCGGGATGCCCATGTTGAATGCCTCTCTGTTGGCCGCCGGACTGTTAATTGTCACCGGTTGCATGCGGACGAGCGAAGCGAGACGAGCAATCGATTGGAGCGTGCTGATCACGATGGCCGCGGGCATTGGCATTGGCAACGCGATGGAAGAGAGTGGGGCAGCGGTGATGGTTGCGAACATGCTCGCGATGATTGGTGGAGCCAATGCAACACTCGTGCTGGCTGTCGTCTATGGCGTAACGATGGTCTTTACGAACCTCATTACCGCGAAGGCAGCCGGCGTCCTCATTTTTCCCATTGCTTTGGCGGCAGCAAGTCGATTGGGAGTCGATCACATGCCTTTCGCGATCGCGGTGATGGTGGCATCAGCCGCGAGCCTGGCGACGCCCATCGGCTACCAAACCAACTTGATGGTCTACGGTCCCGGCGGCTATCGCTACAGCGACTACGTCCGTATCGGCGTGCCACTCAGCCTCATCATCTGGGGAATGTCGATCCTCATCATCCCGCAGGTGTGGCCGTTTTGAGCTGACCGACCGGCGATGCGTTATCATTCAACTCGCTGGCGGGTCTCCAGTCGATCAGACGGAGTTCGACGTTCTCGTAACCGCGGAAGCGGTTGATGCTCGCCTCGAAGCAAAGGGCAAACGGGCCCGTGGTCGCTTCCATCTCATCAGCCCAGTCGGCTTTGCCGAAAGCGACCGCCCGAAAGACTTTTCCCGACTGTCGGACTCGCAAAGAAAGGTGACGCTCGCCTCCCCCCATCTTGCGTGGCGGCTCAACGAGTTCGACGTGCGTCGCAGAGAACACCGGGCGGCGGTTCTGCATGCCGAATGGTCCCAGCCGATCGAGATCCTTCACGGCTCCATGCGTCAGTTCACCGAAGGAGATCTCCGCATCGACCTTTTGCTCAACATCTCGCGACGTCGGCTGATGATGCTCTTTGGTGTAGGCGTTCAGGGCGTCACGAAAAGCATCGATGTTGTCAGCCGTCACGCGGACCCCGGCTGCCGCGCGGTGACCACCGAATGTCACCAGATGCTCGGCACACGCTGCCAACCCTGCGTGGAGGTCGAAGTCGGCGAATGACCGTCCCGAGCCTTGTCCGAGTTGCTCCTCCTCATTGAGGGCGATGAGGACCGTCGGTCGCTCAAATCGCTCGGCCACGCGACTGGCCACAATGCCGATCACGCCCGGATGCCATTCGGGATGCACCAGCACGAGCGCGACGTGCTCATCCCAACCCTCATTCTCGGCGACCAGTTCCTTCGCCTGCTTGAAGATCCGACGCTCAACAGTTTGCCGGTTCTGGTTGAGCTGATCAATGTGATTGGCGAGGCTGATTGCTCGTTGCTCGTTGTTGGTCGTCAGCAACTCGACAGCAAGCCGTGCTTGACCGAGTCGACCGGCGGCGTTCAGTCGCGGGGCAAGGCTGAAACCGATGTCTTCTGAGGAGAGCTCCTTGTTCTCGGTCAACTTGGCAACCTGCATCAGGGCATCCAAACCCGGACCTTGCGATGTGCTCAACACTTGCAGTCCGTAACTGACGATAATGCGATTCTCACCATGCAGAGGAACCAGATCGGCAACTGTGCCCAGTGCAGCCAGTCCGACAGCCGAGATGAGAAATTGCCGCATTTTCGGTGACGCTTTGGTCCCATCGCCGAGTCGCTGGCACACAGCCCAGGCCAGCTTGAAGGCGACACCCGCACCACACAGGTCAGTGAACGGGCAATCGGTATCAGGCAGTCGGGGATGGACCAGCACATTCGCGGTGGGGAGTTCCTCGGCGAAGTTGTGATGATCAGTGATGATCAGATCCAGCCCCAACTCTCTCGCAAGAGCCGCCTCTTTGACGCTCGCGATCCCGCAGTCGACAGTGATCACGAGCCGGTCAGGATCTTCCTCGTGCAGCGTGCGAATGGCGTCGCAGTTCAGGCCGTAGCCCTCTTCCAGTCGGCTGGGGATATAGTAATCGACCTTACCACCGGCGAGTGAGAGGCAGTGCCAAAGAATGCTCGTGGCGGTCACGCCATCGACGTCGTAGTCGCCATAGATGGTGATTTGCCGACCGGCTTCGAGAGCGTTTGTGATCTGCTCAGCGGCGTCGGCGACGCCCGGCAGAAGTGACGGCTCGTGGAGATCGCTCAGTTCGGTCCGCAGAAATGCGAGGGCCAGGTCACGCGTCGTCTGGCCTCTTGCGGCCAGTACGCGGGCCAGCAGGGGTGAACATTGCAGATCCTGAGCAAGTCGACCGACGATTGCCGTGTCATGGGGAGCGAATCGCCAGAAACGTGCCATCCGTCAATTACCGCTAGAAACTCCGTTCATGCCCTATCACGTTGACGTCAGGGCGAGAAGCTTCATTACAGCAGAGGGGACGGAGAGTGTCAAAGGGGGGGCGAGTGATCGATGGCTTCTGGTAGTGCCAAGCCGCAAGCGAAGGATGCACGGATCCAATCAGGACGTCATGGGCTCGCCAGCAAGGACCGGTTCTGTGTCTTGAGTGACGACCGTCGTCACAGGCTGATGGGCGCGGCCAGTGTTGTAGTAGCCGGCGTAGGAGTCGTACGACTCGCCCATGCTGTCGTCCGAGCCCATGTCATTGGCGATGATGCCGTAGATTTGGACGCCGTGGGCTTCGAGCATGTCTCTGGTGCGGATGACGGCTGGTCGCTTGTTCTTCTGCATCCGCACGACAAGCACCATGCCATCGACGTGAGGCGAAATAATGCACGGATCGCTGACCGCGAGGATGGGCGGCGTGTCGATGAACACGTAGTCGAACTCATTGCGGGCTGCCTTGAGCGTGGACGACAAGTCTGACGTTGAAAGCAACTCGGCTGGGTTGTCCGGAGTGTCACCGGCGGTGAGTACGAACAACCCGTCGATCTCGGTCGGGCGGACAGCATTCATCCACTCGACTTCACGACGCAGGACGTCCGAGAGTCCCACGTGTTGCGGGAGGTTGAACAGTTCGTGAATGGTCGGTCGTCTGAGGTCACCGTCGATCAGCAGCACGCGTTTTCCAGACTGAGCAACCGCGACCGCCAGGTTGGCGATGGACGTTGTTTTGCCGTCTCCCGGCTCGGGGCTACTCACCTGGATGACACGCTCTTTGAGCGGTGCTGTGCTGAAGAACAAAGTGGTCCGAACCGAGCGATAGGCTTCTGCCTCGCGGGAGCCGGGCCGGTGATAGTAGGTGAGTGCCTCGGACAGCCCGCTGCCGTCCGACCTGATCGCCCGTGGATCGACGACGAAGTGTGGCACTGCTCCCATCACTGATGAGTTGGTGTAACGTCGAACTTCGTCGAGATTCTTCAGCGTCATGTCCTGCCACTCGGTGAAGTACTTGTAGCCGAAGACGCAGAGAGCACCGAGGATGCCGAAGGCCCCGACGATCTTCAGGATTCGCTTGACCGACAGTTGGACCAGGATGTCGGAGATTCGCGTCATGCGATATCCCGTATGGTCTTTGGTGATGTCGACCAGGTTCAGCTTATTGACGATGCTGTCCCACAAGGCTTGCTTTTGTTTGAGCTCATCACTGAGTTGCTTCTCAATGACTTCGTAGTCTGAGGCCTCTTTCGCTTGAGCGATGGCTTCGACCAGTTGTCCGTCAATGGCAACGTCGCTGTACTTGATCTGCTTGAGTTGCTCTTCGAGGAATCGCAGATAGATCGATGCGAGATCAATACCGGCGCGACCGGGTCCTGTGGCGTCTGAGGAGTCTGCGAAACTCCCAAAGGTGGGGGGCGTTAATCCTTCAGCGTAGTACGCCTCGATGATGCCACTAATTTTTTTGTGATTTTTTTGCACATCCGGGTGGTCGACGCCGAGATGGTGACGCAGATCGGCCTCTTCGATGTGAGCCATCAACAACTTCTCATCGAGGCGCTCTTTGGAGGGTTTGACCACAAGCAAGGGGTTCGTTGTACTCCCGCTGCCACCCCCTTCAGTTCCGCCCTGGTGTGACATGGACATCATCACATACTGCTCAATGGCCTGTTTGGATTCGCCATCTTTGATCATTTCCTTCAAAGCCTCGATTTGGGCTTCGATGTTGTTTCGGCGCTTGATGTTATCCCGTTGGCTCTTGCGGAGATCGTCAACGCGTGCGATGTAGTGGTTGGGCGGTGTGATGATCGAGCCGCCATTGGTGGCCGTTTGTTGCCCGACCGGGTTGTGGAACAAGATGGGGGCTTCTTTGCGGAATTTCCGGTACTCCGTCTTCAGTGCGTCGATCTCATCTCGCAATTTGACGTCGGCTTCACTGATGAGAGTGAGCACCTCCTGCGAATTCTCCTTACGGGTTTCCGTGAGATACTCTTCGTAGGCATCGACGATTGCTTCGATGATCGCTGCGGCGTCTTTCTTCGACTTGCTTTGATAGGTGATGACAAAGAAGTTTAGAAACGAACGATCCTGACCCGCACTTCGTTTGACCTTGATGTCTTCGATTAGATCGCGAATCGGCTCATCAGAGCCTGCAATGGTCGGCAGTGTGCCGAGGTTGTGCTTCTCAAACGCCCGCTGGACGATGATGTCACTCTTGATAATCTCGACGTGCTCTGCTCGATCGCCGTACGTCGTGGCCTCACCCTGCTGCAGGGGGGTGCCGGCTAGCTTGGAGACGAGGATGCGGGTCGATGCATCGTATCGGGGCCCAGCGTAAACGTAGTAGGCTGCTCCCAGGACGAGACCAGCCACGAAACCCATGGCGAGCTTGGGCCAATGTGTCAATGTGAACCGCACGATATCGACCGAACGCCCGGTTGACTGGGGGCTCGAACTGCTGTTGTCATTGAAACCCAGAGGGGCGAAGTCAATCCCGTTGGCGGGTTGATTCGGTCGTTTCGTGCTCACGGATGATTCCTCTGATGTTGTCGCCCCCACCTGATTTGTCAGGTCTGCAGAGGACGAATTGGCAGCCGGCAACTTCGTCGGTGATCAACGAGTTGGTCTGATGGTGTAGCAGTGGCCACTCAAGGATGGCTCCGCGCGCAGATCAACTCATGTTGACAGAAAACTCTACCACGCAGATGGCGGTGGTGCGGAAAAGAAACGGGGCAATCGGGCAACACGACGCCAATCGCCTAACACGGCAATTGTCACCATCAGAATAAGCCGCATGACCAGACTGCTTTGAGCTCGGAGCAAGACCTATTCGATCGGTTGCATCCGCATCTTGGCGGCGATGAGTCGGTGATCGGAACCATCCGACCATCCCACCCAGCAGCGTTCGGCAGTCCAGTGTCGGCTGCTGAGGATGTGATCGATCCGCAGCCAAGGTGTGTTCGACGGCCAATGCTCATGGTCGCTACAAGGGGACGTGTATCCATACCCAAACCCGGCGACGTCAAACGCACTGCTCAAGTCATCCCAATGCGTCTGAAACAGACTACTGGACGTGGGCATGTTAAAGTCCCCCATCACAAGCAGCGGTGTCTTGAATCCGTCTTGAGAAGCAAACGCCCGCGTCTCGAGAGCTTCCATCGCTCGCAGATCCTGTCGTCCACTTAACTGGTCAAGACCGGCACCGGTGGCCATCGAGTGCAGCCGCAGGCCCGACAGGCCAAAGCGAGCCGTCGTGAGGTGCACATCACAGATGAGGAATGGGCCATCCGGGCCCTCAACTTCACAGAGAATGGCGGTCGCTCGACCAAATGCCTCAGCACGGCAGATGTCCCGGAGCTTGACGGGAAAGCGAGAGGCGACGAAGTACTCGCCTTTGTGGACCTGCGACCAGCCTTCAAAGAAGGGCTGTAACGTCACAATGCCGTCATTGGCTTCCTGCAGCACGACGACATCCGGCTGAAGGTCCTTCAACTCGGTGAGGATCTTCGTGAGGTCCCTGCCCCCTCCCTGAATGTTGCAGGATACGATTGTCAGCAACTCACCATCTGCGGACGATCCCACGAGCCCCGAGATGGGCAGACGCAGACCCATGATGGGCACGACCACCAGCAGGAGGGAGAACAGATTGATCCACACCCATCGTCGTCGGACAATCAATGCTGCGACGGACAGGAACAGCGGCGGCACGACGAACAGCACGCGAGGAAGATAGGTCAATGCCAGACTGACCCACCAATCCTCCGACACGACGCACAGCAGCACCAGCAACACGATCACGGCGACCAGATGGAGAACCGACACAGCTGCGACAACCTTGCCCGCCAAGCGTGTGACTCCCGGCGTCGGTCCCTTATGCCTGGGGGGCATCGGGACATGTGCGTCAAGTTCGGGGGGGGGCGTCATCGGTGACGCAGACATAGCCGCTTCCACAAGAATTCTGATCCGAAGGCCTTGGACCGTAGCAGATTGCGTTCACAACGTGGAGACCGATTCGTGAGCCCGGGACGTGGGATATAATACTCCCCGGTTTCTCAAGATTAGCGAACATGTCATTCCCGCGCAGGCGGGAATCCAGTCGACGTTGAGCATGAGGACAACTTGGAAATCCCACCCGTGTTCACTGGATTCCCGCCTGTGCGGGAATGACGATACAATCCAATCTGAGAATCCGACAGAAAATACACCACCTCC
The DNA here is from genome assembly GCA_029259815.1 of Planctomycetaceae bacterium. Lineage (GTDB taxonomy): Bacteria > Planctomycetota > Planctomycetia > Planctomycetales > Planctomycetaceae > JAHBXU01. Next base: position 25,601 of record JAJDEJ010000141.1, on the reverse strand, counting down.
CACGGCTCAGATCGAATTGCCTTAGGATCGGCTCAGGACACCGCAGATTGAGCGGTGGAACCGGTGTGGCAAGGTGCAGAGGCATTGGCCTCCGCCTGATGCACAAGTTGCGCCATCTCCCAGGCGGTGACGTAGTGATAGCGGAACCGACTGTCCGCGGCGGCGTGCCTCGCGAGGTCGCCATGAAAGGCCTGCATCTTTGGGCCAAGCATCGTTTCCAAGTTTCCGTCTTTACAACCATGCGTGAACAGCTTCACAAACTTCCAATTTGGTCGGCCTGCGACATGCACTCCCGCCTTCAGCCACGCCTGCATGCGCTGCCACGTCGCTGGCTGTCCGTAATGAATGTCGCCATTCTCAATGCGAGGAATCAGACCCAGCTTCCGACTGTTCCAATCGAACAGCAGTGGACCCTGAATCATTAACAGATGATCGCTCGGAATCTCTTGACCAACAGCTGCGCGAATCCCTGTGTCGTGTGACTTTCGCCGCCCAGGGAGATCCTTTGCATAATAGATCGAGTTCATGGTTGCGGTCTGCGTTTCGCTGGGAGCCGAGGGCATTGTGAAGTCCGCATAGCAGCCGGTCTCCATCAGCACTGTCAGTTCCTGATCGACTCCGCACCAGCGTCCGTCCAACCGAGAGTTGCACAGCGCCCAGTTGCCATGAATGAATCCGTAGACGATCTCGCCGGAGACCGGGTCGCGACGCAATAGCCCATGCCGTTCGTGCAGAGTCTCCTTAAAGGATTCGAGTTTGTCCCGTAGCGACTCAGGAGTATCCGCATCGTGATGCAGATGCACTTCGACATCGCCGTATCCGGCGGCACAGACTTCGGCCAGTCGATCGAGATACTCGGGAGCGTATTCATCCTGCGGGAAAAAATAGGTGTGCTGAGGAGGTCGTCCGTCGGAGTCATGATACCCGTTGAATCGTTGGGGATAGTCCTTCACCCAATGATCAACCCGCTGGATCGACACGTCCTTCGACGGTCGGCCGTACTCCGGCTCGTAGTGGTCACAGACCGCGATGAACACATGCACCGGCTCGTCCGAAGAAACGGGTGTGCCGATGCGTCCCGATATCTCGTTTGGCGAGAGATAGGCACCCCACCAATGCTGCAGGTCACGCTCACGAAACTCATGCAAGGCGACCGCGGATGCAACCAGCAAGGTGCCAATGAACGCGAGTAGGACAATGATGGTCATTGGTTCCATCTCTACTTCGCCTGCGCCGGGAGGATTTGGTTGCCGAGGTCTGTCATTTCCAGTTGACCCTGCTGTTCAGACAACAGCCGCGTTCGCAACGAGCGATAGACTCGACGTCCCATGATCCGCTTGGCAGTACTCAGCGCAAAGGCCCGCGTGTGTTCTCTGCGGAGATCTCCTCGCAGCCATCGAGAAATGGTTTCCTCGGAGGTATTCGACTTCACGGCGACACGTCCCATCTGAAGACGATCGAATGTCCCGTTCGAGACATGAGGCTTGGACGTGAAAATCCAACGATAGCCCACTCTCTTGGCAATTTCCTGCACACGACTGTCGAACGAGCCACCTGGGTAAGCCAAACTGTCGACTTCTTTTCCCAAGATGTCTTCCAAGACGGACTTGGACTCTTCGAGTTCGCGTTCGACCTGAGCATCGGGCAACTCCGCCAAGAGTTGGTGCGACTTGCCGTGTGACCCAACGATGAAGGGCAACTTCGAACGCCGCAATGCCTTAAGCCCGACAAAGTCGGGATGTCCAATGAGGTCGGTTGTCACGAACAACATGGCGTCCAAACCATACTTTTCCAACACTGGTCCTCCGATCTCGACAGTTCCTCGCCATCCATCATCAAAGGTCAGTAAGACACGAGGAGTGGATGTGGGTTGACTGGATGTCAGATTCTGCAGTTGGTCGAAACTCACTATCTGGACACTGGACGCGATAAGTCGGCAGTGCCGATCAAAAGTCTCTTCGTCGACAAAGTAACTAGTGATCGAAGGGCTTAGCGCCTCAAATTGGGGAAACGCTCCGTCGGCACTGCGGCTATCGCAGACGTTGTGATAAATCAGCGTGACGATGTGATCACTGATGGATGTGGTCTGATCGGTCATCCACTTGCCGTCGCACGATCGGGTTGAACCTGAGGTGCTCTACGTCCTCCGGAGAGCCAATCTGTCATCGTCACTGAGCGCAACTCACGACCGTGAACGTTCGAGAGCGCTCGTATGATCGTTGCTGCGTAAGGAAGTCGATCGTGAAGCAGAATGACATCACCCTGATTGGGGACGTAGGTGTGAACCCATTCCAGAGGCTCAGATGCGTTTGACATGGCGAAGTCCTCCGGATCAACGTTCCACAACACAATCGTTTGCCCGCCTTGCCACAGCCGACGAAACTTTCCGGGGGTGAGATGCCCCTTCGGTGGTCGCATCAGAACCGTCTGCTTCCCGGTGAGTTTGGCGATCAACTCATCGGTTCGCCTCACCTCTGCATGAAACTGCGAGGTTGTCGTACGTTTGGGGTCGGAGTGTGTGAATGTATGGTTCCCAAGCGCATGTCCCTCGTCCATAATTCGCTGTAGGACATCCGGATGCTCCGCTGCGCGATCTCCGATGACGAAAAACGTCCCCTTCCAGCCCGCTTCCGCTAATGCGTCGAGTACGTCTGGGGTCCACTCCGGATGTGGGCCATCATCGAACGTCAACGCGACCTCTTTCCACGAATGTTCACGACCGTCGGAAGTCACACGCGAATTCGGGCCGCTCACGAGAAAACGATCGTGCGGCAGCAGCCCGGTCATGACCTTCTTCAAGAGTTGCCGGGCAACACTCATCTCTGCGCCTCCCTGAGGCTGCTGCCGGTGAACTCCGCCTCATTCTTGCCAGAAACAGTCTCCTTGTGAGGGATGTGAGACTTGGAGCATCCTTGCTTGCCGCTCACTGCTTCCAACAACTGTGCCAGCTGCCCCGCCTGTGTTCTCCGATCGAATTGCGAGAAACCCCAGGTCAGACCGTCCGGCATGGCCCCGACTCGATACTCCTCAAGACGGGTCGCGAGCGAGTCGGCGATGCCGTTGACGTCGGACGGGGAGCAGATCGTTGCTCCGGGATGCTCCCGCAGGACATCACACTGGTCGCCCTCGGGAGTCACTGCAAACACAGGCTTCTTGGCGGCCATATATTCAAAGACTTTCGAGGAGATCACTCGCTCCGCGTGTGGCACATCGCTGAGCAGGAGCAGCAGCGAGTCGGACGTCATCATCAGACGCGTCACGTCTGAGTGTTCCAGATATCCAAGTCTCACGGTCTTCACCGGCAACTCTTCGAGTTGGTCAATGAATTCATCCTGGCCCGCGGCTCGACGACCAGCGAGCACGATCTCCAGTCGCTGTGCGAGATGCGGTGAGCGTTCACACAGCCGCCGAACTCCCCTCACAAATGGCTCGATTGACGTTAGATTCCACATGGTCCCGGCGAACGAGATGCGAAACAGGTCCGTGCCATGACCGTAATCCGGGCGCTGGAGACTGGTGCCTGATGCGTCGAAGTCATCGGGATCGAATCCGTTGTAGATGTGAGTCGCCTGCGCGCGGCTGCCAGCCTGCTCGGCGAGACTCTGGATCGCAGCCGCGCTGGAGGGAGTGGTGGTAACGATGGCTGATGCGGCGCGGTCTGCCCGCGACTGCATTTTTTTCTGCATCCATCTTGCCAGACGACCGCTCAACTTGTTTTCGAGGTACTCACTATTGATGACCCACTCATCTCGGTAGTCGAGAACAAGGGGCACGCCCGTCTTTCGACTGAGGGCGGCGCCAACCAACAGGTTTGTGAACGGCGGGCCTGTGGCGACGATCACATCGTGTGGGACGTCACGCAACAACTGCATGCCTGCCTTCACGGCAGCCGGATACCACAGAATCTGTGCCTCTGGTTGGAGCAACGCTTTGCCGCCCCACTTGAGACTGCTCTTCAAACGAGTCTTCCATCGTGCATAGATCGACTCGGAGTTTGACTTTGGCGACATGGCCAACTTGTGAGAGTAGTCTGGTTCGAGTGTCCTGGCCTTGCTGATGATGGTGTCTGCGGGAATGTCACTCAGCAGGCTCTCGTCAAACAGGGGCACCGAAGGGTTGGAAACCGTCAGGACCGACGAATCCCATCCGCACTCAGGCAGGTACTTCACAAATTTCGTCACACGCAGCACCCCGACGCCTCCGACCGGAGGGAAGAGGTACGCGACAAACAGGGCTCGTGGAGAGTCTTGATCAGCTGACATGGCAGGTCGCCGCCTCCGGTCTGTTGGAGGACGTCTTTGGCGCAGTACATTGCTGAAACAGCTTTACGACATCGTCTGCCATCGTATCCCAAGTACGAGGCCGATATTCACGGGCATGTGCACGATGCGAACCGTCTAATACCTCATCGATCCCGTGTGCGAGTGCATGGGCATCATTCGGTGGCACGAGGATCGCATATTGCTCGTCAGCGATCTCGGCGATACTGCCGATATTTGTCGACACGAAGGGTGTCCCGCAGGCGAGTGATTCCCGCAGCACGTTCGGCAGGCCTTCTGACTCGCTGGACAGAATGGTTGCATCGGCTGTCCGATACCAATCGCCCAACGAATCGGGGGACACGGCACCGGCGAAGACGACATGATCGGTGAGTGCCTGTTCGTTGACCTGCGTCTCGATCATCCCCCGCTGTGGACCGTCGCCCACGAGGCAGAGCACAAAGTCCCGACCGCCGTCTCGCAAGACAGCGACTGCGTTGATCAGCACATCGAGCCGCTTGACGTCGACCATTCGCCCCACCCAGAGGAGCACCGACCGTTCGTGTCCCAGTGACGCATACTGTTGGGCCAGTCGGGCTTGTGCTGCCTCGCGACCGGCATTGTGGAACAGTTGAGTGTTGATCCCCTGTGTAATGGTGTGGACGTGTGCGGCATCGATACCGAGTTCCATGACCTTCTCCCGCAACCCGTCGCTCACCGTGATGACTGCGTCCGATTCCTTGAGCACGCGTTGGACACGCTCGCCACGCTTCGGGCAGTTCGGGAGAATCAAAACGTCCGAACCTCCCACAATGACGGCTGAAGGAACGTCGTATTCACGGGCGGCGAGAAGCCCAGCTTCTCCGTCGGGATGTGCCCAGTAACTCAAAACAGCGTCCGGTGCCGCGTCTTTGCAGACTTGCTGAACCGCACTGCGTGACGACCTCCACAGGAAGTCGCCGTATTGTTCGCGGTAGACTCTTGGCGGATACCAATAAGTCGGATACGCCGCCTTGATATTCGTGCCTCGCAGGACGTTGTGTGACAGGTACCTTCGCCTGGTGAGAGTGCGCGGCAACGCTTCGGTCCAGCCGCGTGGTGAGACAACACTCACGTGGTGATCTACCGTCAGGGCTCGACACAACTCGAGGTTGTATGTGCCTCGTGACGGTTCGGCGTCATCGGGAAAAACGGTGCTGAAGAACAGAATGTTCATCGTCTAGTCAACTGCCTCCGACGACGGGAGCGACCGGCGAAAGGCCTCGTCGAATGAGATGTCCGGCTGCCATCCGAGTTGGGCTTTTGCTTTTTTGTTTGTGTATTTCAATGGCTTCCAGATGCTTGCAGTGCGGTACGGCGTGAGCACGCCGGGCAGTTGCCCGCGCGACCAACGGTGATACCAGTCATACGTCCCCGCCATCGGTTGAATCAGTGGGCGCGGGACCCAGACGGACTTCACCGGGTGCCCGGCACGTCGACACATACGGAGCAGCCCTTTCGCAGAGGGCAGATCGTCATCAATGACATTGTACACCTCTCCGTCAATGCCTTCGGCGAGGCCGGCTTGTCGAATGGCTGCCGCGCAGTTGTCGACATACGTGTAAGGAAGTTGTTGCGTGCCACCCATGCGAACCATCAGAGGGCCGAGTTGCAGGCCAATCCGAGCGCTCAGCACTCCGCGTCCCGGTCCAATGATGACCCCTGGTCTGACAATCACGAGCGGTAACCCGGTCTCAGCTTCAATCTCTCTCGCGGCTCGTTCCTGCATCACCTTGCTATACGTGTAGGGATCACGGAGATGAGGGTACGGATCGATCGGTGATTGTTCATCGAGGACAGAACCGGCTCGCATGTTTCGCGTGCCGTACACGCCCAGTGAGCTGACAAGCACGAAACGTTGCACTCTTTCTGCTGCAGCCGCCCGCATCACACGTCGAGTGGGGACAACGGAGCTGAGGAAAAGTGTTGACGTGCTTCCGCTCAGCCCGGCGGCAACGTGATACACGATACTGCAACCCCTCATCGCGTCGCGGCAGCGATCGATGTCCATGAGTTCAGCCGACAGGACTTCAACTCCGCTCCACAAAGTCTCGCCGACGGTACGTCGCAGTGGCTCGACGTCACTCGAAGGGCGCACCAGACAACGCACCTGTACGCCATCTTCGCGCACCAGCCGCACGAGGCGTCGTCCGAGAAACCCTGTTGCTCCCGTTACCATGACACTCATCGGAAGGACTCCCTCTCGTTGGTGACGTCATCCATTGCCACAGGCTCTGTCACGCGGTTAGCTTTCCGATCAGCGACGCGTGGCGATGCACCGGAGAGCGCCGCCAGCCGCTTCGCTCCTGTCCGCACGCGGCAATGACGAAACATCACATCCATCAGCCGTGTCACTCGCAACATTTCGTCGTATGCAATTGGTGGAGGTGTGCCGTCCAAAATGGATCGGTAGTACAACTCGAAAAGCGTCCGCATGCCTGAGAAGTAGTGGATGTCATTTTTCATGAACCTCCACAGGTTGCGACGCAGATTGCGAGCCCCCTCGCGCCAATGTCGCCAAGGCATCTCGAGTTTACCGAAAGCTCCCGGCAGTCGGCTCTGTCGAATGGATCGAATCGTCTGCCCATCATGATCGACCTCCAAGGCACCGTGTGGTCCGTACACGCGGGAGATGCGCTGATGCTCAATCTGTGTTGAGAAGAACAGCGATCCAGTGACGGTCTTTCCCCGCAGATGAGCGACCATCTCTGTCGGAAACGTCGCAGCTCCGCTGGCGTACCAGTGAGCGTCCACCCGCGGCTGCGGGTCGGACAGAAACTCAGTCATGCGGTACAAGGGATGCGAAATCGTGTTCTGAAACAGCCCGCCGGGAAGTTGCCGCACCCAGTGGTTCGGGTCGCTCGTCACTTGTCGTCCGAACTGACCACTGAGTGGATACCCGAGTACCGACTCGACATGTGTCACCTCGCCGATTGCTCCCTCGTCCACGAGTTTGCGGCAGCGGAGCCAAATGGGGTCGTACAGCTGATCGTGTCCCAGACAAAGCGACTTCCCGGTCCGCTGTACGACGTCAAGCACCTGCTCCGCCTCAGGAACGTCAACCGTGAACGGCTTCTCCACATAAACGTGAACCCCCGCTTCGAGCAGTTGTGTCGCAAGAGCACAATGCGTGTGAGCCGGCGTCGTCACATGCACCACGTCCGGACTCGACTCGGACAACATCTGTTGCATGTCGGTGAAAGCGTGTGGAACCCCGAAGCGGGCAGCCGCCTGATCGGCCAGATCCTGATGCACATCGCAGACGGCGACCAATTCCGCACAATCGATCTTGCGAATCTCCTGCAGATGAGCGTCCGCAATCTGACCGCAGCCCAGAAGTGCAACTCGAATATTTGATTGAGGGTTTGACATTGATAACAGTGATCACAAGGATCGAAGTGTAGGACGGACTTCCAAGTCCGTCGGCAAGTTCGGCGGTGTCTCAATGACGGACTCGGAAGTCCGTCCTACGGTGCGTGATGCAAGAGTTCCTCGTACAGAGTCTCATAGTCCCGGACCATGCGACTGATCTCGAAGTGTTGTTCAATCCGTTCTCGACCGAGACGGCCCATCTCGGACCACTGCGAACGGTTGTTGCACATGTCGATGATGGCTGACGCGAGTGCTATGGGGTCTTCTGAAGGGACGAGACGACCGGTTTGCCCCTCCTCGACAATTTCCGGGTTGCCGCCGACGGCTGTCGTCACGATGGGGAGCCCCACTGCAGACGCTTCCAAGAGTGTGAGTGAGACTCCTTCAGTACGGGACGAGGAAACAAAGAACCCGGCCCTCTCCAAAAGGTCAGGCACGTCTGATCGCTCACCCAGAAACTCAACATGATCACACAGTTGCAGGTCTCTTGATTGTTGTTGGAGCTTGGCCCGCTCGGCTCCATCGCCCACGAGTTGCAGCTGGAAATCTGGCACTTCCCGCACAACCTTCGCGACGGCGTTCAACAGAGTCGGGAAGTCCTTTTCGGGAGAGAGTCGGGCGACAGAGATGGCGACTGGTGGTCCGCTCGGTTCAGGATGGCTTCGAAGAGCGAAGCGGGTGACGTCGATGCCATTCCAAATACGAGTCACACGAGATGCTGAGCGTGGGTCAGCATCTCGACAGAGGTTTGCGGCATCGTCCGACACAGCCACGATCCTTTGTGTCCATCGATTCGCGATCCGAAACTGCATGCGGTTCTTCCATGTCGGACCACACCCTCGACCGTGCTGTGTGTTGACAACGATCGGTACGCCTGCCAGGCGCGCTGCCAGAGTCCCATAGAAGTGGGCATAGGTGTTATGCGTATGCACAACCTGTGTGTTTGCGTCTCGCAGTCGATGGGCCAGCATACGCACCATCGCGAGCTTGCCGACATCACCAAACTGCAACGAATGTGCTTCGCAACCGAATCCACGGATGTCGTCCGCCGGTTGGCCCAAATCGCTCAGCGCGATGAACTGCGGACAAAACTTGGCGTCGTCATGAAGTCGACTGAACTCGACCAGTAACCGTTCCAGCCCACCGGTCGCCAAATGCATGCTCACATGGCAGACACCAATGGGCCACACGTCGACGTTAGTGGTGGCAGCCGAGCGTTGCTTGATCGGGTTGCTGAGCGTCTTGTTCATGAGCGGGTTGACAATTTGGCTCAATTGTTCGAATCGCGATTGATCAATGTGATGAGTGTCATGGATTCAGTCAGCGGCGACAGAGGTGACAACGAGTCGTTGTGTGAAGTACCAGACCGCCCCAGCCGTCAGCACAAGGACAGCCCCACCTCCGGTGGTGACACCAAGGAACACGGGCCACGTCTCCGGGAGTTGCAGCATCGAGATGCTGTGCGAGTACACCCACAGGGCACCTAGCGGCAACAGGTTCGGTGCGATCCCAGTTCGGATCAGCCACGCCAACGGCATCTCCAGTCGACGCAGCCCATACGGCAGCAGCACTCCGAGGTCCATCAGGAGAATGGGGATCAACGTCCCCACCGCGACGCCGAAGATGCCATACCATTGCACGAGGACCAACGAGATTGCGAAGTTCAACACCGCCTGCCCTAGCCGAATCATCGATGGCACGCGAACATCACCCGTCCCCACGAGGACCATATGCATGATGCCGATAGGAGCGGCGACTATTTGTGAGCCGATCAGCATGAGAAAGATGAGATGACTCTCCGGGTACTCCGGTCCCATCCAAAGGTTGATCAGCATCTGTCCAAAGTACCCGCCACCGATGAACAGCCCCGCACTCAAGAGAAAGGCCACTCCCATCCCTCTCGCCGAAAGTGACCGCAGGATGTCGTGACTGGACTGTGTATGCAGCTCGGATGCCCGCGGCAGAAACACTTCACCGATCTGCAAAATGGGTCGACGAATCATCTCTGAGAGACGCGAGCCGATCGCATAGGGCACGATGGCGACTTGGCCGAGAGCAAGTCCGATCACGATGTAGTCGGTGTCGTAAATCAGCTTCGAAGCGACGAGCCCCATGCTGCTGAACATGGCGAAGCCGTACGAGTCCTTGATCGCTGCCCATGTCACGAGCCGCCATTGCACTCGTAAGGTGGGGACCAACCAGCGGGCAGCGACATAGTACAGCAGTTGTTCGAGAGCCGTGTGAGCCGCGAAGATCAGAGCGAGGGTGATCAACGACCACTCACGAGACAGGAATAGCAGAGTGAGTGCCAGTTTGAAAAACAGACCGACAATGAGAATTCCCTTCTCAACATCAAATCTCTGGATGCCATACAGCACCCCTCCGTTGGTGCTGCCGATAATAGAAATGGCTGCGTTAGTCCCCAGGATGAGCATCACTCCCTGCACTTCGCGGAGCGTCTCGCCTTCCCAGTTGCCGATCCACGGGACGAGCAAGGCAACGGCGACAGCGGCCAGGATTGCCACCAGCCCACTCACACAGTAGGCGGCACAAATACCGCTGACGACCTCATTCAACTTGTCCCATTCCTGTTTGGCGTGATGCTTGGAGACATACCGAGCGATCGTTTCACCGAAGCCGAGGTACAGGAGCCCTGAGTAACCGGCAATCGCATTGAGAAAGATCCACGTGCCATAGGATTGATCCCCGATGGTCCGCAGGATGTACGGCATCAGGAAGAAGCCGATCACCATCACCGTGACCTGGGTCAGCCAGCTGGCAAAAACATTGATCTTAACAGTCACAGAGTCAGTCGTTGTTTGTAGAGAAGTGAGTCAGGTCAGACAAGTTCGCGAGTTGCGGACCATCGCTGCGGCGGTAGAAATTTGAGCGTCACATTTTCGGAAGTGAATTTCATCCGCTGTAGCGTGCGAATATTCGCACGAAGACAAAGGAGCCAACGAAGAGACAGGCACTGCACAACAGCCACCGCTCGACGTTGAATCGATTGAACAACACAATTGGTTGCGGTCGCCATTGGTAAAAGCCCGCGAGATTGATATACGCCGCAGAGACACCGATGATCATGTACGTCGACTCCACGTAGCAGCGGGACAACGCGCACAACCCCATACACCAACTCGCCAGGATGGCGGCCATGTAGGGTCGCAAACGGCGTAAGTCTTCGTCCTGAATGTAGAGCTTGTCACGATGCATCCTGAAGAATGCATACGCGGGGAAGAACAGGCACCCGAAGAACAGTGTGCCGCCGAAGAGGCCCAGTTCCACGAATGCGTGGACGTACGAATTGTGAGCGACGAGTCCCGCATACTCCTGGTACATGCCTTCGCCGATGCCGAACAGCAGTCGCGGGGACACCAACTCCGCGAGTCCATCCCCCCACAGTTGAATTCGTGACTGCCCCGTCCCTTCTGAGAGTGCGATGTCACCTGCACGTCCTGCCGCCAGGGGAATCATCATGGCGATCATTCCGCCCAGGGCCATCGCCACACGTCCGCCGTAACGGGTCGCCAGCCAGACGGTGCCCGCAACTCCTGTCGCCAGAAGACCACCGCGAGACTGCGTGCAATACATCGCCACGACCATCAGACAAAGTGGAATCCACCACACATGACGGATCGGTCCCGTTGTTTTGTCTGTCAGGAAGAAGTGGCTGATGAGCGAGACGACCACAATCAGAATGGCAACATCATTGGGATCGTTGAAAATCCCCAACCCTCGCATGCGATAGACGTACACGTGAAAATTGGTGTCCGTCGTGTCGTTCATGTTCAATTCGACCACATGTCGCAGCAAAGGTTCCTCGTCGCCCTTGAGGTCGCCATCGTGAATCATGGCTTGATAAAGCGTGGGATTCCCATCCCAGGTGCCCACAAAGTTGAAGTAGTCCTTCACACTGAAAGCGATCATCACGGATGCAGAGATCGCTGTGCACATCAGGAACCGTCGCAGTCTCTGCGGCGTGTTGACCAACGCCACCACAAGCAGGTAGTACACCACGGTTTTCGACATCGCAATCACGCCGGTCCGCAGTCCATACAGATACATCAGGCTCAGATGGGACAATGCCACTCCCACCAGCACACCAATCACGCACAGGTTGATCGGCTGTTGGATGAAGACCTTTCGACTGAGCTGGTTCTGCAACGGTCGTGCCGCGCAAATCACCGTAGCGATGATCAGGAAGAGATACAGCTGCACACCCTGCAAGAGCGGCGAGAGTTCACTCGGCCGCACGAACAACGCGAAATTGGCTAGCAGAAAAAGCAGGTAAGCCATGAATTGACAGCTGTGCCAGCCGCACTGACGGCGCGCACTCCGTCCTTCTGGGTGACCGCTGCCTGCTTGCGGAATAACCTGCAAACCGGGCAACCGCCAACGGTTGGGATAGTGAATACTGCAGGAGGTTGCGGGATGCGCAGACTCTTCCAGTCTCAAAAACTATACACCCCCTCCGCTGGCAAAGAGTCATTCTCCTTCGCAGCACAGAGGACGGGTGTTCGATTCGATCAACGCGTCGGCGCAACCGACTCAGGTCGGATAACCGGTCCCCTCATGACCCTCGCAATCTGTCAGTGGACGGTCAGCAATGTTCGAGACGCTGACCGAACTGAGATGAAAAGCGAGCGACCGCAGGCCGTGCTTAAGCATCAACATCAAGGACCCGTTCCTCGATGCGGTAAGGCTCAGGCGACGCCTCCGACTCGATTGAGATCGAATCGTCGATCTGCAGATCGCGGATCTCGTTCAGTGAGGGACCGATTCGACGTTGAATTGGAGTTGGCCAGTTGAACAGATGATTGGATGAATCACAGAAGAGTTCGAGACCTGCTGGATTCTTCGACACCGATCCTTCAAAGTACCCATCTCATCAACTCCTCATCTCATCAACTCATCAACTATGTTGTACCTCGTCGACACGTTCTCGCTCATCTTCCAAGTGTACTACGCCATTCGTCAGCCGATGACGGGCACGCGAGGGCAGCCCACGAATGCAGTGTATGGGTTCACGGGTGACCTGGAGCATCTCATCAAGGAGATGGAGCCGACGCATCTCATCTGTGCAATGGAGTCGAGCGACGAGCAGGAGCGTGTGGCCATGTATGACCAATACAAGGCTCATCGTGAGGAGATGCCCGATGACCTGCGACCGCAAATCGAGATGATTCTGGACGTCATCCAAGGCTACAACATTCCCATCATTCAATGCCCCGGATGGGAAGCGGACGACGTCATTGCGACACTTGCCACACGAGCGGCTGGCGACGGGATGGACGTCCGCATCGTCAGCAACGATAAAGACCTCCGTCAGCTCATCGGTCCGCGCGTGCAGATGTACAACATTCGCAAACGCGAGTTTCAGGATGAAGGCCACCTCCTTGGTGAATGGGGCATCACCCCGGAGCAGGTCATCGACTTCCAGTCCCTCGTGGGCGACTCGGTCGATAATGTCCCCGGCGTCCCCCTCGTCGGCCCCAAGAAGGCATCGGCTCTGATCGAAAAGTATGGCACCCTCGACAACATCCTTGCTAATGCGGATCAGGCTCCAGGGAAGAAACTCTCCGAGAACCTCAAGACGTTCGCCGACCAGGCGCGCATGAGCCGGGACCTCGTCACACTGCGGACCGATCTCGACCTCGACTATGACTGGGACGCGGCCCTCATTAGCGAGCCAAACCGACCGCAGTTGCTCGATCTCTTTGAGGACTTCGGCTTCCGCCGTTACGCCGACGCGATGCGGACTGACCTCTCCGAGTCGAAGGTCAAGGACGCCCGCGACACCGAACGCAGGTGGGAGACCATCGACACGGAAGACGCCTTCGCCAAGTTCGTGGCCGAGTTATCGGAGCAACAACAGTTTTGTGTTGATCTCGAAACAACGAGTCAGAACCCCCTGCGAGCGGACATCGTCGGCTGGGCCTTCTGCTGGGAAGCCAATCACGGCCACTACATCCCCGTCGCCGGGCCCCCTGGCACATCCGTGCTCGATCACAACACGGTCCTCGAAACGCTGCGGCTATTCCTCGAAGACCCGGAGCGTGAGGTCGTGAATCAAAACATCAAGTACGACATGCTCGTTCTGAAGAGAGCGGGCGTCACGCTCGACGGCGTCGGCATGGATCCCATGATTGGCGACTATCTCCTCGACGCCGGCGCTCGCGGGCACTCCTTGGACGACCTTGCAAAGCGACACCTCTCCCGCAAGATGATTCCCATCAGCGAGCTGATCGGTAAAGGGAAAAAGCAGCTCAAAATGTTCGAGGTCGAAGTCGACCGTGCTGCTGAGTACGCGAGTGAGGATGCGGACATCACCTGGCAAGTGGCCGACATCATCACAGATGAACTCAAAAGCGAAAACCTCTGGGATCTCTATTGGGACCTCGAACGCCCGTTGATCAGTGTACTCACCGAGATGGAGTACAACGGCATCACGGTCGATGTCGATGAACTCAAGCGGCAAAGCAATGCTCTCATCGGACGGCTTGATGCCCTGATGCATCAGATCTATGACGCTGCCGGTCACGAGTTCAATCTCAACTCACCCAAGCAGCTTGCCAAGGTGCTGTTCGAAGAACTGGGACTGCCCGTCATCAAACGCACCAAGACGGGTGCCTCCACGAACGAGGAAGTCCTCACCCGTCTCGCCGCCGAACATCCTCTGCCGGCGAAAATCATCGAGCACCGACAACTCACCAAGCTCAAGGGGACCTACCTCGATGCCCTGCCCACCATGGTCAATCCAGAGACAGGCCGCATCCATACATCGTTCTCCCAAACCTCAGCCGCGACCGGACGTCTCGCTTCGAGCGACCCGAACCTGCAGAACATCCCGATTCGAACCGAAGAGGGCCGTCAGATCCGCCGCGCGTTCGTCCCATCGCCCACTAGCCGCGCCCGTCAGGAAGCGGAACTCGATGCCACCACAGACGACTGGCAACTCGTCTGTATGGACTACTCCCAGATCGAACTCCGCATCCTTGCCCACTTCTGTCAGGACCCTGCGCTCCAACATGCCTTCCGCGAAGGGGAAGACATCCACCGTTCAGTCGCCGCTCAGGTCTACGGCGTCGACCCGGACGACGTTGACAGCGACATGCGGCGTGTCGCCAAGGCGGTCAACTTCGGAGTGATCTACGGTCAAACTGCCTTCGGTCTCGCCAATGCACTCGGCATCGAGAAGGAGTCCGCCGAAGCCTTTATCGACGACTACTTCGCCAAGTACGCCGGCGTCGCCCGCTTCATCGACGAGACGCTCGAAGAGTGCCACCGCTCAGGCTACGCGACGACAATTCTCGGCCGCCGCCGCGAGATCACCGGCATTCGCGAGGAACGTTACCGCAACCTGAACCTCCCCGAACGCACAGCCGTCAACACGGTGATTCAGGGCTCTGCAGCCGACCTCATCAAAAAGGCCATGCTCAACGTGTATGCAAGGTTGCGAAACGACAAGTCGCCGGCCCGCATGTTGCTACAAATTCATGACGAACTCGTCTTCGAGTGTCCGTCAGACGAGATCAACACCCTCGTGTCCCTCGTCCGCACCGAGATGGAGTCTGCCCTGCCGCTCGATGTCCCAATTGTTGTCGACGTCTCTGTCGGTCGAAACTGGCTGGAGACCAAGACGTACGTATGACCCCTTGTCGGGTCGGCACCAGACCGATATCGTCAAAGACGCAAGTCGATCAACTGACCTGAATTGACGGGCTGAACAACCTCGGGTGGCAGGGTCAGCAGCGAAGCGGATGGCCCTGGCGTTCGGCGTCCACTCGCACCGGGGCCTTTCGCTTCGCTTCAGACCCCGCTACCCCGAACTGTCAACTCAGATCGAACGAGCCACTAGTTTTTTTACCGTCGACTTCCCGGTGTCTCAGCGAGTCCTTGATTTCACTGTCACGAGAATCACATGTCATCGACATCGGAAACCACTGCTCCACCAGTCGCATCGATGAGGATTGCCGACGGGGATGAGTACATCGCCAGCCTGCGTGGCCGGAGCTTGAAGGTACATTTGTTTGGGGAACTCATCGACGAACCGGTCGATCATCCGATGATCCGGCCTTCGATCAACGCAGTTGCGGAGACGTATGCCCTCGCGGTTCGTGAACCAGACTTGGCGACGACCATCTCGCCATTGACGGGCGAACGCATCAACCGGTTTCTGCACATTGCGGGCAGTCCACAAGACCTCGTCATGCAGAACAAGATGCAGCGCAAACTGGGTCAGTTGACCGGGACGTGCTTTCAGCGTTGCGTGGGGATGGATGCGTTCAACTCGCTGTACTCGGTGACGTTCGAGATCGACGAAGCTCATGGCACCGAATATCACGATCGCTTCAAATCCTTCTTGACTGAGATGCATCGATTGAACCTTGTCATTGGTGGGGCGATGACGGACGTCAAAGGGGATCGTAGTCTCGCTCCGCATCAGCAGGCGGACCCTGACCTGTACGTGCACATCGCCCGCCGCACAGAGGAGGGTGTGTACCTCCGGGGGGCCAAGGCTCATCAAACCGGCTGCATCAACTCACACTGGATGGTCGTGATGCCGACGTTGCGCCTGGGCGAAGATGATCGCGACTTCGCCATCGTGGGAGCCGTGCCCGTCGATGCAGAAGGCATCACGTACATCTACGGTCGGCAGTCGTGCGACACGCGAAGCATGGAGGGCGGCAGCATCGACACCGGCAACGACAAGTTCGGCGGGCAGGAGGCGATGGTCATTTTTGACGATGTGTTCATTCCTAATGAACTCATCTTCATGGACGGCGAGTACGAATTCGCGTCGATGCTGGTCGAACGCTTCACCTGCTATCACCGTCGCAGTTACGTCTGCAAGTGCGGCGTGGGCGACGTGCTGATCGGTGCGGCGGCGACCGTTGCCGAATACAACGGCGTCGAGAAAGCGTCGCACATTCGCGACAAACTGGTTGAGATGACGCACCTCAATGAGACGATCTACGGCACAGGCATCGCATCGAGTTGGCAGGCTCACGAGACGAAAAGCGGGGCATACATCAACGATGACATGCTCGCCAACGTTTGTAAGCACCATGTCACTAAGATGCCCTACGAGATTGGTCGACTTGCCCAGGACCTCGCCGGCGGGCTCGTCGTGACAATGCCCTCCGAGCAGGACTTCAACAACGAGGAGACCGGCCCTCTGTTGGAGAAGTACCTCAAGGGCCGGGCAGATGTGTCGACTGAAGATCGTGTCCGCATCCTCCGGCTCATCGAGAACATGACGCTCGGACGCAACGCTGTCGGCTATCTCACAGAATCGATGCACGGTGCCGGCTCACCACAGGCACAGCGAATTCAGATTGCTCGCGAGATGCAATTGGAATTCAAGAAACGACTTGCCAAAACTCTTGCAGGAATTGACGAGTCGGCGCGAGAAGAGATCACCGACCACCTCGTTGGCTACTTTGCCCGTGTCTTCCAGACTGTGTCTGCGTCCCTCCCGTAGCCATGCGTCCCTGCGGCCATTGTCTCAAAGTCAAGAAGCACTCGTATGAAAAGATCACGATCGCCCAGTTCAACCTGGCTTGGCTGACTGAGTGAATCGTTGCACGCACTGTACGTCGACGCATACTACTGAGGGGACAAATAAGTGTAGCGTCCCTAGCGGCGGTCCAGACTGGGATCTTCGACCGTTCGGCGTCCAAACGCCGCTACACCAAAGTGCCCGTGGCACTAAGTCAGGAAGTCTTACTCGGTTGTCGAATAGTCGAACGTCACGATCTGTTTGCGGAGTTGCAGCTCCACTCGTCGTTCGATGACGTCACCGCGGAAAGTGTGGTAGATGGAGGTGGGACGAGTGTGTTCGTAGATAAGATGGCCGGTACGCGAGTCGTAGCAACGGAGGATGCCGTTGGGGATTTGGCTGTTGGCATTCCGGACGGTGTAACTTGCAGTGATCAGGGGGACGTGACGGGGTTGGTCGAGTGGGATGCCGACGTTCACGAGTTGGCTCTCCCAGAGATGTTCGCCCGTGCTGCGGTCGAGGGCATGCAGCCAGCCGTTGATCAGCGGGCGACGACGCGAGTTGTGCAATTGCCGGCTTCCGAAGACATTGTGATCATCTGACAGCTCTGACACCAGGACGAATACTTGTTCGGCATGGGTGATCACTTCGACAGATGTGATCTGATCCGGGTAAGTCACCTGATGATTCGCGACTTCGCGACCCGTGCGCCAGTCCAGCAGCTCAAGGGTGTTCGGCAGGTCGATGAGGCCGACGAGCTGTGTGTCGATACGGACGGTCCAGGCTTCGGGGGAGACGTGACGTGTCCAAAGGGTGTGGCCTGTTGTCAGGTCGACGACGGAAACGGTCACGTTGTCAATGGCCGAATCGAGTTGTTGACCGATGCGGTCGCGTGCATCGCCCTGCTGCGGGAGGGAATGCCGCAGCGCTAACGTCCCCTGCACGGCGACGATTTGAGACAGGATGTCGTCGGGCGAGTCGAGTGTGATCTGACGGTCCCAAGTGTCCACCGTTTGTCCGTCGCGGCTGCGGAGGACCTCGACGGTCGTGGTGTCGGTCCGCAGGAGGACAAGGTGGTCATCATCGCCCACGCACTGCGTGCCGACCGGGAAGGTAAATCGTGTCCAGAGTTCGCTGCCGGTCGAAGGGTCGAGAGCGATGAGGTGACCTCGGTCCCAGTGACACACGCACGATGCCGTCACCGGGCCGACCTGCACAAACGGGCGACCGAACAGGTCAAACAAGCCCGGCTGCGAGTCATCCCATAGAGGAAGTGGTGTGGGACTGAGATCCTGGAGTTCACTCACGTTCAACCACTGATCACTGATCAGCGACGCGTTCGTGCCGAGAGGCGGCCAACTGATCTCACCCGGGAGGTCCCCATTCGTCTCGTTGATCCGAAAGCCGAACATCTCCGTCCCGATCCGCAGACAGAGATGCGGACCATTGGCCCATGCATGCAGGAAGTCGGTCATCATTCGCGAATTGCCCGATGAATTTGGCAGCGAGATGATCACGGGGCTGTGATGATCGGCACGGTGCAAGAGCACGTTTCGCCCCGGCCGATCGACTTGCACTGTCACCCACTCCCATGGGCTCTCCCCAGTGACGGTCAACGGGACCGCGTTGACATACAGAGTGTCATTTTCGGTCAATGCCTCAGCTGGTGGATCGGCTTCTGTGACGCTTGGCACGGACATGCCCCAGAGATGCGCGCCGAGACGTTCCTCCCACTGCATTTGGGTGACGCGGTTGATCGCCTCGTCAGCTCCCAAAAGTTCGGACATCATTGATGTCACGCGGTCTTGTTGATCGACGTTTAACGTCAAGGCGTCACTGAGCCCATCCGCAAGCCATCGGTCGAGCCGGACCGTCCGACCGGAGCTGTTCATAGTCACAAACACCTTGGAGAGTGGTTGTCGTTGGAGCCGCAGCAGTGTGAGACGCGTTTGAGATCGATCATTGTGCTGAAGAGCGATTGCGAGTTCGTCGATCAGATCAGCGGATTGTTCGTGCGGTGCCTTCAGCTGCGGGATCAAGCTTTCGGCGACGTCGACAGCCGCTTCCACCGTAGCCAGCTTTGGATGCATGAGAGGGATCAGGGTTCGGGCCTGTCCGAGGAGTGCTGCGAGCACGGCGATTGATTCGCTAGTCGGTGATCGGGATTGCTCTGTTGAGCTGCGTTCTGTGTCGGTTGTTGCGAGCTGTTGTCTCTGCCGTTCATTCTGATTTTCGGCGGACAACTGCGTGACGACGCGCAAAGTGTCGAAGGATTGAGTCAGCACGCCTCCGGTGAAAGTCACAAGATTGCGCGGCTCGACCGGTTGCAGTCTTGGGGGCGGACCATACGAAACAGGTAAAGCCCGACCGTTGACTTCCGCCGTCACGTCACTGTGGAGAGAACTGGGCAGAACTTTCAGGCTACCGTCATTCAATTCCAGTGATTGCAGACCACCGGTTAATGTGGGCAGCACATATTGTGTCCTGGTCAGAATTCCCTGCCCTGCCGGTCGCGCGATTGGGGTCGTCCACAACTCGTGACCATCACTCATCTGCAGAGCAGTTGCGTCCTCTTTCCCGATGACGATCAGTCGATCATCGACCGGTCCCACCACAAACAATCCATCTCCACGCGGACGTGTCCACACCTCGCGGCCGTCTGTGGCATCAAACACAAACAGTCGGTTCGCATCTGGAGAGGCGATTAGCACCCGGTCGTCTGTGACGTGCAGAAACACGTCTTGCCAGACATCATGCGTCGGCAGGCGGCGGTGCAGCAGCAGGTCGCGGGTGGCACGATCCGATTCTTCCCTGCTGACCGGGTCAGGGATGTCATCTCGTGGGTAACGGGCGGACCACAGCAATCGGCGACTCAAGAGATCGACGCAGCCAATCGAACCGGCAGCCGTCACACAGTACGCCTGCCCCTCACGAATGACGATCCGGCCCGCTGTCCCCTGCCGTGACTTGTCCTCTTCAATCGTCCTCACAACCTGCCCCAGAGGGACGGACCACGCCAGATGCCCGTCTTCTGGGGCCAAGGTAAAGAGCCAAACCTTGTTGTCTTTCTGCCCTAACACCAATCTCCAATGACCGACAGACTGCGGCGTGCTCAGGAAGAAGACGTTTGAGAGTTGCTCGTTGGAATTCTCGGAGGAGTCTTTCGTTGGCCCCGTTAGTGATGGTTCGACGGGCGTACCTGTGTCCCACAACAGCCGTCCTTCTTCAACCGAGAGGGCAACCAGCGTGTTCTTGACGACGGACTCGCGCGAGTTGGCATCAACACGAGGTTCGCCGACGATGGCGAACAGCCGCTCGCCATCGGTCGACAGTTGATCGAGCAATGTGGACCGGCACAGTCTCTCCAGGAAGACGACCATCGCTGTCGCGTTCCACACACGGTTTCGAGGGTCTACGTTCCGCGCGAGCTGCGCCATGCGTGAGTCGATGTTGTGTTGCCAGAGGACGTCTCCGGTTGATGCCTCGACTGCAACCAATCGCCCCGCCTGTCGAGCATAGACCCGCCCGTTGTGGACCAATGGCTTCGCTGACAGCAACGGCGCAATCGCCTGCGCATCCAATTCGGCGAGTGATTTGGCGATCTCGCTGCGAGCTTCGCTTACGAAGGGAGTCTCGGTCCGCCACGATGAGTCCGACGGCCAAATCGTTTCGACTAGGGCAGAATTCGTCTGAGTCGGCGGGTCGATGAATTTCGTGAGTCGCTGCACAAGCGAGTTGGATCGAACGTCACTCATCTCCAAGTCGATCAACCGACTCCAACCCGCAGCGATCTCCGGTTCACCCCGATCCAAGGCCCGCAGTGCCAGAGTAATGACCGCACGTTGACCGGCCTCCGTCAGCCGATATCGTCGGGCCACGCGTTGCATGGCTGCCTCGGAGCCGGACTGCATCGCAAGTGCCAACTCCTCCGCAGCCGGCTGACCGAATGACCGCGCATATGTTGCTCGCCCGGCGGGTGGCAGCTGGCTCAACCAATCGTCAGCAATGTCCCACGCACTTCGATACGTGTCGTTCAGGAGGACGAGCGAATCCTGATCCGCGTCGAGAACTCGCTGCAGATGACGCATGGCTGCACCGTATTCATTGGCAGTCAGCTCGTCCTTTGCCAGCCGCAACGTTTGCTCCGCAACCCGATCACGTTCGTGCGACAGCGACCCCGAAAAGTTGCCCGCCTCCTGTGCGACCGCGAGTCCGTTACTACTGAGTGTAACGCCGACGACCACACAGAGTAATTTTCGCAGTCGAGAATTGGAAAGGAGAGGAACACTCATCAACGTTAATCTCCACGAACTGTCGATGAGTGTCAATTATCGCTGAAGCGTTTTCCAGAACCTTCAGCCTCTTGTTCACGTCACGCTCCGAGATCCCGCCTGAGGTCGGAGAAATCATCACTGAGTTGACTAACCTGCTCTTTCAGGGCGTCGACTTGCTCTCGTGTCTCCTGAAGTTGCTCGCGGAGTTCCTGAGACTCATGCCTTAAGGCTGCGATCTGCCCATCATCAGCGACAGGTATCCGCGCGGCACTCGACGGCGGAGCGGAATTGACGGTCGGCGGTGCGGAAGGAACGGTGGTCTGTGAAGGCGAGACTGCATCAAAGTTCTGATTCTCGTTTGGTTCGTACATGCCGTGATCGACTTCGATCCCGCGTCGTTCGAGCGGACCGTTTGCTTGCACGAAGCCCTGCTCGGCGAGTTCACGCAAGTCGGACCGCAACAGGTCGAGGCCGTCAATGGGGACCATGCGACTCGCGCGCGACCGCAACTCTCCCAACTGCTGACGTCCGCGAAGCAGCAGTTCGGTCATCACGGCCAGTTGTGTCTCACTGAATGGGTATCGCTGACGCATGAAGTGCCGGTAACGCTCCGTACGACCAGACTCGGTATGCACGACCGCTGCGAGGCCAAGTTGTCGCAACTCGTCGATCGTTTCCTCGACAGCGTCCTCCGAGTAGTTCGTCACCGGATCACGATTGCTCTTCTGATTGCAGCCAGTGGTGAGCGCTTTCAGGGTGAGCGGGTAAGCGTCAGGTGTTGTCAGGGCTTTCTCGACCAACACGCCGAGCACACGCCGCTGCGATTTGTTTAGTTGACGCACGAGTGGCTTCTCAGTGTCGGCCTCGACCTGCGGAGCCGCCGTGGGGGTCGCATGTTCCAAATCCATGAGTCTCTCTCACCTCTCTTGTGGTGATTGAATGATCAATATTCTGTTATCCGTCCTGACTTCAAACCTCATCCTCCCTACTCAGATCATTCACGACAAGATGAAAGTCTGGATCGTCCCGCAGTCGGTCAAAATCAGTCTCGTCCGCGATCAGCTCTCGCAAATCGGGCGACATTCGCAGCGCGCGGCCCAACCAGGAGAGCGCCTGTCGCTTGTCGCCGGCCAGCGAGAAGTAACAGGCAATGTTGTACAACACGATGGGCTCCTGCGGACAGGCTCGATATGCTCGCAGCATCGTCTTGATCGCGTCCTCAAGTCGGTCGACCCGTTTGTAACACCACGCGATGCCCAACAGCGTGTGCACTTCATTCGGGGTGAGCAAATCGGCCTGTTGGAACGCCTCCAAGGCTTCGTCGTGACGCTTCTCACTTCGCAAGACTTCGCCTCGCATTCGCAGCCAGTCTACCGTGAGGGGGCCCCAATCGCGAATGGATGACAATTCCCGCAGCGCCTGCTCGGGCATGTTCAGCAGGAGATACCCTTGGGCTGTCTCAAGCGTGCGTTGACAACGCTGAGTCGATCTGGAGCTCATTGAGTCACTTAAGAACGAATGATTGCCTGACAAGTCAGAACTTGCCTCGGGCGGGGCGGTATGGTGTCACGACCCAAGCCGGGCCACCGTGCCTGCAAACCGCACCTCTCATGCTCTCCCGCCTCTCGGCGTGGGAACATCAAGAGAGAGGATGCAGGGGCCTTCGAGATTGTAGCATTGAGGTGATTCACCAATGCGACTGTTCAACCACGGGAGACACCGACCTGACTGAGTCCTTGAATCGTATGGGATGTGCATTGTGAGTTCTTGGAGATGGCCGTGGTGACGGGAACGGGAGAATTCGCGGATTGAGATCGTAGCCCAACGAGCATGCCGGAGTTGGTGTCGCTGCCGTCGCAGGTTTGGTGGTCGCGGCGATTGACCTTTGCGAAATGGCCGTTGGTGGACTGTTTGACGCGGGAACTTATTTCGCGCGTTGATGAGTACAATTTCTTCTGCGACGTCCTGAAAGTCTATGCGGTATGTGACCAATTCGTAGCGTTACAGCCAAGGCATGTACCATCACCGGACTCTTCTGATCGGGGAGAGGAAATGTTCCGATCTCGGCGGGTGAAAAACCAGCGACAAGAATTCATCAAGAAGCGACACTTGCTACCAAGACAACTGCCACCAATCGGTCCTTTCAATGAAAAAAGGGCTCAGAGCCAATGCTGCACTTTCTGACATCTGGTCAGTGCAATGAGGTGATGCGCCAACGAGATTGGTCTACGCAGCCAGGGGGTTTGCTGGTCAGAATTGTTTTGCGAAGAACAGTTCTCCAAGAAGGAGTTCCCCATGGCTGCATGGACGCTGCCGGAGAGAATAGCAGAGTGGTGCGAAGTTCTCAGCACGGGTTGGGATTGCAGAAGCCGGAAGTATTCTGTGCCGATCATCCTCGGCATGCTGCTGGCCAGCGGTCGGCGAACGGTGTCGAGTTGGCTGCGGGCGGCCGGAGTGGTCGAGGACTGGCAGGATCATTATTACTTCCTGCAGACACTCGACCGCAGTGCGGGACGAGTTGCCACGAAACTGTTGTTTCTCGTCGTGCGGCGGATTCCCGTCAGTCATGTCGGTCCGTATGTGAAGCTGGCTCTGGACGATTCGCCAACGAAACGATACGGCCGGGTGCCCCGGTTGGGTGATAGGACGTGTGCCACGGATGTGTCAGCCGTGTCGATCACAGGTGAGTGTTGATCGTGGTGCAGACGGTGATTGGTTAAGGACATCCTCTCCGCGCTCACACGGGCGAGACGCCCGTGGCACTCTTTCCCGTGAAGTGGCCCCGGATTGCTTGCAGAGGGTGTCCGGGAATTGGACACAGTCAAAGTAGTCATCACGCTCCGCCGTGATGACAATCTCGCTCGCACGCGTCCCCACTGATCGGAAGCTGACACTTAATCCGCTCATCACGCGGAGCGTGATGGCTACCGAGGGTGGGTGTCCTCACCCCCTACTGGCGCTCGAATGTCAGCCCCGCGTGTTGTTGGAGGTGGGGGATGAGGTCGGGGCCGAAGGCGGTGGCGGGGGTGGGGAAGCCGCCGGATGTGTCGCCGATGTCTTGGACGAGGCAGGTGGCGGCTTCGCCGAGCATTCTGGCGGTGGAGCTGTAGCCGGGGTCGCGGTCGCTGGTGACTTTGGTTTCGATGGTCTGTCCATCAGCCGTGCGGCCGAAGAAGCGGAGGTCGAAGTAGCCGGCCTGCTGTTCTGCGGGTGAGGGGCCTTCGCCGGAGGCGGGGAGGACGAACTTCTGCATCAGCTTGCGGGTCGGCTTGACGGCGAGCAGGCCCATGAAGGCGCCCAATCCCAACGAGGTCATGATCGCTTTGGCGTAGCTGGTCATCAGTGTGGACTCGTCGTAGAGGAAGTCTTCGCCGTAAGGATGACCGGCCAGGGTGTGTGAGCGATGCACGATGCGGGTGTTGATGCTGGCCATGACGAACGGAGCGAGCCAGCGTTTGAGGTGTGAGTCGTACTCTGGCTTGGTGACGTTCGGTTGGCGGACGCCCGAGCGGTCGTCGGGCGGGCAGAGAGCGTATGGGTTTTGCAAGATCTTACGGACCTTCGGATCGGACGCTTCACGCATGACGTTCATCATACTGGCGACGGTGCCGCCGCTAAAGCCGCCCTTCATCGCCTTCACCCCCATGCGAATTTGCTGGCAGTGTTGGCCGAATGACTCTATCGCCTGTGACTGCGTGAACAGGACACCCAGGTCGGACGGGATCGAATCAAACCCGCACGTATGCACGATGCGTGCTCCGGTCTCGGCAGCCGTCGACTCGTGAGCATCGATCATGCGGCGGATCCACTGCGGTTCGCCGGTCAGGTCGCAGTAGTGCGTGCCGAACGCCGCGCACGCGGCCACGAGGTCGCTGCCATACAGTGCGTACGGCCCGACCGTGCTGCATACCACTTTGGTCCGACCGGCCATCGCCTGTACGGCCGACTTGTCGGTGGCGTCGGCGATAATGGTCGGCAGAGACGTGTCCAACTTGGCATTGACGGCATCGAGCTTAGGGACTGTCCTCAAATAAACTATCGAAGTGCGATAGGTCAATTTACCGTGGATCGCGGACAATGCGGCGATGCACGACGCACAAACGATCGATGGATTGGAATTGAAGTTTAATTCGCTCATCGGAGATCTTGACG
>JAJDEJ010000015.1 GCA_029259815.1 Planctomycetaceae bacterium | reverse complement strand
GCCTTACAGGCTGCCTGCTTGGCCGAAGAATTTTCGCACGGTCTCACTCGCACACAGCTCCCCCGAAAAATCCGCACCCTGCTCCAACGCCTGCTCCGCATCACCGTGTGAGCAACCAAGAACTCAGAAAGTGCAATATCGCCTTCCCTATCAACCAATTGTGTCCCAGCACGATTAACTTGATTTCGAGAATACGCGGGTTGTGGAAAAGCCATCGGATTGCGCTATCTGGTCACAAAATGTGAGTCGACAATGTCGTGAATCATGACACAGCTCTGTAATGTGGTTTAGTCAGCAACGGCGATAGTTCCCGTCAAGCGGTTCGCAGCCGCCGTCCAATCTCATCAACCACCTCCTCCATCGGCAACCGCACCTGTTCCAACGTGTCGCGGTCGCGGAGGGTGACGGTGTTGTCTTCTTCGACGGTTTGGCTGTCGATGGTCACGCACCAGGGGGTGCCGATCAGTTCTCGCATCGATCGAGGCATTGAATTAGGGGATGCTGACCTCCTGATAGTCGCCCGGCGATAATCCATTGACGGCTGTAGTGATGTCGGTGATCGAGTTTTGAATCAGTGGCCACGAAGTTGATTTGAGGACGATGATCGCTATCGAGCGGTCCGTCAGATTCTGTTGGTACTTCAGGTTCTGATCGGTCGTGATCAGCACGTCATATCCATCTTTCTCTGCCACTTCGAGCAGGTCGCCGTTTTCCAATTGGGACCAACCGGCTTCATAGACGGTTTCGACATCATGGCCGTCGAGGTGGTTTCGTAATGGTGCCGGGGTTCCCTGATCGAACAGGATTTTCACGGTGTGCTTGCTCCGGCAAGAGCAATTTCATGATTGAGGACACACTCCACTTGATCACGACTGACGCCGGGAAACCATTCCAGAAACTCGTCAACGGATGCACCGTCGCGCAGATTCTCGAAGAGCGCAGCGACAGGGATACGAGTTCCCTGGAAGACCCACGCTCCACTCACGACGTGTGGGTGCCGTTCGACTGCGTCGCACTGTGTCCAGTCTTTCACGGGTTCACCTGCCTGTTGAGTGATATAAACGCTTACGTGGATCGTAACCGATTGGAGATTTCGTTGACCACCTCATCCATCGGCAACCGCACCTGCTCCAGTGAATCACGGTCGCGGAGGGTGACGGTGTTGTCTTCTTCGACGGTTTGGCCGTCGATGGTGACGCACCAGGGGGTGCCGATTTCGTCTTGGCGGCGGTAGCGGCGGCCGATGGCGGATTGTTCGTCGTACTGGGCGGCGATGCCGGCCGATTTGAGGTTGCGGAAGAGTTCCTTGGCCTTCTCGGGCATGCCGGCTTTTTTGATGAGGGGCAGGACGGCGACTTTGATGGGGGCCAGACGCGGGTGGAACCGCATGACGGTGCGGGACTGCATGTTGCCCTTGTCGTCCGGCTGTTCGTCCTCGTAGTACGCCTCGCAGATGAACGCGAGCGTGGCCCTGTCGGCACCGGCGGAGGGTTCGATGACGTGCGGCGTGAAGCGTTCCTTCGCCTGATCGTCGAAGTAGGTGAGGTCCTTGCCGCTGCCCCGCCATTTGGGTTGGCCGTGCTCGTCGAGTTGGACTTCGAGCTTGCCGTCTTTCGCCTGCAGCTTGCCTTCCATGTGTGAGCGGAGGTCAAAGTCGCCCCGGTGGGCGATGCCTTCGAGTTCGCCGAATTCGCCCTCGGCCATGAACGGGAACTGGTACTCGATATCCGCTGTGCCGACGGAGTAGTGCGAGAGTTCGTCCGCATCGTGATCGCGGAGTGTGAGCCGTTCGTTGCCGATGCCGAGCGACGTGTACCACGCAAAGCGGCGATCGCGCCAGTACTTGTACCATTGTGGCGACGTGTCGGGATGGCAGAAGAACTCGATCTCCATCTGCTCGAACTCCCGCGACCGGAACGTGAAGTTACGCGGCGTGATCTCGTTACGAAAGCTCTTGCCGATCTGGGCGACACCGAACGGGATCTTCACCCGACTGGAATCGACGACGTTCTTGAAGTTGACGAAGATGCCCTGAGCCGTCTCGGGTCGCAGGAAGGCCTTGTTGTCGTCACTCTGGAGTGCGCCGGTGTGTGTTTCGAACATCAGGTTGAAGTGTCGAGGTTCCGTCAGGTCGCCGCCGCAGTTGGGGCAGGGCGTTTGCAGTCCCGTTTGGTTCTTCTGTTCTGTGGCGAGATACCGTAGGAGATCGACGGCACTCAGTGGTTGATTCGGCTGAGACTGCTGATGCTCAGCCAGCCATGAGAGCGTGACCTCCGGGTTGCGGACGACGGCAAGTCCCGGAGCGAGTCGTCTGCCCTGCTTCTTGGCCTTCGCCCATTGCAGGATGGCCGCAGAATCAATCGTGGCCAACTGTGTGCCGAAGGCGACGCCGCACTCTTTGGCGAGTGACTGGAACCACTCGGACTCCTCGATCATCTCCCAGACATGATCGGCCCTGAAGAGTTTCTTGCATTGGCGACAGGTCTGCATCATGTCGGAGAACAGATCAAAGTGGCCGCTCGCCTTCCAGACTTGCGGGTGCATGATGATGGACGTCTCGACGCCCGTCATCTGGAACTTGTCGGGGGCACCCTCGGGAGCATCGAGCGGGTCGTGCATGTTGACCATGTCCTGCCACCACGCTTCGCGGACGTTGCGTTTGAGTTCGACGCCCAGCGGGCCGTAATCCCAGAAACCATTCTGGCCACCGTAGATTTCGGAGTTCTGAAAGATGAAGCCCTTGCGTTTGCAGAGGGCAACGATCTTATCCATCTGGGCGGAGCGGTCTTTGTCTTTGGACATGTTTGTAAGTAGAGATTCGGTAAGTGGTGAACGGTCAGGTCGTTTGGTCGTAGAACCATCCGATGGCGAGAAAGTTGAGACAGAAGATGGCTCCCAGCAGCGAGAACCGTATGTGATACAGCAAGTCGGTGATAGCGATGGCATTCATGAGGCCGGGAGAGACTTCCATTCCGACGTCGTCGGTCGGCCATGCGATTCCGGCTTCATGGGCAAGTTGTGCGACACGACGACGAACGAAGTATCCTGCTACGCCAATGGCGATCGTGATCACCAACGAGACCGCGAAACGAGTGATGAGGTTCACGATGCATTGGCCTCAGGATGTCGACGTCTCAGCTTGAGGCGGGAATAAGTCTGCGACGCGGCAGGAGAACCTGGGCAGGACATCGTCGCCAGTGAGGTCGTCCTCGACAGTCAGGTGTCGCGGCGAGGAGAGGGCATCATGTCGATGGACCATAACTGTTCGCGTGACAGGCGTCACGACCCAAACAAGCCTGACGCCTGCGTTCAGGTAGTCCGCCACTTTCTCGGTGACGTCGTAGTGAGAGTCGTGCGGCGAGACAACTTCGACGGCGAGATCAGGAGCGATCGGCGTGTGACCCATCCCGGTTGGGCCTTCCGGCAATCGATCACGGACGATGAACGAGGTGTCGGCTCGGCGGAACTTGAGCGGATCGTCCGGGAAGCACTGATAGCTAGTGCCCTCTGGGAAGACCCATCCGAGTTGACCGTCCATGACGAAGTTGGCAAGTCGACGATAAATTTCCCCTGCGACCCAACTGGATTCCTGGCTCACGTTTAGATCCTTCAATTCTCCGTCGATGAGTTCGTAGCGGTCGCCGTCGGGCATCGCCAGTACGTCATCGGGCGTGAGGTGTTGTTCGACAGTGCTCATGATGACCTTGGGGTTCTCACGGAAGGAGCCAGGCGAAGTGTGGGCAGACAGATATCATACCATGTCTGGCGAGCTGCTGACGATGCGATTTTCTGCCGCTCCCCATTCAGGGACGAGGTCAAACACGTCGCACTGGGAGGCACGGTCGACGTCCGCATCGAGGCCGAGTCGCAGCAGATTCTGTCCGCCGCGGCTGGCACGGATCGTCTCGCGAAACGTTATCTCCTCTGTCGAATGGGAGCGATAGTAGTCGATCGCCATTTGGGTTTGAACGTCGGGAGTCTGTGGGTCGAGGTCAGCGGCGATGGCTCCCGCGAAGAGGATGTCCTCGGCAGTGAGGTGTCCGTCGGTGCCGGCACAGACAAGGTGTACGGGGCGTCCGTCGTCCTGCAGGACACGTGTGATCGCCGCACGGTTCACAAGGGCACCGATCAATACACGGCTTGCCGTTTCGCACGCCCGCAGTGCGAGGGTGCCGTTCGTCGTCGTAAAAACGACCGTCTTACCAGCGACGACTTCAGGCGTGTAGGCAAGCGGTGAGTTGTCGAGGTCGAAGCCGTCGATGAGTTGCCCGTGTCGTTCGCCACCGAGCAGGACGCGTTCACGGTCATGCTTTGACGCAGCGGCTTGTGCCTCTTCGACTGATGCACAGGGTACGATCGCTGTCGCTCCGTGGGCGAGTGCATGCACGATGGTCGTCGATGCCCGCAGGACGTCGATGATGACAGCAATGCCGCCATCAAGACAGCCGGTTGGCATCAACGCGGGCAGCATGTGAACGTGTGTTTCCTGTGACATGCGGCGATCATAGTTGGCTCACGGTGGGCGGTACAGATGGCCGTCGGCAGGTGATTTGTGCAGAATCTGGTGAACCGGCAGCGGCCTCGCTACGTTAGCGTGAAGTGCTACGTTTGCATCCCTTCTTCACTCACGTCAGGAGTCAATCATGCTCGTCACATCGACCCCCACTGTCGAGAACCATCCGATTCAGGAGTACCACGGCATGGTCAGCGGCGAGGCCATCCTCGGGGCCAATGTGTTCAAGGACTTCTTCGCCAGTATCCGCGACATTGTCGGAGGTCGCTCAGCGGCCTATGAGGGCGAACTTCGGAAGGCCAAGGACATTGCCATTGAGGAGATGTGTGATCAGGCAAAACAGTTGGGGGCGAATGCGGTGGTCGGAGTCGATCTGGACTTCGAGACAATCGGCATCGGCAGTGGTGGCAACATGCTGATGGTCAGTGCGAGTGGGACTGCAGTTGTGATCTAGGCATCGGCGATGTCCACTCGCAGCAGTCTTGAAACCTCTTTCGCTGTGTAGCTGAACTCGCAAGAGTTCAGAAGTCAGGTGAGATTTGATGCAACTGAATTCTTGCGAATCCAGCTACTCCGGTTTTGAGACCGCTCCGAGTGCGCGAGCGAATTTGCGGGCTGTGACGGAGAGTGCATAGTCATCGAACTGACTGGGTCGCACCCACTTGAGCGGCGTCCCATTCCGGTGCAGACGACCGGAGTCGTAGTCGGCGAGGAGGCATCGCAGCGTAATGTGGTATCGGGTGACGGTGTGCTTGATCGATTTCAGGGTCCGCGGATTGCAGAGCTGAATTCCCGTGAGCTTGCGAACGTCGTCTGTCAGTCGCTGCATCGTCGAGGCTGAAACGTCGCCGTCGATCTCAAAGCGTGGGAAGTCCCACATGCCGGCCCAGCGCTCGTCGTCTCCCCTTTGCCGGAGAAGGTAGGCTCCTCGTTTGCGGATGGCGACAGACGCCTCTGTCACTTCGGTCATGGCGATCTTGTTTGCGAGTCGCGGAATCTCGTGCTGACGACCCTGGGCGAACGCATGACAGCAAGACCGCAATGGACACGTCTGGCACTGCGGCTCAGTCGGCGTGCAGACTGTCGCGCCGAGGTCCATCAGAGCCTGATTGAAGTCGCCGGGCTGTCGGCGCGGGATGAGACGCTCCGCGAACTCCCAGAGCAGTCGTTGTCCTGCGGTCGAGCGGGGGTCGCCTTCGTAGCCGAGCAGACGGCAGTAGAGTCTCAGTGTGTTGGCTTCGACAATGGGAGCCGAGCGGTCGAATGCGAATGAAGCGATGGCTCCCGCCGTGTAGCGACCGATGCCCGGCAGCGACATCAGCGAGTTGACGTCCTCAGGAAAGACTCCGTCTCGCTCGCTGTTGATGCGGCGGGCCGTCTTATGGATGTTCCGCGCCCGGCTGTAATAGCCGAGCCCTTCCCAGAGTCGCAGCACGTCCTGTTCGGGGGCGTCTGCGAGCGAATGCACGTCAGGAAAGCGGGAAAGGAAGCGTTCGTAGTAGGGGATGACCGCCGTGACGGTCGTCTGCTGCAACATGATCTCGCTAATCCACACCCGATACGCATCACTCGCCGCTCGCCACGGGAGGTGCCGGCCGTGTTTGCGATACCAGCGACGAAGATTCCGACGCAGGTTCGTCAACGAGTCGGCAGGAAATGTGGTCGCGAGGTCCATGATGACTTCTGCCCGCTGCGAACGATCATTCGGAGTCACAACAGTGTAGCCGTCATCCTCCGCGTGACGAGCGTGGAGTTGCGCCGGCCCTGACCTGTTCACCAGATTTCTGTAAGCTCTGGAAACAATTCGATCACGCCTTTGACCGACATGACCATCCTCAGAAAGTCCAATCTCGATGAGTCCTCTTAGAATCAGTGTCGTGTGCTGCGACAACACGCCGGCCATGTTGTCGCGGATTGTCGAGACAAAAGTCGATCTGACGCGGCTCGATGAACTTGTACTGGAGACCATCGAGCAACAGCTGGCAGCGGGGACAACTCGCGAATTACACAACGCGGCCCATCACCCGGAACACGGCCCCGTCACTTATTTCCAGCAGGTGAATGAGGGCGGATTCTCTGTCTTTGTGGGCTCAGCCGACAGTTTGCAGGAAACGTTCTTCGGTGCCGGCTCACTCGTCGCCTTCATCGATGACCAGGGCCCCGGTCACGCTTCCAAGGTCGGTCCCGATGGTGTGCAACGGACCTTGCGAGTTCTGAAAGGCCATCTGGAGATTTCAGACGACTGAATCGCTGAAGAGGCGGAGGCTCACTGGCACCAGCTGAATGCGGAGCTTAGCGCCGTGTTGAACCAGTCTCGGACTGGAAGAACATCCGGATTCCAGCAGCACAAGAGTGCTGCGGTGAAGAACAGGATGGGGATGAGAGAGCCTCGGTTATCCAGCATGACGGCGTCCTCGCAACCTTAATGAAGATTCGTGAGCAGGACATGTGGTTGCCCACACCCCCGGTGCCTTGGTTGAGAGATGACTGTTTGGTCGCTGCAACACCTTGTCTGGTTTCAGAAATGGCCAGAGATGCACCCAGTGGATTGTTTTCCAACAAGCCATATGAAATGTACTTCACAGGACAACAGCTGACGGCAAAAAATATGAATCAGTCAATGTTTCCGAGCTGACAGCGACGTGCCAACTGCGCAACGAAGCACCCCGGCTGCTTGAAGCAGCCGGGGTGCGGGCGATTCTCAAGGGTGTCAATCTCGGTTACGGGCGGATGAGGGTGATCTCGCTGCCGTTGGAGTTGAGCACGACCTTGTTGGCGTCTGCACTCACGACGGAGCCGATGGCTTCGCCGTCGAGCTTGACGGTGCCGTCTTCGAGGGCGAACGAC
>JAJDEJ010000140.1 GCA_029259815.1 Planctomycetaceae bacterium | reverse complement strand
GACGCCCCGGCGGCGCTGAACGCTGCGCACGGCTCGACCTCCTCACCCCCTCGCTCCGCACGTCACCCCACTCCCTCCCCCACGTCCCTTCGACCACACCAACCCCGCCCCCACCAACAAACCAAGCGCCGAACGTGATTGAGTGTCAACCCCCTGCCTCTCAACCCCAGTCGTCACACTCTACCGTCAGTGCAGATCACATCTGTGAACCACGGCATGTTGTCATCTGTCACGCATCGGGCCCAAGGACTAACGTCCCCCGCTCGCCGGAGAGGTAAAAAGCGGCGTTAGCGCGATGGGGGATGTGAGGTAGACTCCCGCTGCCTTCAAGCCGGAAAGGATGCCGGGATGCAGAAGAAACTGGGACGCCGTGTCGTTGTGTTTGGTCGTACGATTGTGTTTGTCTGGCTGCTGTCAGTCGTCGCATGGTTGCAGAAGCAGGACTCGCTTGATCTGCGGGATGACGTGCATGACCTGAAGGTCATCGGTGCGATCGAGCAGATTGACTCTGCAGAGAATCTACAGCGACTACCCGGCCCGTCGTTTGATCATGCGTTGCATTGGATCAGCAGCAACCGGTCGCACGAGGATGCGATCCGCGTCGCCGTGAGAACAGATATTGTCGAGTGGCTGCATGACCGCGGACTCGACCCGGAACGGATTAGCAGGCTCTCTGGAAAGATGTTTGCTTCTTCTGACAGTGCGCCCCCTTTCCACGTTGTGCAGGTGCTCGACCTGCCTCAGCGAGAACAACCCGAAGGTGACGCGGCGTCGTTTTGGCCTTCGCTGCAGCACGATAAGGTCGAGTCGCCGTATGAAGAAGACCCATACGATACTCCCAAGCGGCGGTATGTCGTTACTGTCGCTCATCTGCTGGACGAGTTGGAGCAACTGTCAACGGAACGGCAGATCGCCTATGCGTCTCATGTCGAACAGACGAAGTTGGCGTCGACGTACTTCACGAGTGATCACCCTAGTGTCATTGTCGACCGCCCTCCGACCAATCATGGCGACGAACGGGTCGATCCGACTGAGTTTCAACTGGCAGAGACGCCGCAGTACGGAGTCCCCGCTCCGGGAATCGAACCCGATCTCCAACTCTCACCAACACAACCACACCGAACGGCACACTTGGATCAACCGCACGGCGGTATTGTAGACGGTCCTACTCGACCTCGGGAGGCATCAATGCAGCCCTCTGGAGACTTGATATTTCTCAGCGGGCTGTTGTCAGACGAGAAGATCAACATCCGGTACGAATGGCTGTCTCCTGCGCCCGAGATGATGCAGCAACAGGTATCGTATGTCGATCAGAGCAAGCTCGTCAGCGTGCCGGTCCAAACTGCAACGATGGAGGCCGCGTCGCTGCTCGAACTCACCGATCCCGATCGACCGGCGAACGACTCACTCCTTGCGTTGGGGACCGACCCGGAACGCATGGCCTACTTGCGACGGACATACGGTCACATGTTACTCGAAGACGCGACCGGACTGGCGAGTGACGGGCTGACGCAGGGCTACCGCAGTCTGTCGTTGTTTGGCTTCAGCTTCTCGACGCGTCGTTTCCCGATGGCCGTGCTTGTCTGTCTGGCAGCCGCGCTGTGGCAGACATTGGCTGCACTTGTGGCTGTGCGTCGACAAGGCGTCCGCATCCTGGTTGAGATCATCGACGACGCAACCATCGAGGTGCTGGTGTCCAACCGCATCGCTCGCTTTGCCCTGTGGATCGTGCTGCCGCTGACAGGGATCTGGGCCTCACTGCCACTCGTTCGCCTGCCGGACAACGAGTTGCAACTGCTCATTGTCGGCACCGGATTGGTGGCCATGCTGGGAGCCGGCTGCGTCGGGACTGCCGAGTCGAAGTTGAGACCACTCGCATTGGACACGGAGTCACTGGCTGATCAAATCGAGCGAGCCGATCTGCATGCGTCGCCGCACTTCTCTACACGTCCAGATCGTCAACCTCGCTCGCCTCTTCCATGATGACACGGTATCGCTCGGACGGGTCTTTGCCCAAGAGTTGGGCGAATGTCTCGTCGGCGGCGATCACGCTGTCGACGTCCACACGCAGAAGCGTCCGCATGTTCGGGTCGAGTGTCGTTTCCTTAAGTTGCACGGCGTTCATCTCGCCCAGACCTTTGAACCGCTGGATGTCGGGGTTGCGATTGGCAGGCAGCGAGGCGAGGATCTCGTCGCGATCACGATCGTCGCGGGCGTACCAACTCTCCTTGCCAACGGTGATGCGATACAGCGGCGGCTGGGCGAGGAACAGTCGCCCCTGCTGAATGAGTTCCCGCATTTGCCGAAAGAAGAATGTCAGGAGGAGGGTCGAGATGTGATAGCCATCGCTGTCGGCATCCATCAGCAGGATGATACGCTGGTACCTCACGAGGTGTGGGTCGAAGTTTGGTCCGACGCCTGCCCCAAGTGCCTGCACGAGATCTTTGATCTCGTTGTTTTGCAAGATGCGGTTAAGTGCGAGTGATTCTGTGTTGAGAATCTTGCCTCTCAGTGGCAGCACCGCTTGCTTCAGCGAGTCACGACCGGCGGCAGCGGTGCCTCCGGCGGAGTCGCCTTCGACGATGAACAGTTCGGACTCCTCCGGCTTGTTCGACCGACAGTCGAGCAACTTCCCGGGGAGGTTCGACTTGCGAGACCCCGGAGTCTTCCGCCGAACTTCGCTGACCGCATCACGACTCGCCTGTCGGGCTCGAGCGGCAAGGACAATCCGTCCGATCACAGCATCTGCGATCGATGGGTTGTTGTTGAGCCATGTCTCCAGTGCGGGACGGACAAGTCCCTCAACGAGAGAAATGACTTCCGGATTGTTGAGTTTGTCCTTGGTCTGACCCTGAAACATCGGGTCTGGATGAAAGATCGAGAGGATCGTGACGATGCCTTCGCGGATGTCGTCGGGGGTGATCGACAGGCCCTTGTGTTTGATGTTGTGAACGTCCATGTAATTTTTGACGGCTCGGGCGATGCCTCCGCGCAGACCGCTCTCATGCGTCCCGCCGGCTCGCGTACGGATGCCGTTGACATAGCTCCGCATCTGTTCGTCAGTGGACTCCGTCCATTTGAGCACCACTTCGATGCGGACCGACTTCTCATCTTTCTCGGTGGCAAATGTCGGCTCGTGGACCAGTTTCTTGCTCTCGTCTTGAATGAGCTTGTCCAGATAAGCCTTGATTCCATCCGGGTGGCTCAGTTCGTACTTCTCGCCATGCACATCATCAATGAATGTGATCTTCAGTCCGGCGTGGATGTACGAGATGTCTTCGAGGTGTTGCCGGATCGTGTCCGCGTGAAAGTGGATGCGGCGGAAGATGTCATCATCCGGGCGGAAGTGGATACTCGTGCCGTGCCCTCGGAATGGCCGCACTTTCTTCACCGGCGTGGTCGGCTTGCCGCGTTTGTATCGCTGCACCCACTCGTGGCCGTCGCGGTGCACGGTCGCCACCATCTCACTCGATAGCGCGTTGACGACTGACGAACCGACGCCGTGCAATCCGCCGCTGCGAGCGTAGTTCTTGTTGGAGAACTTGCCGCCCGCGTGCAGCGTCGTGAGGATGACTTCGAGGGCCGATTTCTTGAGCTTCTTGTGTTTGTCGACCGGGATACCACGTCCGTTGTCTTCGACCGTGATCGACGTCCCGTCCTTGTGCAGTGTGACCTTGATACTGTCCGCTTCACCCGCGAGAAACTCGTCGACCGAGTTATCGACGATTTCCCACACCAGGTGATGCAGCCCGCGATTGTCGACACCGCCGATGTACATCGACGGTCGACGCCGCACGGGATCGAGCCCTTCGAGGACTTCGATGTCCTCAGCGGCGTAGGATTTGGTAGCAGTGGGCATCAGCGGATGTTCTCTGGAGGTCGGTAAGAAGCTGGGGCTGTGATCTACTTCAGCACGTTGACGAATCGCCGACGGTCCTTGAAGCGATAAAAGTCAAAATCACTGTCAAACGTAGCGACGTGGTCAATGTCAAGCCGTTCGCAAATGGCAACGGTCAGTGCGTCGGCGAAGTCCATCGACCGGTCAGCGTATTTGTCGAGCAACTGGATCACGCGTTCGAGATCGGATTCCTCGGGAGAGACGAGCGACACTGCTCCGGACGTGATCCATTGCAGCAAGTTCTTCTTGGGCGCAAGGACCGGGCCAAACAGATACATGGCTTCGGTCACGACTGCAAGAGTCGCCAGAAATCGAGCCTGAGTGTGACCGAAATAGCGAATCGCTTTGGGGTGGTACTGATCGTCGGTATCAAACAACGCCAGCAGCGGCCCGGCATCAACGACCACGACGTTTGGCGTATTTGGCATGAATGCGTTCCCGTACGACCTCGCTGACATGCTGAGAGAGAGTCCCATCACCACTGGCATAACAACCGAACAAGTCCTTTCCCAACTCCCAGGCGGTGGGACGCG
>JAJDEJ010000139.1 GCA_029259815.1 Planctomycetaceae bacterium | reverse complement strand
GACGCCCCGGCGGCGCTGAACGCTGCGCACGGCTCGACCTCCTCACCCCCTCGCTCCGCACGTCACCCCACTCCCTCCCCCACGTCCCTTCGACCACACCAACCCCGCCCCCACCAACAAACCAAGCGCCGAACGTGATTGTACACTCCCCCTCCGCCGCCCATCCCTTTTTCGCCGGCAATGGAGGGCCGTCATGGAGGAGATGCTGAATTCTCTCATCGGGAAGACGCTCAAGCCGGAGACGGTGATGAGTGGTCTGTCCGCCGCGTTCACCGGGTACTTCTGGTTCATCAAAGCCCGTAAGGAGAAGCCGGCTCTGACGATCGTGCAACTGCGGAACTTCCGTACATCGTTGCGCTGTGGTGAAGAAGGCTCCGATCGGAAACGGCTGGGTCTGACGCAAACCGAGCCGTGCGGCATCCTTGTCGCCAACAACAGCATTCGTCAGAACGCCATCATCGGCTTTGACTGTTACCTGAAGTACCAAGGCGAGACCATCAAAGGCGACTGGGGTTACGTCAACGATGACACGCCGCCGTGGAACATCGGCCCGGAATCGGCAATCTCACTGTCACTCGCCTGCTTTTTCGACGTCCCCGAAGATTGCGAAGTCCCTGAGGACATGAACTTCCGTGTCGAGTTCAAGACGGCCAGCGGCAAACGTTTTCCGCACCTGTTCTCGATCAAAGCACCTGAGTTGTGAGTTTGTCAGGACGACTGTTGTCTTGAGGCGATGCGTTTGACCATCTCATCGGCGACGACCCCCAGTAGAATCACGAGGCCGATGATGGCGAACTCCAATTGGGACGGGATTCCGATCAGGTTGATGGAGTTATACAGCACACGCATCACGGCGGCTCCGATGACGACGCCGAGGATCGTGCCCTCGCCACCTCGGAGACTACACCCGCCGAGAACTGCTGCGGCAATGGCGTACAACTCATAGAAGTTGCCGTGAGATGCCGGTTGGATTGAGTTGGTGTCGAGCGCGAACAAGATGCCACCCAAGCCTGCGGCGAGCGAGCAGAGCACATAGGCGAGGAGAATCATACGGTCTGTATTGATGCCGCTAAACCGAGCTGCTTCTTCGTTGTTACCGAGGGCCAGCAGATAGCGACCATAGATTGTCTGGTTCAAGAAGATCGAAGCTGCGAACGCCATCAGCATCAACACGATGAAGGGTGCCGGAACGAGTGTCTCCCCGAGAGGCGTCTGGCTCAACAACCAGAGGATGGCGCAGCTGGTCGTGAGCAGCAGCGGTGCGGTCGCAGCGGTGCCGGCGATGCGAACGGCTTGCTGCCCCAGCCATGCGAGCGATGCCATCAACAGCCCGAGCGACGAGAACACGGCCACGATGCGCCAAGTGCGGGCCCAATTCCCACCCCACCATGAAGTGTCATCGACCAGCTTTTTTCCCTTCCAGAACCAGTCATCCGGGCGGTCGACGAGCCACGTTGCTCCCCAGACGAGTCCGGCAGCAACTCCGACCAGCACGAGCGGCAACACGATTGATCGCGGATTTCGCCCACCGAGCACGACCATCAGCCAGAGTACGCCCGGAATCACCCCCAAACCAGCCCACAACATGAACTGTCGCGGCAACTCGACCCCATCGGGATGCACCCGCGTCGACCAGCCGGGAATGTCGATCGAACCGAGCGAAACCAGTGTTCCACCGGCATTGATCTCATAGCCATGGGCGAAGCGTGACCCGCCGATGACGATCAGCAACAGGCCAAGAATGATGCCGACGGTCGGCAGATGCCAGCGTGCGGTCGATCCTTCGGTCGTGACGTCGATCGTCCGTCGGGAACGCATGAGTTGCCAACCGGATCCGAGGGTCACCCCAATCCCTGCCAGGAGTGTTAGGAACGCGACTGAGCAGGGCTTGCCGATCGCGAGCAGCCGAAGCGAATCGTTGAACTCACTGCCGAATCCTTTCGTCTGATCGGACGTGATCCATCTTGCCAGACCACGATACACGAGCAGTCCACATAATGTGACGATGAATGGTTGCAGCCGCATCTTGGTGATCAGCAATCCATGTGTCAGACCGATGATCAACGCCAACAGCATCACCGCAGCGAGTGACGCGGGCACAGACCAGCCATTATCGACGAGCAGCATTGGCAGCACGCAGCCGACGAGTCCAATGACTGAGCCGATCGACAGGTCGATGCCCCCTGTGATGATCACCATCGCCACACCGATGCCGATGATGCCGTAGAAGGCGCTGTAACGAACGATGTTCTGCATGTTGAACGACTCAACAAACGCATCGTTCAACAACGTCGTGCCCACGCACACGAAGACCAGCAGCAGCAGGATGCCAAGGATTTTGTTCATGCAGAGTTCAGAGTTCAGAGTTCAGAGTTCAGAGTTCAGAGTTCAGAGTTCAGAGTTCAGAGTTCAGAGTTCAGAGTTGATGGTTGATGGTTGATGGTTGATGGTTGATGGTCCAAGCCCACGGGCTACGCCCCGTGGGTCCAACAACTACGCCGCGTCAGCACCTCCTGTCGCAAGGTGCATCACTGCTTCCTCACTCAGTTGTTCGCGTGTGAGTTCCCCCGTGATGCGTCCTTCGTGCATCACAAGCGCCCGGTCAGCCATGCCGAGGATCTCTTCCATCTCACTCGAAACAAACAGCACAGCAACTCCCTGCTCCGCGAGTGTCTCCATCAGTGAGTAAATCTCCTGTTTGGCCCCAACGTCAATGCCACGTGTCGGCTCATCCAGGAATAACACGCGGGGTGACATCGTCAGCCACTTGCCGAGCACGACCTTCTGTTGATTGCCGCCGGACAGCAAGCGAGCAATCTGCTCAGCCGACGGCGTCTTGATGTTGAGTTTGTCGATCATCGCTGACGTATCGCTACGCTCGGCGGACTCGTTTCGGAACACGCCCAGTCGTCGATGGCGTCGCAGACTGGCAAGGCTCACGTTCGACCGCACGGGCATGTCGATCACGAGACCTTCAGCCTTGCGGTCCTCTGGCACGAGTGCGAGACCCGCGTTGATTGCATCCCGAGGGCTGTGCAGCGCGATCGGCTGTCCGTCAACTCTTATGGTTCCTGCCAACATCGGATCGACGCCAAACAGTGTCCGCAGCATCTCCGTGCGACCGGCACCCACGAGTCCCGCGACGCCCACAATCTCACCGGCTCTGACGGTGAATGATAACTCCTCCGACGGATAGGTTGATGTTCGCAACCCGGCGACTTCCAGCAGAGACGCCCCCGGCTTGTGAGGCTGCCGTGCGTAAAACTGAGAAACGTCTCGCCCCACCATCAGCCGCACCATCGAGTCATGCGTGATCTCATCATGGCCCAGCTCACCGGCGTTCTCGCCATCGCGCAGCACGCACACACTGTCGGCAAGGTCCTTCACCTCGCCGAGCCGGTGGGAGATGTAGATGATACTCACGCCGCGCCGACGCAGATCGCGGATGACTTCGAACAGCCGTTCTGATTCGCCGTGCGACAGGCTCGACGTCGGCTCGTCCATAATGAGGACCCTCGCATCGGTCGAAAGGGCCTTCGCGATCTCGACGAGTTGCTGACGTCCGATGGAGAGTGAGCCGGCGAGTGTGTCGGGCGAGACGTCGAGCCCCACGAGTGACAACACCTGCTTCGATTCCTCACGAATCCGCTGCTTGTCGATGAGGCCGAAGCGTCGCGGCTCGCGACCGAGGAAGATGTTGGCACCGACATCGAGATTGCCGGAGAGGTTGAGTTCCTGATGAATGAGAGCGATGCCATGCGAGAGAGCGGTTTGCACGGAGTCGATCACAATCGGCGTTCCATCGAGGCGGATGTCACCGCTGTCCGGCAGTTGCACGCCGGCGAGAATCTTCATCAGCGTGCTCTTGCCCGCGCCGTTCTCGCCGATGACTGCGAGCACTTCGCCCTTGTTGAGCGTCAGATCGACTTCATGCAGTGCCCGTACACCGGGGAACGACTTGCACGCACGGTGGACGGACAGCAGGGGCGATTCGGTCACGCTGGTCATGAACTCGCCTACGGGGTCGATTCGCCTGCGGGGCTCCCCCCCACGAGTGCCTTCAACTCCGTCCAGAACTCGGTGACGTTCTCCTGTGTGATCTTACGAGCCGGGATGTCCATGAAGCCCCCCTTGGGGATTACCGACTCATCTCCCCGTGCCAGAGCAGCGAGCACACGGACCGACTCGAATCCGTAGTGGTAGGGGTCCTGCACAACGGTGCCGAAGCAATGTCCGTCCTCGATCGCCTGCAATGTGGCATTGTCCTCATCGAAGGCAACGACCTGCACTTCTCCGAGCTTCCCGGCTCCTCGCAGCGCTTCGAGAATGTTGGGCGGGTTGTAAGCGAACAGTCCGACCATACACTTGATGTCGGGGTGAGCTGTCAGCGCGTCTTCTGCCAGTGACTTCGCTTTGCCAAAGTCAAATCCGTCGGTCCGCGTGCCGAGGATTGTGAACCCGTTTCCCTCAATGATTTGTCCCGGCTCATCGAAGCGCGACGGGTCATGGTCGCGTTCCATGAGTTCGTCGATGATGCCCTGCCGTCTGAGCCGAGCGTTGTCCTGCTCGATGCGACCGACGAAGATCATCAACTCACCGCCGTCGGGCATTGCCTCACGCACGAGTTCGCCACACATGCGACCGGCGTCGTAGTTGCTCATGCCGATGTAGCAGACACGGTTTGACTCGGGGGCGTCCGAGTCCTGTGTGATGAGGATCGTCTGCTCGGCACACGTGTTGAGGATGTCCGTCTGATTCTTGGGATCAATCGGACTGACCGCGATGCCATCGACGCCGAGCGTGAGGAGTTCTTCCAACATCCGCTTCTGGTCAGCGACGCCATCCGGAGGCATGCGGACTTCAACCTTGGCTCCGACTTCCTCTCCTGCGTCGCGTGCACCGACCTCCGCGATCGTCCAGAACGATGCGATGCCATTTGTGACGTAGGCAACCGTTGGCTCTTCCTCCGCCGCTGTCCAGGTCCCACCGTCGGCACCGCCATTAGCCCCCTCTTGGGGAACTTCACCCGGACACCCGGTGAGCGTGACAATCAACATCAGTCCAGCAAGGACGGCGAACGGTCCCTGCCACGGTTTCTCCGACAGCATCAGGTTGTCCTCAGGAAGAGCACGAATTCCGCACGAACACGCCACGATACAACCGCTGGAAATGCAAGTCAACGAGCGCCAATTGCCGTCGTCTGTTGAGCCGCACATTTGAAATGTGCGGCTCAACGGAAAGCATCACTTGCGGCGAATCCCGATCTTGTTACCAACCTGAGTCGGCACGGGGAGCGACGCGTGAGCCTTGTGGATCTCCCTCAGCATCTCCTGCACATGGTCCGGGAACGGTGCCGGATTGCGGCTCGACATGTCAATGTGAATCACAATCGACTCCATGACCGCTGACAACCAACCCTCTTGCGCATGATGGAGCTCTTGCGCGTAATGCAGGCACTTGTCGCTCACATCGATGACTTGGAGTGTCGATGTCACCTCTTCACCGACGTGTAATTCGCGGAGGTAAGTGAACTTTGCTTCGAGAGTGAAGGTCGAGAAGTTCGTCTGCTTGAGGTACTCCCACCCCAGACCGAACGCCTCGAACGCATCGTCAGACGTGCGATCGAATAACACGGCATAGTAAGCCATGTTCATGTGGCCGTTGAGATCGATCCACTCTTCCTCAACCTTGCGGCTGGACGAAGTGAACGGTGCGGGGATGTCGTCCATGGGACTCCGTTGCGGGTGAGGGATGACAAGGGGACAAGGAGAGGGGGAGATAAGGAGAGAGATGATCCGCGCCGTCTCCCCCTCTCCTTGTCGCCCGATCTCCTTGTCTCAATCTGCTGAGGGATCGGCGTTACATACAACTTTCATCATCAGACGAGGCCACTTCATCCCGGCGTGTTGAAGGTGCGGTCACCGGCGTCGCCCAGACCAGGGACGATGAACTTGTCAGCGTTTAACTCCGCATCGACCGCACAGACATGAATGTCTGTCTCCGGGGAGGCCTCACTCACGGCATCGATTCCATCCTGGGCGGCGATGATCGACAGCAGCTTGATCCGGGGGACGCCCCACTCCTTGAGCGTGGTGAGTGCTGCGATGGCTGAGCCGCCGGTGGCCAGCATCGGATCAACGATCAAGGCCAGATCGACCGGCTGTCCCGGCGGGAGCTTGCTATAATAGTGAACGGGTTGAGCCGTCTCTTCGTCGCGGTACAGTCCGAGATGCCAAACTTGCGCGTCGGGCACGAGATCGAGCACCGGTTCGACCATCCCCAGCCCAGCACGCAAGATGGGCACTAATCCCAGAGAGCTGGAAACGACGGAACCGGTCATTCGCGTCAGCGGCGTCGTCACTTCAAACGGCTCTTCGTCCAGATCCTGCGTCGCCTCGTACGCCAGCAATGACGCCAGCCGCCTCACGTGGGCCCGAAACTGAATCGGCGTCGTCTCACGCGATCGCAAGTGTGTCAAATGATGCCGCACCAACGGATGATCGACAACGTGTACATTCGGTTTCTGGTCCGGCATCGCAAATCCCTCAGCAGTCCAATCATCGCTGAGCAAAAGCCTACCACAGCCGTTGGAGTGACAACAGGAGCCGACTCATTTGAGGCGTCACGCGAATATCGCCTGCAAATCTCCGATTAGTGCTGGAGAGATGTCGGATGGAGCATCCTGTGTTACCAACATGATGGCAGCGGGCAATGTGAGACCATGTGCGGAAGCAAGCGCGGCTGCTGCAATCGCTGGAGTCCGGCTCATCCCGGCGCTGCAATAGACAAGAGTCGCCACATTTTCATTAAGCAATGTTGCAACCGTTCGCACTGCGAGGCGCAGGGCCCAAGGATCATTCCCTGCACCATCATTTAACGGGCATCGAATGTAGACGAGTTCGCGAGTCAGTTGCGGGATTGGTTCATTGATGGCCAAGTCAACGACGACAGAGATGTCATTGTTCAGGACAGACGAGAGGTCTTGAATATCACCGACATGACCCAGCCAAAGCGAGTAGCCGTCAATCCGTCTCATTCTATCGTGACCGCTTCAGACGAAGTTGAAGCCGGCTCGTACTCACTCCCCCAACTCGCAGTCAGGCGACCGAAAACGACAGACATCATCAGCAGCAGGATGATACCCGCAATGGTGAGCAACATGCCGCGGCGGCTGGAGAAGCGGATGCCGAGGTGTTCGTTGCCCAGGACAATCTCAGAGGTTGATGACGAACTGCTCGGTGGTGTCTGTTCACCGACGTCGGAGTCGGAGAGTTCGAGGGGTTTCAGCAGCTTGAG
The DNA here is from genome assembly GCA_029259815.1 of Planctomycetaceae bacterium. Classification (GTDB taxonomy): domain Bacteria; phylum Planctomycetota; class Planctomycetia; order Planctomycetales; family Planctomycetaceae; genus JAHBXU01. The sequence goes on along the minus strand of JAJDEJ010000139.1, from coordinate 14,159 downwards.
TTCATTGAGGCCGTACGAGATGAGCAGTTTGCTGCCGCAGTGGACGCATGCGCCGCGTTGACCGGCGTACTTTGCCTTGAGGAGAAGTTGCTCGCCGCAGGCAGGGCAGTCGATCTTGCCGTTTTTGCCTTTGGACACCCCAGCGATCACGTAGGCGGGTCGCTGTTCGATGACTGTCGAGTAGCCGGTCGATGAACTTCGTGAGGACGATGACATGCTGAGGTCCACATCGTCGTGCATGCAAGCCAAGACTGCATCGGCGAAGTCTGTGCATGTTTCGTAGCGACGCCAGGGACGTTTCGACAACGCCATGCGGACGGCGGAAGCGAGACCCTCCGGGACTTCCGGGTTCACCTCATTCAACGCCTTGGGATGCTTTGTTGTTTGATTGACCATTGTCGCGGTGGGAGAGCCACCTTCGAAGGGAGGCTTGCCGGTGAGTGCCTCGTAGACTGTCACTGCCAATGAATACTGGTCAACCCGTCCGTCGTAATCCTTGCGGGCCAGCACGAGTTCTGGTGCGACGTAGTTCGGCGTGCCGACGACGGCATTCGCGGCGGTCAGTCCGGAGTTCTCACCGTCGTTGTCGTCCAGCAGTTTCGACAGGCCAAAGTCAGCGAGGTAGGCGTGATCGTGAGAGTCGAACAGAATATTGGCCGGTTTGACGTCGCGGTGGAGGTACCCTCGCTTGTGCATCGAGTCGAGGGCCTCGGCGATTCCGGGCAACCAGCCATTCAGAGAGTCGGGCGAGAGTTTTTTTGACTTGCCGTCCTTGTCCCTGAGCCGATCGAGCAGATTTCCGCCGTCGATGTAAGGCATCACAAAGTACGGCACGCCCTCGTGTTCGCCGACGTCGAGAATTTTGACAATCCGTGGATGATTGAGTTGGGTGAGCAGCCGCGACTCTTGAAGGAATCGCTCATGGAACTCCGGATCAGCAAGCCGCTTGTCCGTCGGCACCTTGATGACAACATCGGTTGCCAGCCGGGTGTCGAAGGCACGGAAGACGTGCCCCATGCTGCCTACGCCCAACCGATCGCTGACCGTATAGCGACCATCGGCGATAATGAGGTTTGAGAAGTCGGTTTGCAGCGTCGTCATGCGGCATCCGTCTCCGTGATGTCAACTGCCCAATCAAGGTCAGGTGATCAACTTGGGTTGTCTCAACCCCCGCTCCCGTACACCCGCTGAGTCTAACGCCTAAAGTGTAGCAATGTCAGCGGAAAGTGGTTTTTTCCAGTCCGCGAGGCGATGAAGTGCGGTTCGCATCGCAGACCGATCAACGTCATGGACACTGATCATACTCCCGATCACCGGCAGCATTGTCAGTGTGAGACGCCCTCCGAGATGCTGACGGAACTGTTCCAACCCATCGAAGAGGGCTTTCGTGTCGTTCAATGCGGGATGAAAGACAGGCAGGCCCAGCCGGATGAGACAATCCAGCGTGCGGTCTGCATCGGCTTTGGGCAGACCATGAATGAGAGATGAGTACACCGTATCGAGAGCGACTCCGATGCTGACCGCTTCGCCGTGACGCAGCTGGAACCCGGTTATCACCTCCAGTTTGTGAGCGGACCAATGCCCGTAGTCGAGAGGGCGAGCTTCCAAGGCTTCAAACGGGTCGCCTCCCTGGGTGATGTGTGACAGATGCAACTCTGCTGATCTTCGAATGACCGGTGCCGCTGCTGACCAGTCCCGTTCTCGAATCTGGTCCGCCGTGGCATCCAGTGACTCAAAGGCAGCGGCGTCCTTTAGCAAGGTCACCTTCACGGCCTCGGAGAAACCACAACGGAAGTCGCGATCCGGCAGTGTCTCCAGGAGGGCCGCATCATTGATGACCGCCCAGGGAACGGCGAAGGTGCCGATCCAGTTCTTCTGCTCGAAAAGATTGACGGCGTTCTTGACACCAATGCCCGAGTCAGCCTGTGCCAGTGTGGTCGTCGGCAGACGAATCAGTCGAATCCCACGATGGGCCATCGCCGCAGCAAATCCCACGGCATCCAAAACGGCACCGCCGCCGATGACGACAACGTAACTCCGACGGTCGAGGTCGGCAGCGTGCATGCACTTAAGCATTCGCTCGATAATGTGGATGTCATTCTTGACGGGTTCGCCACCGGGGACCGTTTGAATGTTGCCCGCCAACGTCACGTGATCGCTGTGGGCACTGGCAAATGTGCGGATGCGAGATTTCAGCTGTGGTTGGGCGTGCGCCACTTGCTCGTCCAACCAAAACTGGACCCTCGACGGAGCGTCTCCCGACGGTGCCAGCAACTCGGCCAACATGGCTTGGTCAGTCCCCAGCACGTCTTGAGTGAATCGCAGACGGTGCACGAAGGGCACGGTGAACTCGACGTCGAGGCTGGCTGGTGGGAGAGCAGGTGAAGTCACCGGTTGTCGATCATCAGGCATGATTGGCAGATCAGAAAAATCAAAAGGCGGGCTGATGGTGGTCAAAGCGGGGAGGTTTCACTATGAACCATTCCCAGTCAACACTCAACCGACAATCACGGCAGATCGACGTCTCTCATCATGTGGAAGCACGGTTTTCTGGGTTACGATTCGTCGCTGATGCTGGACGTCGTGGTGACGGCGCTGGTGCTTGTGGTGCCCGTCCTGGTGTTCAGCATTTGGCAGGTGAAGCACGGGCAGTATGCGTTGCACAAGAGATTGCAGCTCGGGCTGGCGATCGTGCTGCTGCTCGCCGTGGGGGCGTTTGAGGTCGACATGCAATGGGTGCATGGCGGCTGGGAGAATGTCGTCAACAAGGATGCAGAGCAGCCGCGACTGACGGGTGATGCGTTCTCGCTGGCACAACGAGTGCTCTACGTGCATCTGGTCTTCGCTGTCTCAACTCCCCTGCTGTGGGCGACGACGATCGTGCTCGCCCTCAAACGGATGCCGGCTCCTCCGACTCCGTGTGCACACAGCCCGTTGCACCGCAAGCTGGGATGGGGATCGACCATCGACCTGGTGCTGACGTCCGTGACGGGACTGGCGTTCTACTATGTCGCCTTCATGCGCTAGACCGACGACGACACTTGTGGTTTCGCATGGTCGTGCGTTGCACAGTCACTCGTCGGACTGGTCGTTCGATTCAGACTCTGCTGTCTGACGTGAGCGTAACTCGGACTCATCACGAGTGGCGAAGTGAGGTCCTCTGAGCATGGTCTGTTGAGCTTGCTCGAAGCGGACGAGTTGGTCGCCCAGGTACTCGATGCGTCGGGAAACCTCATGTGTCGTCTGTTCCATGCCCCCGGAGACGAGCGTGACCACGCCAAGGAACAACAACATTTGCCCCGCACTGGCGAGCAGCCATCCGGTCGGAGTGTAGCTCTCCGGTCCGCCGAAGTAGCCCCACAGGACCATGACGGTCCCGACGGTCAAGAGCCCAACGCCGCTGTATGCAAGAATCTGTCCCCACAGTGATTCGCCCTGACCCGGCTTCGACTTACCTTCAAAGGCTGAAGCAATGTTGAAGTGAGGAGTGGGTGCCTGCTCGTGGGCGGCGTCAATGCGCGTTGTGGTGGACGACTTTCGAACCCGACGTTGCGGATGGGGAGCAGGGACAGGGGCATCACTACCGATGCGTGTCTGGTGTTGGTTATCGAGCCGGAACTTGCGGCGCTTGCCTTGTTGACGGGAGGAGCCTGTTTCGGACGTTGTCGCCTCTGCATCGGCTTGGACTGCAGGACTCTTGTGGTCGGCAGCCGCGGTCTCAACGGTGGGAGAGGATTCATCGCCGCCGTACGATTCCGCGACTGTTTGAATCGTCGGCGAAGCCGTGGTCGTTGACTCTGTGGGCTTCGACAAGCGCTGAGGTTGAGAGAGTCGTACGTCAGGATCGAGGAGTTCCTCGGTCGACCAGCGTTCGAGTAACTCGCGCGCATCCCGCGTCTTGGGGTGCAGACTGAGCGAACGACCGCTGCTGACCTCGCCTCCACACGCCGTGCACAAGACGCTCTGCCCATCCGCAGAGACTTCGCCGGCAACATCCGTCTGACAACTGGCACACCACATCCGTGTGTTCCTTGATGATTTCTATCCCTAGAGATGCGAAATCTACGGCAATTCATCGGTTTGCTGCAAGAGCGGTCCCTGGAGAGTGGCAAAGTGGTCGGGTGGCCAAGTGGCAAAGCGATGGTATCAACTCCCTTTGCCACTCTGTCACTTTGTCACTCTGCCACTCCCTCCCCCGCTTGCCCTGCTTTTTCGCACTGACTACGCTGCACACACGAATCAGAGGCAGGGACCACACGATGTCGGACGCTCTCCACGACCCTCACCGGATTGTCATCACCGGCGTGGGCCTCACCGCTCCTAACGGCAATAATCTCTCGGACTTCCGTGAGAGTTTGCTGGCTGGACGGTCGGGTGTTGTCGACTACGAGACCCGGTACATGGGCAAAGTCCTGGCGGGCGTGTGTGATTTCGACGAATTTCTCTATCAAAAGAAGAAAGATCGCCGACGCGGGACACGTGCCGGGTCGATCTCCATCTACTGTGCCAACGAGGCGGTCAAGGACTCTGGTCTGGATTGGGACAACGTCCACCGTGACCGGGTGGGTGTCTATCTCGGCATCACCGAACACGGTAATGTTGAGACAGAGAACGAGATCTACGAGATTTCCCAGTTTGATTACGACACGACTTGCTGGTCGCATCACCATAACCCACGCACAGTTGCGAACAATGCTGCCGGTGAGGTCACGCTGAACCTGCAGATCACGGGCCCTCATCTCACGCTCGGAGCCGCCTGTGCAGCTGGGAACGCCGGGTTCATTCAGGCTGTGCAGATGTTGCGGCTAAACGAGGTCGACATTGCGATCGCAGGCGGGGTTTCGGAGAGCATTCACACCTTCGGCATTTTTGCTAGTTTCGCCAGTCAAGGTGCCCTTGCCCAACATGACGACCCCACGAAGGCCTGCCGTCCATTTGACAAGGACCGTTGCGGCATCGTGGTCGCCGAAGGAGGAGGGATCTGCACCCTCGAACGACTCCCCGACGCCATCGCTCGCGGTGCGAAGATTTACGGGGAAATCATCGGATATGCCATGAATTCGGACGCGTCAGACTTTGTCCTACCGAACGCGACGCGACAGGCAGAATGTATCCACTTGGCGCTATCGAGAGCCGATGCGCAACCTCAGGACATCGATATCGTCAGTAGTCATGCGACCGCAACTGAGCAGGGAGATATCGAGGAGTCACGAGCCTTGCGGTCGGTCTTTGAGGAATGCCCCGACGTTGCCATCAACAACACCAAGAGCTTCATCGGACACGCAATGGGGGCAGCGGGGGCTTTGGAGCTGTTGGGAAACGTACCTGCGTTTGACGATGGCATCGCGCACGCTACAATCAATCTCGATCAGCCGGACCCCTGCTGTGCCCTGCCTCAAGTGGTGGCCAACAAGCCACGATCGCTGGAGCGGGCCGAGTGCATCCTGAACAACTCGTTCGGCATGCTCGGCATCAACTCTGTGCTGATCGTCCGCAAATTTCCCGCGGAGCACGGCGGTCTCTACAACTGAGTTGCATCGGGCTGTGGTGCTGTCGCTGATGTGTGTCGGTCTGCAAGTCCGCAGATCGCACCCCCCGTATGACTGCGACTGGTGCTAAAGAACCGGTCCCCAAAAGTTGATGGAGACGTGTGAATGGCCCCGCCTGATATTCGCCAGGTCGTCTTGGACATCCTGGAACGTATTGCACCCGATGAAGACCTGAGCGACCTCGACGACGGCGTCGCGTTCCGTGATCAAATGGAACTCGACAGCATGGACTTCCTGGACATCGTCATGGAACTCCGCAAACAGTACCGTGTGCAGATCCCCGAAGACGAGTACGAGAACCTGATCACGATGGACTCGACCGTCGACTACCTGACCCCGAAACTGGCGGACGTGCCAGCGGGAGTGTAGGGCGAACCCATCCTAAGTGAGAATCTCCAAGCACTGTGTACTCCGTACCGAGTACTCAGTGCTTTGTCATTGAGTGACCATGCAATATCACACCGTCATCATCGGCGCCGGCATGTCGGGTCTCGCGGCGGGGATTCGGCTTGCCTATTACGAGAAGCCGGTCTGCATTCTCGAACGGCACACGACAATCGGCGGCCTCAACTCGTTCTATCGACTCCGCGACCGCAACTACGATGTCGGTCTGCATGCGGTCACGAACTACGCGCCGCCCGGCACACGGACCGGCCCGCTCTCCAAACTGCTCAAGCAACTCCGCCTCCGCTGGGACGACTTTGATCTCTCGCCACAGAATGGCTCTTCGGTGGTCTTCCCCGGTCATCGCATCGCCTTCAACAACGACTTTGCGGCTTTCGTCGACGACGTCTGCCGTGAGTTTCCGAAGCAGGCAGATCGCTTTCGCACGCTCGTCACACACATCGACGAGTACGATGAAACAAGCCTGTCTCAGGAACCGGCCTCGGCACGCAGCGTCCTCGGTGAGTTTCTGTCTGATGCTGTGCTGATCGACATGTTGTTCTGCCCGCTGATGTTCTACGGCTCCGCGACGCCGCATGACATGGACTTTGGTCAGTTCTGCATCATGTTCAAGAGCATCTTTCAAGAAGGCTTTGGTCGCCCGATCAAAGGTGTGCGGCAAATTCTCAAGAAGCTCACTCGGCATTACAAGGAATTGGGCGGTGAACTCAGACTGCGTCACGGCGTTCGCGAGATCATGGTCAATGGTGGTCGCACGACGGGGGTCGTTCTCGACGACGGCACCGAAATCGAAGCAGACAACGTCCTCTCATCCGCCGGGCACGTTGAGACGCTTGGGTTGTTGAATGGAGAATGGAGAATAGAGAATGGGGACGAAGGTGTTCTCAATTCTCCATCCTCCATTCCCCCTTCCGGCGAGATCAGCTTCAACGAGGCGATCTTCGTGCTCGACTGTCAGCCGCACGAGTTGGGGCACGACGAGACGATCGTATTCTACAACAGTGCCGACGAATTCCACTATGAGCCGCCGACCGAACCGCTCGACCTGCGGAGCGGCATCATCTGTTCACCCAATAATTTCCACTACACCGACGGTGAACAGCTCGACGAGGGCTACATCCGCATCACCTCTCTCGCTGACCCTGACTACTGGATGTCACTCCCTGAAGACGATTACGTCGCGGCCAAAGCCGACTGGGGACAACGCATGGTCGAGTCAGCCATTCAGCACATTCCCGATTTTCGCAAGCATATCGTCGATACAGACATCTTCACGCCCCGCACCATCAAGAAATTCACGGGCCACCTCAAAGGGGCCGTCTACGGCGCTCCCCGCAAGGTTCTTGACGGTACAACCGAGATCGACAATCTCTTCCTCTGCGGCACGGATCAGGGCTTCCTCGGCATTATCGGCGCCATGCTCAGCGGCATCACGATGGCCAACAACCATCTATTGCGCTGATCCAACACGGTCGCTTATCGCGCGACAATCATCCATCGCTTGCGGATTAGCATCACCCTTCCCGCCCGACGATTCACTCCGCTTCCATCGCCGCAATGTACGTCGCCAACATTCGCAAGTTCGCACAGAATGTCGTCGATTCGATCACCCGCGTCTCCTTACTGTCACCGTAATTGCGGAGGCGTCCGTTCGTCACCCAGGCGCCACGCTCATCGAGCGCACCGATGATCTTTGCGGCACGTCGTGTCAGTTTGTCACTCATGCGAGGTGATACCGCTTCATTCTTCGGTCGCAGGTCTTGCGGAGATGTCCGCTGCAACAATTCATACTCCTCAGCGATTTCGTCAAGGCTCGATGTCGACTTGAATCCGTAGTGCGTCGGCATGTCACCGTCGTCATAGGTCAGCTGGTAGTCTTTCGTGAAATACAGCGGGCGGTTCGTCTTTAATTCATAGAACCTCGCCAGCTTCCCGTCGGACAACAAGCTGCTGCGATAATAGGCGAGTGCACGCGGAATCGGTTCCAGGTACCTTGACTCCTTTGTCCGCCTGTACAACAGCATCAACGTCCGCATCGCTCCCTGAGACTCACCCCCGGTGACAGCAGGCGGTTCGAACTTGCGTGCCCAGACGGGATGCATCTCGCGATCGTACTGTTGTGCCCAGCCCGGTTGTGGCTCTGGCAACTGAGCCAGCAGCAGGAAGTCTCCGCCTCGCTTGGCAGCGTTGAGAAACCGCTCATCGCCGTAGACGTCCCACGCCTCAAGCATCGTTGTAATCAGGTCGCTGATCGTGTTGTCGTTGAGCGTGTAGTGAGACGTATAGCGGACACCCGGAAACTCGCGCGGCCACTCGTCCGGGAAACTCGCCTGCAGCACCGGAAAGTCATCCGCATGTGGAGACTCGCGAAACTGCTGCGGCCATGCTCCGTTGGGGTATTGTGAATTGACGCATGCGTCGAGGGCGTATTGCACCGCCTCATGAATCTCCTCGTTCCGAAACTCCAGTGTCTTGTCGAGTTGCATCAGAAATCGAATTGCCGACTGCGACTTGTCATCATCGAACGTTGTCCAGTTCTTGCGATCGTTGATCTCGGCACCGTTGACGCGATATGCAAAGCCTTTCCGCCGTTCGGGATCAAACTCAATGAATCCCATCCACCCACCGGAGACCAGTTGCCCACGAACAAGCGAGTCAGCCGTCTCGTTTGCCGATTCGAGGAGAGCCGGATCGTGGGTGAGTTGGTAAGCCTTGAGATACGCCATCCCTACCGCAGGCGTCCCGGGCGGTTCGACCCACGCCGTTGTTTGGCCGACTTTGTTTTCGCCTTCACGCTTCGTGAGGTCAGCACTGATTCGATAGACATACCCGCCACCTGCCGAACATTCCTTGCGAAAGAACCGCACGGCTCGATGCATCGCATCGATGGCCTCCTGTTGCGTGGGCTGGTCAGCACACACGGGCAACGGCAACACGATCATCCAGCCGCATACGAGCAGCCCGATGATTGATCGATGAGATAACATGGACATCACCTCTTGTTCAGAACAAGGTTGGGCCAGCGTCGTCATCGTCATCCGACTTTGACGACTTCTTCGGTGACCGCTGTCGGCGACCGGCCGAGTTCTTCTGCTGATCGATCGTCGCCGCTCCGTCCAGCGGTTTGGTAACCGGATTGCCGTCGGTGTCGAAGCCGGTCAATTGTTCGATGCGTTGCTCGGCTTTGCCCAGCACATCATGACAATGACGCAATAAACGCATACCGTCCTCGAAGCGGGCGAGCGACTCCTCCAACCCAATCGAGCCGTCTTCGAGATCACCCACAATCTCCGCCAACTCACTCAGCGCCGCCTCGAACGACTCCGGTTGCTTCTCTCTTTTGGCCGACTTCTGCTTCGCCATCAAACCTTAACCCTTCGTTAGCTTCGTTTCCTTCTGTTCCAATGAATCCACTGTCGAGATGATCCGACCATCGCCAATCCGTGTTGCAATCACATCACCGACGTTGACATCTCCCGTGTGCCTCACGACCTGATCGGACTCAGCCCGTTGTGTGATGCTGTAGCCGCGTTCGAGCACGTTCAAGGGGCTGAGTGCGTTCAACGATCCGGCGATGTTCACGACTCGTGACTCAGCGAGCAGAGTGCGTGAGCGGATCGCGCGAGTGAGTTGATCGTACCAGTCGTCGAGACGTTGTGTCTGTTGTTGGACTCGGTCAAAGGGTTGTCGGATCACCCGTCGTGACGAGAGCAACTCCAACTGTCGCCGCGCCGACGTTGCCTGTTCTCGGAGTGAACCGATCAATCGCTTGCCGACGTACTGCAACTGCGACTCCAACTCGACCATGTCGGGCACCACAAGCTCAGCCGCCTCACTTGGCGTGAGCGCCCGTCGGTCGGCAACGAGGTCCGCGATCGTCACGTCGATTTCATGACCCACTGCACTCACGACTGGGAGCGGACAGGCGGCGATTGCTCGGGCGACGATCTCTTCGTTAAACGCCCATAAGTCTTCGAGGCTGCCGCCACCGCGACCAGCGATCACGACATCGACGCCGTCAAGTTTGGAGACCCGCTTGAGCGCCTCAGCGATCTGCGAAGCGGCTGCATCTCCCTGGACGGCGACAGGCAACAGGACAACATTGAGCGACGGCCAGCGTCGGCTCATGACCTGCAGGATGTCGCGAATCGCCGCTCCGGTTGGACTCGTGATGATGGCGATGCGTCGCGGGAATCGGGGCAACGGCCGCTTGCGAGATGGATCGAAGAGCCCCTCGGCGTGCAACTTCTCATGCATCTGACGGAATGCCAGTTCGAGCGGACCGATCCCTTGCGGCACGAGGTCTTCGACAACCAGTTGATACGTGCCACGTGGTGCGTACAACTCGACAGCACCGACCGCGACCAGTTCCATGCCGTCTTTGACATCGAACTTCAATCGGGACGCGGTCCGCTTCCACATCACGACCCGGATTTGAGCCTGTTCGTCCTTGAGGGTGAAGTAAACATGCCCCGACGCCGCATGCGTGCAGCTCGACACCTCTCCTTGGACCGCAACCAGCGGAAAGTTCCCTTCCAGACAGTCCTTTAACTGCCTCGTCAATTCAGTGACGGAGAGAGGTTCGGTCATTGGTGAGCCACGTTTCGCACGAATTGCACGGCACGGGTCACATCGCCGAAGGGGTCATCGCCAGCTGTGCGATCAGCGGTCAACCAGCCGGTGTAGTTCATCTCATCGAAGACTGCGAGCAGTTCGGGCCAGTCGCACTCCCCTCGACCGACCGCCACCTCACGACCACCCCCGTCGACGTCACGCACAGCATCTCGCAGCGTCACATGGGTGACGAGCGAATGCAGTTCACGTAGCGAGTCGACTGCCTTCTGTCGCGACATCACACGTTCCGCAGGATCGAAGTCGATCCCCAGTGGACCTGTGTCGACGTCGTCGATCAAAGATCGAAGTGTCTCCGGAGCATCACCGGACGGTGTGATCGAAAACGTCACGCCCACGTGATTCCCGTGGGATGCGAGGACCGAGAGCACCTCCAGCATTCGTGACCGCTCATGAGACTCAGCATCGTCCGGGACACGCCCGATGCGACAGGTCAGGACTCGTGCCTTCAGATCCCATGCAAACTGCATCGCCTGCTTGATCGCCTCGATGCGGACGTCCAGATACTCCTCATCGTGCAGCACACGCCGCAGCGGCATCGTCAGCGATGCCACCGAGAGCTCTCGTTCGCCGAGTGTATGCAGGAACTGCCGTCGCCCCGTTTCCGAGAGATCGGTCGGCTTGAGTTGCTCACGCGCATCGAACTGCAGCCCGCTAGCGCCCGTCTCAGCTGCCATCCTCACGACCTCACGCAACGAGGATGAGAAACGGCTGGTGGCGACGGCGAGACGAAGGCGTTGCATGATGCGGGAATCTGTGAAGTGGCGTTGAACGACCACGATATCGAATCTGCGGGGGACGTTCTATGCCGTCAAATCCACGATGTCGTTGAGTGGTTGAATGCCTGCTTGAGCGGACGCTGAGCGGTGCATCGGCGACGAATGACAGGGAAAGGAAAAGCGGATCAGGCGGATGCGGCGGATCACATGCGGATGCCGGACTCTGGAGCGGCAGTGGTCCGCAACTGGCTCATCGAATTTGCCGATGCGATCGAGATCCGAAAAAATCCGCTCCATCCGCCGGATCCGCTTTTCCTTATCTCCCTAAAGCCGAACGAATTATCCTCCGACGGAGATTTCTGGTGGATCAGCTTTGCCGGTTGAACACAGAGCGAGTTCCGGGTAGACAGGATCACACCCTTGGGATTCTCAGGGCCCCTGCGTCCCACCAAACCAAAGAGCCCGCCAATGACTGACGCTCCTCTGCCGTCCTCGACCGACGACAATCGTCCGTGGTACGCCGGCATCTCTCGCTATCAGTGGATGGTGCTCGTGATCGCATCGCTGGGGTGGGTGTTCGATATCTTTGAAGGGCAGATTTTCGTCGCCAGTTCGAACGAGGCGATGCCGACGTTCATCGAGATGCAGGAACGGGGCGGCGAAGTTCTCAGTGAGGCGGAACGAGCGGGTCGCAAGGAATTCTACAACGATATCGCCTTCGCCTGCTTTCTGGTCGGGGGAGCTGTCGGAGGCATCTTTTTCGGCATGTTGAGCGACCGCATCGGTCGCAAACGGACAATGACACTGACGATCGTGTTCTACTCGCTATTCACGTGTCTCTCTGCGTTCTCGGCGCAGTGGTGGCACCTTGCGGGGCTGAGGTTTCTGGTAGCAATGGGTGTCGGTGGCGAGTGGGCGGTCGCGAGTGCGATGGTGTTCGAGGTCTTCCCGGCACGAGCGCGCGCTCATGTTGGCGGCATCTTTCATGCGTCGAGTGTGTTTGGTACATACCTCGCCGTTGCAGCGGTGACGTTCTTCATTGGCAACGAATCTGTCGGCAACACGCTCATGCAGTGGGCACACGACTGGGGGATCAACGATCCCGTGCAGGCGGCGTCGGTGAAGTGGCGAATCGGCTTCGCCCTCGGTGCTCTCCCGGCACTACTCATCATCTGGATTCGTGTGAGCCTCAAGGAACCGGAGGCGTGGCACGAGGCCCAGTCGCGTGCTGCCGCAGACAAAACCCAGCAGGTGGGTCGGATCAGCGAACTGTTCTCATCACAATGGATTCGCAGCACGCTCGTCGGCTTCTCGCTGGCATCGGTCGGGTTGGCGACGTTCTGGGGCGTGCACATTCATGGCAAAGCCACGATGCGAAACGCCGCTGAGGTTCGCATCGCCGCGGAGCAACCCGAACTCGACGAGGACGCCCGCAAAGCGGCTCTGACTCGCTGGGAGATGCTCGGCATGTTTCTCGTGACGACCGGTGGCGGCATCGGCCTGCTGTGCTTCGGCCCCCTGTCGCAACGCATCGGTCGGCGACCGGCCTTCCTCGCGTTTCATCTGGGCGGACTGGTGAGTGCGCTGGTGCTGTTCGGCTTCACGTTCTCGCAGACGATGCTGTACGGACTGCTGCCCGTGTTCGGGTTCCTCACGCTGGGCATGCACGCAGGCTATGCGATCTACTTCCCTGAATTATTCCCGACTCGCCTGCGAGGCACCGGCACCGGCTTCTGCTTCAACGGCGGACGCATCGCAGCCGCTCCCATCCTGTATTTGTCCGGCTGGATGAAGAACGACTGGGGATACACGCTCTCCCAAGCGTGCATGCTGCTGAGTCTGCTGTATCTGCTGGGACTCGTGGTGTTGATGTTTGCCCCTGAGACGCGAGGTCGCGAACTCCACGACTGACGGCCACTATGCAGCTCGTTTCGAGCGTTGCTTCCACTGATACAGCAGCGTATTGCCCTCTTTGCCGACGAGTTGGGCCGTCTCTGTCATCCGCAAACAATACGCGGCCTTCTGGGCCAGCCAACGGGGGACGCCGACGTGCTGGGCAATGTCGGCAGTGGAGAACGGTTGTGGCAGATCGACCGGAAGCAGAGATCGCAGGTCGGAGCGAGACCGGAGTTTCAACGTGTCGATGATCCCCACGAGTATTCGGTCCTCGACACGATAGCCTTTGTCGCGTCGTCGTCTCTTGCCGGTGACCACGCGGTGTTCTTCCTGCTCGGTCAGCAGCACGTGGAGTGACAGACGTCGGTGTGGAAACACGGTTACGAAGTTCACGAGTTCGTCGAACAAATCGAAGAAGGTCGCGTGCTTGGGGCTGGTGCGTTGCGACTGGACCTTGCCTCCCTTGCGTGCCCGTTTGATGAGGACCTTCCGTGCGACCAATGGTTTCACGACGGTGACGTTGTGCGTCTTGAGCAGGATCGCGATCTTGGGACGGATGGCAGCGAGACCTGCCTGTTGAATCTCGACCAGTCGCCCATCAGCGATGGCATCGATGCGATAGCCGTCGACGACGACCTCGTGCTGCTCCGGGTCGGCGCAGTAGACACCCTTCAACTGGCGGTGCAGCGTCGTTTCCATGACCTCCGCTCATCCATGAGAGATTAAGTGGGAATCGTAGGCCGAAAGGGTCGCAGCCGTCGAGAGGAGTCTGTGGTCAAACAGCGGAGAGAGCCGTGCGAAAAAACGGGGGACCGACGTCCAATCACGTTCGGCGCTTGGTTTGTTGGTGGGGGCGGGGTTGGTGTGGTCGAAGGGACGTGGGGGAGGGAGTGGGGTGACGTGCGGAGCGAGGGGGTGAGGAGGTCGAGCCGTGCGCAGCGTTCAGCGCCGCCGGGGC
>JAJDEJ010000138.1 GCA_029259815.1 Planctomycetaceae bacterium | reverse complement strand
CGCCGCGCTCGAACGTGTACCACGCACCGTCGGGGTCGGCGGTGACCGGCTGCGGTTGGCCGAGGACGAGGCAGAGATCGTTGAAATGGCTTTGACAGGCCGAGTGCTCCCAGAGCGTGACCGACCGCCATTTGGCGATGAATTCCTGAGGTGTCATGCCAGCGAGTGTACAGACGTCACAGGACGTCGGCGAGCGATGATTGTCGCGATGTTTAGCCGCGACCCGCTCGGGGAGCGCAGGCGTTACGATTGATCGACGGGAGCGCTCTCCTAACGGGTCGCGGCTAAACGGATGCGATTATCCTGCTTTTTTTAATTCGGCGGCTTGTTGTTGGAGGCGTTTGCGGGTCACGCTGCGGGGTTCGGACTTCCAGCGGCGGTGGACCCAGAAGTACTGCTCGGGGGCACGTCTGACGGCTCGTTCGAGGGCTGAGGTGAAGCGCTGGGTGATCTCGCGGATGGGGTCGTCGGCGTCGATCGTGACCGGGTCGATGACGTCTTCGCAGCCGAGCTCGAACCGTGACCAGCGGGAGTTGATGAAGTCGTCAGGGAGGCGGAGGCCGTAGCCCACGAGGATGAGTGCCTCATACTCAAGGGCCATTAGAGCAATCGACTTAAACGTTGACGCCGGATGATCGAAGAAGTCGACGAACATGCCTTTTCCGCCCGCGTCCTGATCGCAGAGCAGTCCGAGGTTGCCGCCTGCCTCCATCATAGCGACCATCTCGGGGGCTGCTCCGTGTTTGTCGATGAGCCGATGACCGGTCGCCTCGCGTGACCTGACGAACCAATCGTTGATCAAGGGGTTGTCGATCGCTCGTCCCACAATGCCCATCGGCATTCCAAACAGACCAAAGGTCGATGTCGAGACCTCCCAGTTGCCAAAGTGGCCGCCGAGAATGATCACCGGCCGACCGGAGCAGAAGGCTTCCAGAACCATCTTGCGGTTGCGATAGACAGTGATGTCCCGGCAATTGGTCAGGGTCATTACACGTGGCAACTGGACAGTCTCCGCGACCAGCCGAAACAGATGGACCCACATGCCGCGGATCATCTCGTGGATTTCGGCAGGTGTGAGGGTTGGGGGGTGAGGCTTGAGGCCAGTCTCGTCGGCAGTGACGCCGTTGAATGCCCGCGAGATGTTCTCGTAGGCGACATCGTACCGTGTGCGTTTGCGTGGCAGCACATCAACGAACAGCCAGCCGAGCGCCTCCGCCATGCGAGCTGTCTGCCGCGCAGAGAGCATCTGCAGCAGGCACGCGGCGCAGCGGAAGCCGACGTACTCCAGCCAGTTTTGCAGCGGTCTTGCGGACATCCTTCCATCCCTGACGAATGACACGAGTGCGGCAGTGTCCTCACCCTCGGCAGACCGGTCAACCCCGACCTCACCAGACTGCGATGAGCCAGCAGCCGGCAACAATCAGACTGCTGCCGACGACCCAGACGACCACACGCCACCATGAGCGGTTCAGAAACCGGTCGATGCGGTTATTGGGTCCAAGGAGTTTTCGCAGGCCCATTGTGAGCATCAGCGTGGCTACGATCGTATAGCCTTCAACCACGATGAACAGACCGATCACCGTGAAGATGTCGTTTGCGGGGAGGGTCGCCACACCGAACAGGAATGCAATCATCATCAGACCGCAAACGATCAGCGTGTATCCGCCGACGAGCTCATCCCGCTTGATCCAGATCACCAGCAAGGCATCCGCGAGTCTGCGGAACCAAGTCGGCTCGGATGTGGGGTCGTCGAGTTGCAACGCTCAGCCCTTGTGCTGGCGATCCACGGAGTGCTGGCGTCTCCACGGAGAAGTGAGCGACGCTGTTAACCGCCAAACACCCAGCGGTAAGTGATGTAGGTCGAGAGCGCCATGACAAGCACGGTATAGCCGAAGAAGGCACTCAACATCTTGCAGATCGCTTGACCCGCTTCGACGTCATCCGCACTGAAACCTTTGATGTCGTCGCGGTTGAATGGTTCGTCTGCGATGGCAGTCGGTGTGTCGGAGGTCTCTAACATTGGGGAGTCATGTGCGCGATGATGTTGAGGAATGTGAAGGCTCAGCCAAGATTGTGACTTTTTGCATCACGCGTGTCGAGGCTCAACTCGCCATTTCCGGCGTGTCCAGCAGCAATTCGGCAGAGATCGCTGCGTGGCCTCGCACACTGTTGTTCAAGTGTGCTTCTCGATTGCCCGTTTGAGGGCAGCACCCATGTCGGCCGGGCTTTCGGCGACTTCGACACCGGCTGCTTCGAGGGCTTCGACTTTCTCAGCAGCCGTGCCCTTGCCGCCCGAGATGATTGCTCCCGCGTGACCCATGCGTTTGCCGGGAGGGGCCGTCTTGCCGGCGATGAACGCGGCAACCGGCTTGCTGATGTTCGCTTGCACATGCTCGGCTGCTTTGATCTCTGCGTCGCCGCCGATCTCGCCGATCATGAGGATCGAATCCGTGCCGGGGTCCTGCTCGAAGAGGTCCAGCAGGTCGATGAAGTTCGTGCCGATGATCGGGTCGCCGCCGATGCCGATGGCGGTGGATTGTCCGAGCCCCACATTGCCCAACTGCCACGCAGCTTCGTAGGTGAGCGTGCCGCTCTTGCTGATGAGACCGACAGATCCCGGCGTATGAATGTATCCCGGCATGATGCCAATCTTCGCCACGCCCGGCGTGATGACGCCCGGACAGTTCGGGCCGATGAGCCTCGTGTTCGGGTAGTCCTCCAGAAACTCGGCGGCCTTCGCCATGTCAAGCACCGGCACGCCTTCCGTGATCGCGACAATGAGTTCGATGCCCGCATCAGCTGCCTCCATGATGGCATCGGCAGCGAACGGCGGCGGCACGAAGACGAGCGACGTGTTCGCTCCGGTCTTCTCGATTGCCTCCGCGACCGAGTTGAACACGGGAAATCCATCGACGTCTTCCCCGCCCTTCCCCGGCGTCACGCCGCCGACGAGGACGTCCTCACTGCGGCCGCACTCGTCCTTCGCGTACTCCCGGCACTTCTGCGAGTGAAACAGGCCCGTCTTGCCGGTGATGCCTTGAGTGATGATCTTGGTGTTCTTGTCAACGAGGATCGACATGGAGAGAAGTTTTCAGGGGTCAGTTTTCAGGGGTCAGGTCTGTCACAATTCTGCGTAGCCTAGCGAATCGCGAATGCAGTCCGCCACCTCGGAAGGTTTGTTGTTTTAGGCCGTCGAGTCAGGAGGGACCATTGGAGTCAACGCCGCGACGAGTGAAGGCAGATCGCGAGTGACTGTGGTCCATACGGTTGCAATGTCGATCCGGGTGTAATCGTGAACAAGTCGATTCCGCATGCCGATGATGAGGGGCCATGGAATGACCGAGTGCTGATCCCGAAACGCTTGCGACACACGATTCGCCGCCTCGCCAATGATCTCCAATTGTTTGACGACAGCCCACTGGTGCAGACGGCTGTTCGCAAACTCCTGTTCGTCAAGACTGGAGACGAAGTCCAACGCCTCTTCGGCAGCATGGAGCTTATCCAGGAGGTACGTCTCATCCGACATGGTAGAAGGGTCTGGCCGAGTCGAGAATATGGCTTCGACGCAAGTAGTTGCGGCTTTGTTCGATCGCAGTCCGCTCGACGAGGTCGACACGGCGGCCAGTCAGTGACTCCAGCTCTTGCTCCATACTGACGAGGTCGAAGATCGAGTGCCGCGCTGTGGGAGCGAAGATGGCGAGCAGATCGAGGTCACTGTCGGAGCCAAAGTCATCTCGCAGGACCGATCCAAACGCTGCTAAGTCGACGATCTGCCAGCGTTGACAGAACGCCGCAAGTTCAGCGTCCGCGATCTCGATTCTCCCGGCGATGGCAACCATCTGTGGTCCTCTCTACGATTCCACCTGAGCTCACGCACTCAGAGTTCCCACCACTTTCTGGGCGGCGTCTGTCAGGTCAGTCGCTGTAATGATGTCCTTGCCGCTGGCGGAGAGCATCTCGCGGGCTTTTTCGACGTTGGTCCCTTCGAGGCGGACGACGAGCGGGAGGGTGATGCCAATCTTGTCGTAGGCGCCGAGCAGGGCTTCGACGATTGTGTCGCACTTCATGATGCCGCCGAAGATGTTGACCAGAATCGCCTGTACGTTGTCGTCCGCGAGGATGATGCGGAAGGCTTCGGTCACTTGATCGACGTTCGCTCCCCCGCCCACGTCAAGGAAGTTGGCTGGTTCGCCGCCGTGGAGTTTGATGAGGTCCATCGTACTCATGGCGAGGCCCGCTCCGTTGACGAGACAGCCGATGTTGCCATCGAGTTTCACGTAGCTCAGGCCGGCATCGCCCGCTTTGACCTCGGAGGGGTCTTCCTCGCTGAGATCCCGCAGTTCTGCGAAGTCCTTGTGACGGAACAGGGCATTGTCGTCGAATGTCACCTTCGCATCGAGAGCGAGCAGCTGTCCGTCACCTGTGACGACCAGTGGGTTGATCTCAAGCATGCTGCAATCATGGCTGACGAAGAAACGTCCTAACTGTGGCAGCAGCTTGCCGGCCGACTTCATCGCCGTTGGTTCGAGACCAAGAGCATTGCCCAGCTTGCGGACCTGGAATGGTTGCAGACCGATCGCCGGGTCAAAGTGCACGCGGATGATCTTCTCAGGATGCTCTTCCGCCAACTCCTCGATCGCCATGCCTCCCTCTGCGGATGCGATGCAAACCGGCTTGCCGGCTTCGCGATCGAGGATCACGGCGAAGTACAACTCGCGGGCAATGTCCAAACCCTGCTCGACGTATAACTGATTGACCTGTTTGCCCTCATCGCCCGTCTGGATGGTAACGAGCGTTGATCCCAGCATACGTTCCGCGTTCGCGCGAACCTCGTCAGCTGACTTGACCAGCACTACGCCCGGTTGTTCGGGGTGCTCCTTGAACCGTCCCTTGCCGCGACCCCCTGCGTGGATTTGCGACTTCACCACGCAAACTTTGGTGCCCAGTTCGTCGTAAGCCTTCGCCGCCTCGTCCGCTGTCTTGCAGACGACCCCATTCGGGATCTCGATCCCCGCCTTAGCGAACAGTTGCTTGGCCTGATACTCGTGAATCTTCATCGCTCACCGTACTCAAAAGGCATCGATTGTCATCCGGACCGGCATGATAGCGGTCGCACCAAGAGGGGTCCACCAATGCCGTGGTCGAATTGGGGACGTCACTCAACGCGGGTCTCCTGACTCCGCCGACAGCCTGACCGCAGGTCTCCACGCATGAAAGAGCGCGGCCATCGACGGAGGCGAACTGCGGTCGATGCGAGTTTGTGTCACACGGGCCGTGTGTGATACTATGACCACTTACTCTTGGCAGAAGTACCCATGTGCCGTCTCACTCAACAGCAGATCCTGAATGCCTTGCCGACTCTCTGGGTCGATGTGCTTGGGATCGATGAGGACGAGGCCGAGGTCAGTCCGGATGAGAACTTGATTGACTGGCTGAAGTCGCTGGGAGACGGGATCTATGAGGAACTGGACTTTGCGGACGTCCATACCCGGCTGAGATTGGACTTCGGCTTGGATGCTCCACTCGATGCTTTTGATGAGTTCTTGTGCCGAGGAAAGAGCGATGACGAATGGGAGAGACTGGTCAAACCGACTCTGACGATCGCCCGGTTCGCTGATTGGATTGCCGAGCACACGTCCGTTCCCTCGTATACTCCCGTCACGATCGGGGGTCACTGTTGTCCACTCGCGGGCACGTTTTTCGGCATTGAAGAAGTCATACAGAGTGCGGTTCCTGGCGCATCAGGGTTTGGCCCGAGTACTCCGATTCTCGACGCTGTGCGAGGCGACAACCTCGACCGCGTGTGGCGACGTCTCAGGCTCCACACAGAGGGCCGTCTGCCGGTTCTGGCATGGCCCTGGCAGCCGATTGCCACCATGCTGGACATGGCTTCGGTCGTGCTCTGGGGAGTGGCAATCGCAGCAATACCAGCTGTGGGAACATACTGGTTTGCATTGGCGATACTAGCCGGCGCAATAGGACTGGCCCTTGGTTTTGCTATTCACAGGACCGGCGATCCCTTGCCGTCAACAATCAAAACATTCCGAGACCTCGCTGCGGAGATGTCGCGAGTGATGCCGCAGTGAGTTCGGTTGCTTGCGACTCAGTCCCGGCTGCATTGAACAGCTTGGGGAGCGATCTCTATCGCGGTACATGGTCGACATCAAAAGTTTCCAGGCAATTCATGGTCGGCGCGATTGCCGAGGTGCTCGTATGCGGTTGGGGCGATGTTCTCGCCGATGAACGTCACCGAACCATCGGCCATCGCGGCATGCATGCCGCCGCGGTGATGGCTGCCGAAGCCGCCGACGAGTTGATTTTGTTTCTCCGGTGGCAGCAGTCGTTGTTTGCTGAGAAATGAGGTGCGGGTGGTGTCTGCTTGTCGTTGCTGAGATGGCGAATCTGGCAGTGAGTCTGTCGCATTCGACATGTAGTAGGCCATTCCTCCGGGCGTGTCATTGATGCGGTGTCCGCAGTTCCTCAGAGTCGCCCGCGTGCCGGAGGCCCAGCCGAGGTCGTCCATGGCTCGCTTGATCTCGCCGATGGCGAATGTGTGCGACGTGCCGTCTTCGATCGCGTGGGTGCGGAGAAAACTGTTGAGGAACAGGACGCCATTGTTGTCGGCGTCAATGGGGGCTTCGACCGAGTGATGGCTGCCGACGAAGTTCGTGAGCAGGGGTTCCAGACGTTCGCCCGTGACGGAGGCGCTGTCCCTGGCAGGATCTGTCGGACAGAGCATCACGGTGAGTCGCGTGCGGCGGGCTTCGCGATTGGCGAGGTCGTAGACACTGACATCGGTGTTGATCGATTCCGACAGTGGACTTTGCTCCAGGTGCGGCAGCAGAGCGATGACCCAGTTGTGATGGTAGCCGGCTGTTTCGTTGCGAATGGGTCCGTCCGCATTCACGGTCCCGGCCGGGAACATGTCGAACTGGTCGTAATAGGTATGCAAGGCCAGGCCCAACTGTTTGAGATTGTTCTTGCACTGCGTACGTCTCGCGGCTTCGCGTGCCTGTTGCACGGCTGGAAGCAGCAACGCAACGAGGATCGCCATGATGGCCGAGGCGATCAACAGTTCGATCAGCGTGAAGCCGCGACTTCGGCTAGTTTCCGAATACACGTCTCACCTCCATTGGACTGGTATGACCCGAATCGACGACGCTGCACGCTTGTGCGAATAGTGTCTGCATGCCGGCCGCGATTGCCTGTTGCTCGATCTCGTCTGCATCAGATCGAGCGAGGATCGCACGACCGATGTCGCCGTCACGCGGATGAAGCAACTCGGCGATGAGCAGACGGCCTGAGTACCCGGTGCCATCGCAATTTGTACATCCTGCGGGGATGTGAAACGTTTCGACGGACAAGGCGAGCGAATCGGCTGGATTGTCACTCATCGTCGCACAGCTGCACAGGCGTCGCATGAGGCGTTGGCTCAGGATGCCCAGGAGTCCACTCCGCAGCAGATACGGCTCGACGCCCAGATCACTCACGCGGCTGATGGCTTCTGCCGATGAGCCGGCGTGAAAGGACGTGAGCACGAGATTGCCAGAGAGTGACGCTTGAAAGGCTGTCTCGGCTGTATCGCGGTCGCGAATCTCACCGACCATGATGACCTCGGGATCTTGACGCAGCAGTGATCGCAAGCCACGGGCGTAGTCGAAGCCAGCAGAGGCGTTGACTTGTGATTGTGCGATCCCCGGTACCTCAGCCTCGATTGGGTCTTCCAGGGTGACGATGCTGCGTCGCTCCGGTGACTCGTGCAGGATCTCGCGGAGAGACGCATAGAGTGTTGTCGTCTTGCCGCTGCCGGCCGGGCCGGAGATGAGCAGGACGCCGCTCGTGGAATTGAGCAGAGATCGCCAGTCATCGGCGATTCTCGAAGGCATGCCAAGATCGTCAAGCCGACGATAGTTCCCTGAACCGACGAAGAGCCGCACAACCGCCTTCTCACCATAGAGTGTTGGAAACGTGCTGACTCGCATCTCGACTGTGCGTTGGTGGGATGGGGTCTGGCACCGTTTTTCTTGGTCACCCTCACTGGGAGTGGTCTCCGTTGTATCAAAAACGGTGCCTGACTCCTTTGCTTCGACAATGCGTCCCTCCTGGGGCACATCCGTACGGTACGTGAGGAGTTGGGCAAGCACCTTGAGCCTTGCGATTACATTCGGAGCAACGTCGGGGAGATGTCCGACCGCGTGGAGGACGCCGTCGATTCGCCAGTCCATCTGCAGCCCCTTGCGGTCGGGGACAAGATGGATGTCGCTGGCACCGGCTTGCTGGGCATGAGTGAGGATCAGATCGACGATGTCGGCCACGTAACGGTCTTGCTGCGGGTCGAGGGCCGACAGTTGCTCCTGAATCGATTGGGAGAGAGCTGACGTCACGGTGAACTGCGAAACAGGAGGGTATGGACGGATAAATCGGATGCCAACGGTATGGTCGATCTCGGGGACATAAGACGAGAGAGAAAGTGAGGACTGGAAAAGTTGGGGCTCAATGCGGTTTTCATCGACGAACGTGCATATGTTCCGTCTTGTCCCATGTCAGTCGGCGGTGGAATTCGCGGCTGTATTCTGCCCTTTTTCCATGTTACACTCGAACATTGTGGGACACGAGAGAGTGAAGCGGACGACAGCAACGGTTAGTTTCACACCACCTGTACGACTGAGCCGGCTGTTTGAGCGGGCAGAAAATTAAAGAGATGGCGGAATCAGACACACCAGAAACTCAGCCCGATAGCGGAATGGCAGCTGGAGAGTTCCCTTGTCCGGATTGCGGTGAGGCGGTTCGCGAGGGACTCGTCCGTTGTTGGAACTGCGGCGGTTTCCTGCGACCGGATGTGGAAGAAACCTTTCAAAAGATCCGTTCTCGCCCTCAGCAGATCCTCTACAGCCCGGCTACTGCGGAAGAGGGGAACACAGATCTCGACGCTCTGATGCCGGAAAGGTCTCCCAAGACCTCAGACGACGATGGCGGCGGCTTCGAACTCACGGGGAGTACAGCATCGGCAGCCACCCCGGCAGCCACGCCGGCTTTCGAGATGCCCATGATTCAGGATGAGCTGTCTGCATCTGCCCAGACGGAAGACACCAGCGAGTCTACGTCGAGTGAGGCTAAGTCCGCAGACGCCGACACCCCGAACGCCGATCGAGAAAGTGCCGGAAGCGACGAAGACGTCGCCCACTCCATCGCGACCGGCGGCGATGCACTTATGGAACTCGCTGCTCAGGAAGAGCAGGAGCGCGGCAAGCGACAAGTCGACCGCGGCATGTCCGTCGAGGGAGTGAAGGCGATTCGCGATGGGTTCCTGATCGACGCTCCCAAAGGATGTCGCATCCAGGTGCGAGACGAACGCACGGGCGAACTCCGACGTCTCACGTTCGGTTCGTCGTCTCGGGTCCGCATCAGTCTCCTCGACAAACTGGCAGCGATCGCCAAGGCCAAACAGGCAGGGGCAGATGCGGCGAAGCAAGACACGGGCCCCAAGCATCTCTCCGCAGGCGTGTACCAGAGGTGGATGTCCGGCGTCCATCAACACACACTCAATCCGGAAAAGTTGAAGCTCAAAGCCGACAGTATGGCAGGTGAGTTCGTCCTGGTGGAAATCGGTTTCGCCGAGGAGGGCGTGCTGGTTGCGTCTCTGCCCTCCGAAAAAAAAGCGGGACTGTTTGGCGGTGGTAAAGGAAAAGGGAAGGATGATGAGGGGCCGGACCCCACGACAAAACTGCTCGAACACTTCCGAGCGGGCAAGTCCGTCAAAGACGCGCCGGTCGGCGAGAAGAAGGAGTACACAGCGGATCAAATCGCCGAACTGCGGATCGTGCAGCCCGCTGCGTCGCTGACAGAGTCGCTGTTCGCAGGGATTCCTGTCTTCGGGACGGGGCGCATCGCGGTCCAACTTCCGATGACAGAGGCCGGAGTCCAACCCAAGTACCTCTCCTTCACGTTAAGCGAATTCCGCGAGTTCGCTGAGATCCTTGGCGCGCTCTACTCGATGGGCGAGTTTGGTCACAATATGGACATCCCCTTGACGGACACGTTCAACGAACACAAGTGTCATTACAGCGACGTCAAGATTCGTACTCTCGAAGGTTTGGCGTACTACGAGGCTGACCCGGAAACCGAGGTTGTCCTTGCCGGCTGGCTCTGCACCGCCTGTGGCATCGCCATCAGCGAAGATGCCCGTGCGAAGGAGAAGCTCGGCGGCAAAGCAGGCAAAGGCATCGCCAAGACCAAGTGCCCCAAGTGCGAACAGAAGATGGGCAGCAACCCGCTCTACACGCTCGCCGCGACGAAGCAGTCCGCCAACATGTCAGGTGAAGAGTCTGAGGAAGACGCGAGCGACGGCGAGTAACACAGGTCGACGAGTGTTGAGAAACTCACGCAAAACGATTCAACACGGGAATCCCATCGCAACCAATTGAATTCGCACGTCAGAGTCATTGAGCAACTCGATGAATGCTCGCACCGCCGGGCGCTCACGCCTCGCGGTCGGGATGACGAAGTCGAACCGTTCCTCCTGCAGGGGGATTGTTGCCAGTCCGTATGACGCAGCGACCGTCTCGATGGCGACGCCCCAGTCGGCTCGACAATCCTTCACGGATGCACAAACGGCGTTGTGTGATCGCACCTGCACGCCATAACCCGCTGGCACTCCGCTTGCGGTTTCGCACGTCTTCTCCAGCAACCGATCAGTCAAAATCCGTGTCCCACTCCCCGGATTGCGGTTCACCATCCGGCACTCGTCATCACTGAGTGCCACCTTGAGAGCCTCGTCGATCGACCGCGCTACGAAACGCTCATCCCCTTCGCGAAAGACCAGACACTGCATCCGACTGTACCCGGCGTGCAACTCGACCGCATCACTCTCGTCGACGAACGGCGAGTTGTACTCACCACTCACTGCATCCAGCAGATGGATGCCTGCGATGTCGCACTCCCCGCGTTTCGCCGCTGCAAGTGCCCCCGTGCTGCCGACCGTCATCACCTTCACCGTGAACCCCTGTCGCTGCACCAGCGACAGCAGATGATCGAACCCCACACAGTGACTCGTCACCACATGCAGGTCGGCCGGCTTGATGGCATCATCGATCAGCGTGACGTCGACCCCGCTCCCCTCTCTGAGCATCTCGGTCTGCTGGTCGATCGTGATGAACCCGTCGGCCAGTGAAAATGTCGTCACCGACCCCGACCCCTTGCCCATTGGATAAGCAATCAAGGACTCGCCGGGGACGGTCGCCTTTTCCGCCTCACACGTTCTCGCATGTTCACCAGCGTCCCCCCGGAAATGGGGGCTGGACCCTCCCGGTTGACTCTCTGCCGCAAACAGACTCACCAGCAGATACTCCGTCCTCCCCCGCTGTGAGTTCACCCGCATCGGCAGTGACGCCTGCACTGTGTTCCGCTGCTCGATTGGACGTCCTGCATAAGCACGAATCACCGGCGCGACAAACTCGTGAAACGTAAAGATGGCCGACGTCGGAAACCCCGGCAGAATGACGATCGGCGTGCCGTCACACACCGCCATGCAGACCGGCTTGCCCGGCTTGAGCGCCACGCCGTGAGCCACAATCCCCGGCTCACCCAACCGCGACACGATGCGATACGACAGATCCCCTGCTCCTTTCGACGTCCCGCCCGAGAGTAGCACGATGTCATGCTGCAGCGCCTCACAAACAGCTGCCTCCAGTTGTGATTCGTCATCCGGGATGACGCCGAGTTGAATCGGTTCCCCTCCCAACTCCTCGACAGCGGCTCCCAAAATGGCCGCATTGGAGTCATAGACACTCCCAGCCGGCAACGGCTGACCGGGCGCCACAATCTCATCTCCCGTCGAGAGAATGGCGACGCGCGGACGACGATAGACCTGCACGGTTTGACACCCGATTGCAGCGAGGACGCCCAACTCGCGAGACGTCAGCAACTGACCGGCCCGCTGGATCGTCTCGCCTCGCGCCACATCCGTCCCTGCGAAGGTCACGTTCTCCCCAGCCGAGATGTTGCGATGCACCTCAAGAGTGCAACCGTCGGCAGCGATGTCGGAGTGCTCAACCATCAGCGCCGCGTCGGCACCCCGCGGCAGCATGCCTCCGGTCGCGATCGTGGTTGCCGTTCCCGCAGTCACGGTAATCTGCGGTCGCACGCCGGGCGAGAGCACTTCGTTGTTGAGTGTGAGCCTGCGCGGATTCTCCTCATCCGCACCGACCGTGTCCGCCGCCTGCACTGCGAAGCCGTCGACGTTGGAGCGATCAAACGAGGGAACGTCGACGGTTGAAATCACGTCCTCAGCCAGAACTCGCCGCAGAGCCGTGGGGAGTGTGAGGGGCTCACTCCCCAGCGGCTCAAGCGTCAAGTATTGGTGGAATCGCCGCTCGGCTTCATCCCGGCTAATGACAGCGAGGAACTGAGTCTGACGAGCAGCCGCCGGGGGGGACGGCCGCTCATCAGGGGCAGGGGTTTCAGGCATCAGGCACGATGGGCAGCCATCGAAAACACAACCGGCTGCGAACTCACAGATGACGACGGACGAGGGAACTCCTTGTCCATCGTACCGGCCATCGTCAGTCGAGCAAGCTGAGCCTCAATCACGTTGAACCGCACCTCCGCCTGTGCGTCTCGCTGACGACGGGTCGTCTGCCACGAGGAGTACAGCCGACCGTACAGGTCCATGTCCCGTCGCAGCAGAGCCGTCTCGCACCGCAATCGCTCGATCGTCAGACGCGAACCGACGACTCGGTTTGTTGATCGTTGAATGTGGCGTGACATGACTCTTGCCTCCCGACCCGCTGCCGATGCGATGTTGCCCGGTCAAGGTCAGCTGTGAATATGGGTTCTCTACACCCACTTGTTCGGCAGTATCTGCCAGTCCAATTCAGCAATCTGGGTTGTCGGGGGGAACTTTTCCGATCCCGAAGGCCACGGCAACCGCGTAACCCCTCCGGCCATGTCACGTCGTCACAACCATCCCAACCGAACCACTCACCCACTCCCAACCATCGCTTGCGGATTAGCGTCACCCTTCCCCGTCCATCTACCTCACACCGCCCCAATTCTCACCCGCGCGCCACCAACGTCCAATGCCGATCACTCGTCTGCGACACGCAGCCACGCGGCAACCCCACATCCGCCGCCAACGCGGCCATCTCCGCGACCGTCAATGCCGCATGCAGCGACTGGCGAAACAACTGCTGCGAGCGTGCCGACTCCTCCCCTGCATACCTCGCCACCAACCGTTCAACCTCCGCTTCTGTCTCGGGGCGTAACAGATCGCGTACAAACAGCACCCCGCCCGGCTTGACCACCCGAAGCATCTCACGGAGCACCTCAAACGGCTCCGGAATGTGATGCACAATGCTGTTCGACATGACCGCGTCGAACTCTCTCGGCTCGAACGGCAACGACTTCGCATCGATAATTTTCACCTGCACCCACTTAACCAGCCCGGCATCTTCGATATTCTGGTGAGCGAGGTTCAACATCTCCTTGGCCAGATCGACCGCGACCACGGTCCCGTCGAACTCGTCTCGTTGACACAGCTCAATCGGAATCAACGCCGTCCCTGTCCCCACATCGAGCACTCGTGTTGAGCACCCCGGCTGCTCTGAAGCAGTCGGGGTGCTTCGCTGTACGAGCATCGCGCCCAACAGATCATCCACAAACACCTGGTTCACCGCCGAGTGATCCATCCCGTCATACTCCGCCGCCTCTTCCGGCGAATCCATCACCTCCGGCTCCAGCACCCGCGGAATCATCCGTCTCCCTCCCCCACTCCAAGCCCACGGGCAACTCCCCGTGGGTCACCACTCGACATGTTTACGATCCAACATTCAACATCGCCCCAGCTTAGCAGACGGTTTGAACCATCAGAAGTTGCGGCTACGATGACGGTCATCTTCGCTCGCCCTGAATGGAACGCAGATGACGCGGATTGGGCGGATGTCCGCAGATAATGAATGAAGAATGCAAGACGAGTTGCGGCCTTGCGTTCCGACGCCGTTCTCACCCCATCATTGAGCAGTCACTGACTGTGACACATCGTCCGATTCAACGAACGCGAATCTGCGTAGATCCCTCGGATCTGCGTGCTGTTCCTGCCAGGTTCACCGTGGGTCGATGAATCGCCGCGTGATGTCGCTGTACGCGTCGATGCGGCGATCGCGCAGAAACGGCCAATGCGTGCGTTGCTCTTCGATCAAGTCGAAGTTGCACTCCGCCATGACGATCTCGTCATTGTCTGTGCTTCCTTTGGCCACAATGCTCCCCGCCGGGTTGCAGATGAAGCTCTGGCCCCAGAAGTCGATTCCGGAGTCGGCGTCCCCCTCGTGACCGATCCGGTTCGGCGCCGCCACGAACACTCCATTGGAGATGGCGTGCGAACGCTGCATCGTCTCCCATGAGCTGTGCTGCGCCTCGCCGTGTTCGGCTTTCTCAGACGGGTGCCAGCCGATC
>JAJDEJ010000137.1 GCA_029259815.1 Planctomycetaceae bacterium | reverse complement strand
GGAGTTCCTGTGAGACTCATGCGGACATCAGTGCCCGACTTCGTGAGTTCTGTGACGTCAGCAACCGTTCGCACTTGTCCCTTGGCCATGATGGCGACCCGATCACAGGTCAGTTCGACTTCCTGCAATAAGTGACTGTTGAGGAAGATCGTCGTGCCCTGTTGTTGTAACCCCTTGAGGACGGCTCGGATCTCTGTGCGACCCACCGGGTCGACGCCGTCGGTCGGCTCGTCCAGGATGATCAAGTCCGGCTCGTGCAGCATGGCCTGAGCAAGCCCCAACCGCTGCAGCATTCCCTTGGAGTAATTAGACACGCTGGTGTCGCCCCAGTCTTCGAGACCAACCGTCTTGAGCAGCCCGAGCCGTTTCTGTTTGATGGCGCTGACTCTCATGCTGCTGAGGCAGCCGTAATATTCCAACGCCGAGTTTCCGGTCAGGTGCCGGGGGATGCGATGGTTCTCCGGGAGGTACCCGATATGCTCACGGGCCTTGCGATGCCCTGCCCGAAATCCGAGCACACTGGCGTTGCCCTCCGACCGACGGACGATCCCGAGCAGGATCTTGATAAGAGTCGTCTTTCCTGCACCATTGGGACCCAGAAGTCCGAAGATCGATCCCCGCGGGACGTCGAACGACACACCTTTGAGCGCCTCGACCTGCCGACGACGGAAGATGCCCTCCCGGAACGTCTTTTTGAGGTTTTTGACTTTGATCACGTTCGCGTCGGACATGAGCCGGGGCGATCCATTTGTCGTGAGCCGGTTTCAAAACATCAACTTCGTGTGGCGGGGTCTGACCAACGGGATGTCACGGCCACCGGCCCGGACCGGTGATGGCAGGGCCATCCGCTTCGCACTGGACCCTGACACTCTCACAAATAGTGGTTTTGAAACCGGCTCATGTTTGACTTCGTCTTGGGCGCGCTTTGCAGACTATCAATCTTAGGTCCGTTCTTCGAGGTGGCGCGGCGAGTGCGGCTGAATTCGTACCTGATCGACACCAAAATGGCTTGATCGGGACTCGTGTGAGTACGCAATTATCCGAACTTCGTTGGAATTGCGAGATTCTTGGAAGATTCTGGGCTCCGCTGCGTTCTCCCTGCGGAGCCTGTACGAACAGGCTGATATGAGTGTGGTTCAGCACATGCTGACTGGGAGAACATGACATGGGACGCTGGCTGAGACAAACGGACACGCTGATCATCGCCGCACTCTTTGTCGGGCTGTTCCTGTTCCGCTTTGGAGACGAAGCGTGGGCGGCTGTGTCCCCTCATCTGACATATGCCCAAAATACGTTGACTGCCCAGTTCGAGAGAATCACCACTTCGTTGACGTCGGTCGACACGCCGGTTGAGGCACCTGATGTCATCAATGTGACGTCGCCCGTCAGCCACTCGCCAACGACTCCTGTCTTCACACCTGGACCGCGACCGACGCGCATCGTTGTCGGTCCAAGTTGTCCCGGCGGGCACCCGCACAGTTGCCAGTACTAAGCCGGTTGCCAGCCGCCCTGCTCTGGCACGAAGCGACGGCTTCCGGAATCACCGTTTCGCCAACTGATTCGCATGGCTGGCCAAGATCTCGTCAAGGTTTTCCAAGACGTACTTGATCTCATCGGGATTGATCGGTTTGGACACAAAGTGATCCATCCCGGCTTCACGTCCCAATCCCTCGAAGCCCGAGCCCGAATGTGCAGACATCGCAATAATGGGGATGTGTGTCTCACCGCCTGATTCTCGTTCGCGAATCGCACGTGTTGCCTCCAGTCCATCCATCACTGGCATCTCGATATCCATCAGCACAACATCGAATCGTCCGGTCGCGACCGCCTCGACCGCCCCTCGTCCGTCGTCGGCGACTTCGACCTCATACCCCATGTATTCCAGTAGGCCGGTCGCAACGTCCTGATTCACAGGACTGTCATCAGCGACGAGAACTCGTAGTGACTGCGAGGTTGCGTCCGTGTCCGAAGAGGACTGCGTGAGACGCTCCTGACGATGCGACGTTGGTGCCTCTGTGAGCTGGCTCTGAAGTCGTGGATCGATTTCATTCTGTGCACAACTCCGCAAATCTGCAGGCATCACCGGCTTCATGAGGATATGGTCCGCCCCCCATTCGCGGAGCACGTCCGAATGCTCCATCATGTCGACCGGCGACAGCAGTGCGATTCGGCATCCATCGTCTCCGGTGAGATTCCTCAAGCTGGCGAGGAGTTTCTGGATTGTTTGAACGGATTCGTTCCCATCGACAATCACAAGTGAATACGGTCGATCATTTTGCTGCGACTCCAGAATGGCCAACTGGGCATCGTCTTCAACCGACGCAGTGTCTACTTCCAGTCCGCAACTCACGAGGGCCTCGACATATGCATCTCGTCCAGTCGAGGAAGATGACACGACAAGAACTCGGTTGTCAATCATTGTCGGCTTTGACAGGCCGTCCTGCGGCGCGTGATTCGTGGCATCAACCTCGAGCAGGACAACGCCAGGGAGGACGACATGAAAGCTTGTCCCGACACCCTCTTCGCTTTCGACCCAGATTCGTCCATCCATCAACCTGACGAGTTCTGACGAAATTGGCAGCCCAAGTCCTGTCCCACCAAGTTGACGAGCGACTGACGTGTCTCCCTGATCGAAAGCGTTGAAGATCAACTTCTGATTCTCCGGCGAGATCCCGATGCCCGTGTCTTTCACGAGGAATCGCAGAGACCGTTTGCCGCCCGTTGCAGTGGCTTCCTCGTCGCATCGAACGTGCAAAACGACCTCGCCCTCCTCTGTAAACTTAATGGCATTGCCCAGCAGGTTCATCAGGATTTGACGCAGTCGACAAGGGTCACCCATCACAGTTTGTGGGACATCCGAGGCGATATGACAAATGAGGTCCAGTCCCTTTTCAGCTGCACGACCAGTAAACATGCGGACACATCCGGCCAGAAGATCGTGCAACTCCAGCGGAACTTGCTCGAGCGACAGCTTGCCAGCTTCGATCTTCGAGAAATCAAGGACGTCGTTGAGCAGTTCCAGCAATGACCCCGCTGAGTCATTCAGGATGGTGAGATAGTTCCGCTGTTGGTCACTGAGCGGCGTACGCAGAGCCAACTCGGCCATGCCGATGATCCCGTTCATCGGCGTGCGCACCTCATGACTCATGGCGGCGAGGAATCGGCTTTTGGCTTCACTCGCGATCTCGACCTGCCTCTTCGACAAGATGAGTTCACTCTTGGCCTGACGAAGCCGCTGGGCGGTGTGTTCCAGTTTCTCGTTGGTGGCGGACAACTCGCGTGCCCGCAATTCGACGACCTTCGTCCGCTCCTCGACTCGTTGTTCGAGTGTTGCATTCAACTGTTGGAGTTCTGAAAAACCCTCTGCATTCTCCAAAGCGGCGCCTGCGATCGTAGTAATAAAATCTGCAAGACGCTCTTCGGTCGGGCCGAACAGACCCCTGACGTTCGCATGGGACACATAGAGGCATGCCACCACTCTACCTCGTACGAGGATGGGAGCGCACAGCACTGACCGTTGAGTCGTCTCATCAACTTGAATGAGTGGATTCGTGTTTGAATCACTTCCGCTCGATACGGCAGCAACTCTTTCAACTGCCTCGTCGAGGAGCGATTGGTTGTAGGCCTGAGTCGCATGTGCCTCCATCGGCTTGTAAGAGAGACCGTCCTCTGTTTCCAGCACGTTGAGCAGAGAACAGCTTTCACCGCGCAGGAGTTGCAAAGCCGCTGAACGAGTCTCCTCAAAAATCACAGAAGTCGACAGAGCAGAGGCGATCTTTCGTCCAGAATCCAGCAAGGTTCCAAATCGGTCGACCAACGACAGGCTGAGTCGCCCGGCATCACTCTCGTCCTGTTGAGTCTGCTTCAGGGCAGGTGACAATTCCGCAAATAATCGTTCTGCTTCCTGTAACTGCTCGTTCGCATTGTGATCGCCAAATTCTTGGCACAGCCTGGCTCGGGCGACAGCTGTCTTCGCATATTCGTATCGTGCGCCCAATGTCCTTGCCACGATCAGACTCCGGTCGAGACAGGCAAACGCACGTCGAACTCGTCCCTGCATCGCAAGAATCAGACCGAGTTCTCGAAGTGCATGAGCTTTTTCGTTTTGGTAGAAGCGGGCATGGTGCAATGCCTCTCTGGCCGCCTCGCTGGCACGCCTCAACAGAGCACCACGAAAGCATGGCGTGATCGCGATACTTTGCTGCGCCCACTGACGCAGTGCGGTCGCCCGCCAGGAGTACAACGGCTGTGTGTAAACGTTCTGCACACCGGCATCCCGGCAAACCTGGATGGCTTCCTCGAACGTCCGCAATGCGCGACGTGGCTCATCCGCACACAGAGAGTGATGTCCCTGGGCTCCGAGGACTTGTGCCTTCCCCTGTGCGTCACGACGCACGCGCTGAGACTCTGTCTGGAGCAGTTTCTTGGGGACGTGCCCATCTGATGCCCAGGACCAGACATCCAGAATGATGCCCGACGCTTGCTCATCACCGAGTTCAATCCCTGACTCGTGATTGAGTCTCGCTTCTGCGACGGCGGACGGCATGTCACCCAGGCGGTAATAGGAGGCAGCGATCTGATAACGGGCGATGTGGACCTGCCAGTAGTCACCCAGCCGCTCGAGGATGCGAATCGACTCCCGGCATCTCTCGATACACTCCGTGTACTGGGATGCCGCGTAGTGCACGACCCCATGGTAGTGCAGCGATTGTCCCTGTCCCCAGAGGTCGCCAAACGCTCGGCGAATCGCAAGTGACTTCTCTGCGTAATGGATGCCACGACGGAAGAACGGGATCGGGATGATCGTCATGGCTGGCGCGTGGTCGGCATAGATCTGAGCCAACTCGAGAGATGGTGCGAATCGCTCGCCCAGGTTCATGCCACACAAATGCGACCAATAGACTGAGAGTTTGCTGCGAGAATACCAACACCCATGACTGAGCCCACTCAGGAGCTTCATCCGGAGTCGATCCTGATCGGTCGGCGTTCGTTGATACTGGTTGACGAGAACTGTGGGGAAGACGGTATGCAGGGCTTGAACACATGCTTCGATGAGAAACATCACCAACAGCATGAATTGCGATCGAGGCACGCGCGTCCCGAGTAATCGCAGAGCGGCTTCGTAGTCATGGACGGCCTGATCCATGTCGCCTCGCTTGATGGCGAGTTCCGCCAGTTTGCCTTGCAACTCTGCCTTTCCGACGACTCCTTCGGCAAAGCGGGAGGCCGCCTCGAAGGCCTCGGCCGCTTCGGCATATCGTCCACGCACCATCAGAACATTGCCGAGTCCAGACTCGATCCGAAAACGCGTCTGTCGATCAGCGTCATGACTGGCTCGTTTGGCGATTCGGTATTGCTGTTCGGCGATCTCCAACGCATGTTGGTCACTCGCCTCCTCACCCGCCTTGAGTGCGTATTTCAGAGCAGCGAGATGATTACCCGCCGCATCGAAGTGGAATGCAATCGCCGAGTTGCGATCAGGCGCATGCCGTTGCAGGTCGAATGCCGCCTGGCAGTGTCGCTCCTCTCGTTCCTCCTGATGCTCCAAGAGTGACTCGCGAATCTTATCGTGAACGAAGGAGCATTCACTCCCATTCTGGCGACACCAAATGAGATGCCGGTTCCGTGCATCGTCAATGGCTTTGATCACCTGTGATGAGGACATCCCGGAGAGCCGCGTGACCATTTCGATCTCAAACTCACTCCCCAGCACTGCTCCCCACGAGAGCAGCAGACGTGCGTCCGCCGGCAATAACTCGAGACGTTTTGCAAGGAGGGCACCTGCCTGACGTGACGAATGGATCGAATCCATCGCCAGTGATTCGACGCTCCACCCTGCAGGCGTGTTCACGAGAGCACCGGTTTCCACCAAGCCGCGAAGGACGGCTGATGCCATGAAGGGACTCCCCGCAGCGAGACTCGTGACAACCTCCAAGGCCTCCTCTGGCAACGGGCCGGCCATCGACTCGGCCAGTTTGCAGATGTCGTCTTCGGATAAATCGCTCAGTCGAAGATGTTCGTGCCCCGGCTTCTGCCTCAGTGCATGGTCTTCAGGAACCTCTTCGGTCCGAAATGCCACAATCAGCTCAACGAAGCAAACACGATGGGAGTCGTCCCTTGATTCTTGCACCTTGCGAATCAGACGGAGTGTCTGTTCGTCGGCCCATTGACAATCATCCAGAATCACAAGTGCAGGTTGCTCCTGGGTTCCGAGGGATTCGAGCAAGCGAGCAAGCGACTCGATGGTCCGCGCTTCAGCAAATGTTTCGGAGCCACGAGCGACGGGTACGTCACTCTTCAGCAGTTGGGACAGGCCGGGAAGGGCCTTACAGATGACCGTCGACTCGTCTTGAAGTTGCTCGCTGAGGGTTTCTGCTGCCATCGGATCCTTACTGGCAATCGACATGACTCCCTGGACGACGCCTTGCAGCACACGAAAAGGTTCCAGGGCAACATCGTTCGTGCTACGACCTTGGAAGACGTGAAAACCTTGTTGGGCGGCCCGTCGTGCGGCTTCCTCGAGTAGCCGCGTCTTGCCTGATCCCGATTCTCCTTCGACAAGCACGACACCGGCCTGCCCCTGCGATGCCAACTTCAGTTGCTGTCCAATCCGCTCCATCTCCTGGGCCCGGGCCACAAACGATGGCTCTGTCAACGAACGGCGGCGATCTTGTGCACCGATGACCAACTGCGGGTCGTTGTTCCCACTGTCGTACGCTGCGATCAACTGCTCCAGATCAGCGAGAACAGCTTCCGCAGACTGATATCGATCGCGGGGGTCCTTTCGCAGAGTTCGCTGTAGCAGTTCGTCGAGGGCTCGAGCACGACCGTTCGACGCGTTCTGCAAACTGGGAACCGGTGCCGTCATGTGATCCATCAGCAGAGCGCTCAGTGTCTCTGACGTAAACGGAGGGTGTCCCAGCAAGCAGTGAAACAGCAGTGCGCCTGC
This sequence comes from Planctomycetaceae bacterium, assembly GCA_029259815.1. Taxonomy (GTDB): domain Bacteria; phylum Planctomycetota; class Planctomycetia; order Planctomycetales; family Planctomycetaceae; genus JAHBXU01. The sequence goes on along the minus strand of JAJDEJ010000137.1, from coordinate 10,331 downwards.
AGCGTAAAGGTCAGACGGCTCAGAAATGTCCTGATCAATCAGGCCACTTTGTTCGGGGGCCAGATAGCAAGCGATCTCCAGAGCCTCGGCAGACCCCGTCGCCCCAGCCAGCGTCGTGTCATCGAACACAACAGTTTGGGGTCCGAAGTCGACGAGTCGTACACTCGACACTGGACCTTCCTGATTTACGATAATGTTCGAGGGCCGCACACGGTGATGGAGCACACCAAAACGGTGTAAATCACGAAGAGCGGCGAACAGTCCTGCACCAAGTTCCAAGGCGTCACGATTGTCGAGAGGACCCTGTGCCAGACGGTCATGCAACGGAACTCCAGACACGAACTCACGGACGAGGACATGCCAGTGCCCTATCCGACCTGTGAACAGGACTTCCGGAAACCATTCACTGTGCAGCGAGCTGCCCAGCACAGCCTCGTGTTCAAGCCGCATGAGCTTGCCGGCTGGCAATGAGTCCACCAAAGTCATTCGAATGACAAGCGGTCGTGACGTGTCTCGATCTCGACCGAGGAATCGCACTGAGTTGGCCGTCTGGTGGAGCACTGCGCCCATCTCATAACGGTCATCCATCAATCGCCGCGCATCCTCGACTGCAGCTTCGCCAATCGCAGTTCGGACGGATGATTGAGACGAGTTTGAGATCATGGCAACTGTTGTCGTCGAGGAACAACGATCCAGTTTGTGTCGCATGACGCAGCGAGAAACAGAGGCTAAGTGACTCGTTCCGAGGCCCCTGGCAAATCGCAGTCGCTGCTGTGACACGAAATGGCGACGGCTGAAGATAAGCAGTCAGTCGAGCGACTCTGCTGATCCAAGAAGAATAGCTTGCAAACGGCAACGACGTTGCACAAACCACACACTTCGGACTTGCCGAAATCATGTCCGTCCAATGTTGGGAGTGGGATTACGAAGATGAGTGTTGACGCGACTCGTCGGATGACAGGGGTTATCCAGTTGTTGCTCCGCAGCTTGACGAAGTACAATCACTCAACGTCGAGAAGTGTCGCCTCAAACGCGGGACGAAAACTGTCTAACTCGTCTACGAGGGCAGTCTTTAAGGCTTCGGCAGTCTACCGCTCTTAGGGACCGTGTTCAGTCGCTGCATCGCGAATTCTGCGATTCAACAGGACTTGCGATGAATTCTTGTAGAGAAATCGCAACATCGCTCTTAGCATGCCTCACGTCATTCCCTGCGTTGTGATGGCTTTGTGAATTGTTTCACTCGTCGCCATTCTCGCACTTGTACGACGGGATAGGGCCGATCCTCGTTTTTTCCCCGGGATGTGTGAACCATGAAAGTTGACCTCGAATACTTCTGGCAGCACGACGTCGCAAACCTGACAAACGAACTTCAACAACTGGCCCAAGAGATTGAGTCAACTGCGGAACCACAGGATGATGAGTTCCTTGTCCGTCTGACTGAGGCCCTGACGCAGGCGGTGGCCGCTGCGTCGGAGCTGGAGCGATCTATTGGACAGGACGAGGAACTTCTCGCAGAGACAAAGACGCGATTCCGTGATGCCATCAAACCCTGGTTAGATCAGAGCTGGTTCATGGAGCGTGCGTTGACCAAGCCTCGCGGCTATCCCGGCGATTACGTGCTGCTGTCGGCCATCTATGACAATGTGCCCAAAAGCCGCGGCATCGGCGGATACCTTGATCTGTATTTTCTCAACCGTGCTCTTGCACACGGTGTCCGGACACGATTAGCGGGGGCTCGTCGTTTCCTGACAGCGGAAATCCTGAGACGGAAGTCGGAGCTGTCAATTCTGAATGTCGCCTGCGGCCCTGCCCGCGAGTATGCCGATGGCTTCGACACCGATGGACAGACGGTGTCTCTCAAGTGCATCGACATGGATGAGCAGGCCCTCGATCACGTTCGGTCCCACGTCGCCGACCAACCGGGAGTCGATCCTGACTTCGAGTGTGTGTGCTACAACGCTCTCAGAATGTCGTCATCGAAGGCGACGATCAGCAAGTTCGGTCGTTCGGATATCATTTACAGTGTCGGACTCTGCGACTACATCCCGGACGAGTACATGATCCGCCTTCTGCAAGGCTGGCGGGAGTCGCTCGCTGAAGGTGGTGTGGTCTACGTCGCCTTCAAAGACCGACTGCTCTACAACGCCGCGGTCTATCAATGGCTGGTCGACTGGAATTTCTATCAGCGGACCGAAGAAGACTGCCTGAATTTGTATGCAGAGGCAGGATATGACATGTCATCCATCGACGTGCATCGAGACGATGACGGCGTCATCATGAATTTCATCGCTCGACCGGATCAAGTCACGGAGACACCAGACCGAGTTGATCGTGCCAACGAGTCAGTCCCTGCTCCCGCCTCGTCAGGATACCGTTCCCACGTGGGAACGGCCCAACAGTTGCGGCGTTAAGAGACTCGGACTGCACGAAATTCTGGTTTGATGGAGAAAGGGGATTCAGGCGTTCGTGAGCAGGGATTCGTTCGTGATCGATTCAACAACTTCCGATTGATATCGTTGACTGACGGAAAGAAAGTCTTCCTCGCGACTGATGAATGCATCAACGATGTCGCTGTCAAAGTGTTGATGGCGTTCAGAGAGGATGATTTCCTTAGCAATTGCGTGATCGTATGCGTCCTTGTAGACCCGTTTGCTGGTCAATGCGTCGTAGACGTCGGCCAAGGCTGCAATGCGACCGCAGAGTGGAATGCTCTCTCCACGAAGACCAACAGGATACCCTCCTCCATCAACCCGTTCGTGATGGGTGAGGGCGATGTCGCGAGCCATCCGGAGGTAGGAGGCTTCCGGATGTTGCTCGGCGACTGACTGCAGCGTGCGCCCGCCAATGAGGGCATGCTCCTTCATGATCTCAAATTCTTTCGAGGTGAGTTTACCCGGCTTCAACAGAATGCTGTCGGGAATCCCGACCTTGCCAATGTCATGCAAAGGACTGGTGAGGTACATTTGAGCGACATACTCTCCGTCGACAATCTCACGATACCGAGGATGCGTCGACAACTCTTCTGCAAGAATTCGGCAGTATTCCCGCATGCGTTCAAGATGTTCGCCGGTTTCTGAGTCACGTGATTCGGCAAGCTTCGCCAAGGCGAAGATGGTCATGTCGCGACTCTCCAGCGACAGAATCCGTTCTCCCACTCGCAGCCGCATTGCGAGTTCCTCGGTCGTGAAAGGCTTGGTGAGGTACTCATCAGCACCCGCATCGAGCCCGCGGACGACGTTTTCGACGCCAGTGTAAGATGTCAGCAGGATGACATAGACATAACCGCCGGACGAGCGACTGCGAATGCGTTGACACAGCTCGAGTCCCGACATTCCGGGCATCTCCCAGTCGGTCACGACCAGCCGAAACTCGCCCGAGCGGACGTACTGGTAAGCCTCGTCACCATCCTCAGCCACTGTCACAGAGTATCCGAACGCCTCCAAAGCGTGCGTTAACATCTGTGCCGTGATCCAATCATCTTCGACAACAAGAATTCGCATCTCAGTTTCCGAAAAAGTGATGAGGGATATTTGAAGCGATGTCGTCTGACACCGCTCAGAAGTGAGCCGTGGTTCATCCGATCGTGCTGAACATCGGGACAACGTCCATGAATCGTTTGACTTCCTTCACGAAGACTTCCGTCGCTGTCACAAGTTCGGCATCGCAAGAGACTTCTTGGCGAGCCGCAGCCTCCACGGCGTTTGCCGTTTCGGCAAGAGGCATCGCGGCGACGGTCGCGGCCGAGCCTTTGATCAGATGCGCGATCCGGGCGACTTCGAACGTGTCGCCGGCATTGACAGACTCCTGGAGTTGTTCGACATCCGCCTGCAGCCGTTGTTGAAATTTGACCAGACAACGCTCTGCAAAAGCGAGATCACCCAGGCACCGCTCCAACAACTGAGGCAGATCAAGCACCTGAGCGGATGTGAGGGGAGTTAAGGTCGTGTTTGACGTCACAGTTGACATGGTGGACTCACTCTCGGCGAATCGAGATCGGATCAAATACATTGGGCAGACAACGGAATCGCTGTCTGACCTGAAACATAGCTCACCTCATCCGAGCTGCCGGATGTGATTCCCATTGACCACTTCTTCATGGTTATCCTGCGGCGGTGCGAAGAACCTGCGCAGCCTGATGAGACATCTCAAGGCCCCCACAACCCGAACAATGACACCGAATTATCAACACGTCCCGCAACACCAACAGCAAGACACGTGCTTTCGATTCAACCGTCACGTCGTTCCTCTGCAGAATCCTCGCAACCGCTGCAAGACTTCATTCGGGCATAGACCACACTTCTGAGATGGGATATCGTCACCGTGAGGAGTGAGTCCCCCATCGACTCAGCGGAACGCCACTTACTTGATCTCTTGACCATCATCGTCCATGCCGACCTCACTTCCCGCCGCCGGCCATGAAATGCCCGCGCCAGAGAGCGGTGAGTCACAGTCGACGGCTGAGTCTGGCGGACCGCACGCTCCTGCTCGCCGCATCATGCAATACTTCGAGGCGGCACCCGGTTGGCGGCTGATCGATCTTCGAGAACTGTGGGCCTACCGCGAGTTAGCGATCGTGCTGGCCGCCCGAGAAGTCAAGGTCCGGTATCGGCAAGCCGTTATTGGGGTCGCATGGGTGGTCCTGCAGCCGGTGATCATGTTTCTGGTCTTCCAGACAATCTTTACGATATTGAAGCACCAGCCAGCTGTTCCCGGCATCCCCTATGCGCTCACCTTCTTCTGCGGTTGGATGCCCTGGCAGTTGCTTGCACTCTCGATGCGTGATGGCAGTCAGACCTTGGTGACAAATCGCCAATTGGTCACCAAGGTGTATTTTCCTCGCATGCTGTTGCCGACAGCGAGCGTGCTGTGCGGATTGCTGGAGTTGACAATCAGCTTTGGCGTCATCCTGATATTGATGGCTTGGTACGGGTTCGTCCCCGCCCCACAGTCACCGGCTGTGATCGCGTTCGTGGCTCTCACGATCTTGCTCGCCATCGGAACTGCAGTTTTCCTCTCAGCCCTCAATGCCCTTTACCGTGACATCGGCTACGTCGTGCCGTTCCTCGTGCAGGTTGGATTCTTCGCCAGCCCCGTGGCGTACGATCCTGCCCAGCATGACATGAGTGACTGGTGGTGGTACGAACTGAATCCCATGGTCGGCATCATCGCGGGTTTTCGCTGGGCACTTCTTGGCACAGAGGCACCTTCTGTGCGGATGCTGACACTTTCGATTGCCGTAACATTTACCATTCTGCTCTGCGGACTCTGGTACTTTCGCCGTGTTGAAGACTGGATTGCAGACCGGATCTGACTCATGACCGACCTCGCCATCCATGTCGATCACGTCTCGAAGCAGTTCCACCTGGGAACGCGGTTCTCGTACATGCGATTCTCCGAGACGTTGTTGGATGCTGGGCGATCTCTGGTGCAAACTCCGCTGAGCTGGCTCGGGCGTGAAGCCGCGGATCCCGCCTCCACTCACGACATCTGGGCACTGAAAGACGTCTCGTTCGAGGTGCATCAGGGAGAAGTGCTGGGCATCATCGGTCGCAATGGAGCCGGCAAGAGTACGTTGCTGAAAGTTCTCTCGCACATTACTCGACCAACGAGGGGCCGCGTGGGAGTCGCTGGGCGAGTCGGCAGTTTGCTGGAAGTCGGCACTGGCTTTCACCCGGAGTTGACTGGTCGTGAGAACATTTTTCTGAACGGCTCTGTCTTAGGCATGACGCGCGGCGAGGTCCGCCGCAAGTTTGACGAGATCGTGGCATTCGCTGAGGTCGACGAATTCCTCGACACGCCCGTGAAGCGCTACTCCAGCGGCATGTACGTCCGCCTCGCCTTCGCGGTCGCCGCACATCTGGAGCCGGAAATCCTGGTGGTCGACGAAGTCCTGGCCGTCGGAGACGCCCGCTTTCAACAAAAGTGCCTCGGCAAAATGGGTGACGTCTCGAAGTCTGGTCGCACGGTGCTGTTCGTCAGTCACAATATGACGGCCATCTCCGGCCTGTGCTCGCGTGCCATCTGGCTCGAACGGGGGCAAGTCAAAACAGACGGGGCAGTGAAGGAAACCGTCGCCCAATACCTCACGGTCGCCTTGGAGTCGGCGATGACTCGTCAATGGCCCATCGACTCTGCCCCGACAACCGACAAGATCCGTCTGGACGCCGTCCGTATTGTGCCCGAACAGCAGACTGACCTGCTCGCCACCGACACGCCCTTCACCATCGAGGTCGACTACGAACGCTTCGCGAATTCGGGTTCCCTCAACCTGAGTGCGATGCTCTACACGAGCGACGGAGTCTGTGCCTTCAACGCGGTTTCCCCCACGGACGAATCCCCCCCAGGTTGCTACACAGCCCGACTGCACATCCCGGGCAACTTCTTGAACGATGGAGTCTACCGGCTGCGGCTCGCCCTCGTTTGCAACCTGCAACCACAGGTCAACATCGAAGACATCCTGATGTTCGACGTCCAGGACGGACCGCGACACATCCCCTTCCACGGCGAATGGATCGGTGTCGTGCGACCACGATTCGACTGGGAAACGATTCCATTCTCCAGTCGGTCTTACACCTGAGACTCTCTGCGTTCTCTCCGCCTACCGCCGCCGGTGGCCCACCAGCCTGACTTGCTCTTGAGGTCAACGAAGAGCCTTCCACAATTTTGATGTTTGTATAACGCCGACATGGAGTTTTTGTTATTCAAAATATATTATTTGACAATTCAAAATATTTGTGTAAGCTGCCAAAAGACTTGCTGACGAAAGCTGCAAGCGAACAACCACGAGATAGAGGCTAGAGCGCTCATGGATCCCATTACACAATGTCGAAGCATCCCTCAACGACGCGCCTTCACGCTGATCGAACTTCTCGTGGTCATCGCGATCATTGCCATTCTGATCGCTTTACTGCTGCCGGCCGTGCAGCAAGCCCGCGAGGCGGCTCGCCGCACCTCATGCCGCAACAATCTTCGTCAGTTCGGACTGGCTCTTCACAACTACCTGGACAGCTACTCGAAGTTCCCGCCAAGTTATTGTGTTGTCCCGGGGGTAACTGGGACGGTGGGTGGCCAATGGTCGGTTCGTGCTCGCATCCTGCCGTTCGTTGAGCAGGCCAACCTTCAAGACCTCATCAACTGGAATTCGGCGTACAGCTTGCAGCTTGATGTCGCGACGACACGAGTCTCCACGTTCCTCTGCCCCAGCGAGATTAATGATGTCACGCGGGTCAATTCCTCTGGCGTGCCGCGAGACTACCCCGCCAACTACGCGGTCAACATGGGGACTTGGAAGGTCTGGGACCCAAATGATGGAAGCGGAGGAGACGGCGCGTTTCATCCGAACAGCAATTTTACTGTCGCGCACTTCCGGGACGGAACCAGCAACACATTCATGGCAGCTGAGGTGAAGGCATACACATCATACTTGCGAAACACCAATGAGGATCCTGGAGCGACTCCTCCCACCACACCCGACTTCGCAATCGGGTTCACCGCTGCGGCGGGAGACATCAACATGGGACCAACGCTCATGAGCAATACAGGGCAAACCGAATGGGCGGACGGACTCAGTCAACAAAGCGGGTTCACCTCCACCTTCACTCCGAACACAGTCGTGCCTTACGACACGGGCGGAGCGACCTACGACATCGACTACATCTCTTTTCGAGAAGGCACCCATGCGACACGTGTCGCGTATGGTGCGATCACGGCTCGCAGCTATCACACCGGCATCGTCCACGTGGCACTCATGGACGGTTCAGTCCGAGGCGTCAGTGAAAACATCGACGCACAGCTATGGCGCGACCTTGGCACTCGAAGCGGTGGAGAGGTCGTCTCCGAATTCTGATCGACGAAGGACGTCGCTGCGCTCTTTCGACCTCATCCTTCCCACTGCTCAACAATCGCATTTTGCTCGTCGAGCACCGCGACCTTCGGCTTGATCGTCTCTGCCTCTTCGGGATCGGCGAAAGCGAACGCCAACACGATAATGCGATCACCGGGTTGAGCAATGCGAGCCATGGCACCATTCATCTGCATCGCACCACTGCCGGGCTCACCACGGATGACGTACGTTTCCGCTCGTTGCCCTGTTGAGCAATTACCGATCAGGACGACTTCGTACTCTCTCAGGCCGGCCGCCTTCATGAGGTCTTCGTCGATGGTGATGCTGCCATGGTAAGTCAGCTCGGTCTGCGAGACCGTCGCCATGTGCAACTTGGATTTGAGCACTCGAATCTGCATTGGACCTCAGTACGCCAATTACATAAACCGGAGAATTATTCGCAGCAAGTCACGATCAATCAATCGTCCGAGAGTGTAGCACGCTCACTCTCACCCGGCCATTTCGCTGAGTGGATGGTTCGAGCGGCCGCCGAAACACTCAGCCCAGTGCGGCACGTGTCCGTTGAACGAGGTCATTATCCGGCTGTTCGGCTCCCTGCAGTTGAAAGACGTTCGACGCCAGAAATGTGTCCCGCCACTGGGGGGACACATGAAAATAGTCCTCCAGCACGGCCGAGCTGAACTTGTAGTCATGGGCGTCGTTGCCCTTGAGGAACACGAGTAGGCGTGCCGCATCGATCAATTCTCGGGCCGCCCCCGGACTCCGCAGAAACGACTTCACCTTTCGAGCGGCCGACATCGAATCGCGGCTGAGTTCGGCGAACAGCTCATCGACCTCCAACTGATCGCCTTCGGCTGTTGTCCCTGTCGCGAGGGCATCGATCGTGAGATCGTTGACATCCCCACGACCTGGCATCGCGTCGCGGAACATCGGCAGGAACGCCGCGTTCTGAAGTAGCAGGAGACGCCGCGTCTCGTCGTTGCCGCTGGCCTGCCAGGCAAACCGTGTTGCATTGGAGGTCGTCACCGAGTGCAGAGCGATGATCCCGGGTTGTCGCATAAGCAGTTCGCCGGCGAACACGAATTGGGCATCCCAGATTGACTGGGGCGAGACGCCACTGTTGATCAGCGAGATCACCTGGTCACAGACGTCTTCGCTGGAACTCGTCCGCATGGTCGCGAGCAACTCCTGAACGGCTCCATCGTCCAACTGACCATCGAGCCAATTCTCGCGAATCGTCGACACGAGTTCGCTGTTGCGACGGCCCGCCCGGTCCGCTTCGTCATCACGCTCCGCTGGATTAGTACCATCGTGATTCAGCAGTGCGTATGCGAGTGACCGTAGGACCGGCTCCGCGTGTTGCCAACCGATTGACTGCAATGTCCGCCAACTGTTGGCGACGAAGATGGCCTTGTGACCGATTGAACGAAAATCTCTCGCACCATAGCGGAAGAACAACTCGTAGATCTCATTGGCTCCCGCCGTCCGCGCGAGACCGGCAACAGCCGCATCGGCGGCAGACTCGTCCCAGTTGTTCATCGCGGTGACGAACGCCTCGTGAGCCTTGTGAGCGGGCGGCACAGCAGCCTCGTCAACCGGAGGCATTGTCCAGCCACGCTCTTGCTCATCACGAGCTTGTGAATTCTTGAAGTAGTCCAATGCCCAGAAGATCGGCAGCCAGCGGTGTTCGGGCGGGGAAGCCAGACTCGCAATGTGGGCCGAGTTGACCACCAACACGGCATGAAACTTGAACCCGACCGAAGGCCGCGGCTCCACATTTCGCACACCCGCCAAGAGCAGCGCCGCGAGCACCTCACGATAGCTCAACCCTTTGCGAATCCGGTCGGCCACTTCCTCCAGCAGACGTTCGCGAGGCGTCTCCTCCAGCAGTCTGACGATCGGCTCAATGCTCGGATCGAGCCGCACCACTTTCGGATCAAGGTCCGTCTCGGCAGCGGAGACCGGTCGCAGACCGTGGAGAAAGGCGATGTCTCCCAACCCCCAAGCGACACCTGCCACCGCTCCTCCGATCAACACATCTCGCCGTCTGACTCGCATGGTCATGGCAGACCTCCTGCAGAGAGTAATGTCAGCCCGCACGATCTCGGCACGTTCTGGTATCGTGCGTGACCATCATACCAGATCTTCAAAGTCTCGGGGCGAGAACGCGGATCGTCAGTCACCTCAGGGTACATCCGCTCATTGGTGGGGCACAGTTTATCCCTCTCCCTCAAGGGGAGAGGGTGTCGCGACGCACAATCGCTGAGCACTTACTCCCACACCACGAACGGATACGCCCGACTCCTCACGATTGGCGATTTTCTTACTCGGCACCTGTAACACATCTCCTCGTTCTCCGCCTTGAGGAGTGTGGAACAAACCACAACACACAAACAAACCTCAACACTGAGAAAAAAGGGACCTGACCATGAAGACTCTCAAAACAATCGCTGCTCTGTCACTTGTCGCTGGTGGAATGATGGTTGCC
>JAJDEJ010000136.1 GCA_029259815.1 Planctomycetaceae bacterium | reverse complement strand
GGCAGCGGACTGCAAAGCGTGGGCAACTCCGTTCTCCCTGAAGGATGAGAGGTCAAAACCTCTTGTTTTACGGGGGAAAACAGGTCCCCCTCACCTGTCGAAATTGTAGCGGATTAGCGACTGCGTCACAATCAACTGGATGTCTGTCTTGCAAGGCTCTCAGCAGTCAAATGAGGCGCAATTTGCGGGTGGACTGCGTACACTACAGACAGAGGATTCGCGGAGTTTGAAACTCACTCTGAGCGGTCGATGAGTACGTCTACGGACACACATGACACACCTGTTCCGCAAGCGGACGATGGGACAGAGTTGCAGGACGAAGCGGCGCGCGAGTACTCGCGGCAGTTGAGCCAGCACGTCGTCTCGCCGCCGTCACAGGTGCCCGGATTCGAGATTCTCCGTTGCCTGGGAGTCGGGTCGTACGGATCGGTGTGGCTGGCTCGCGAGATCAACACCGGGCGACAGGTGGCCATCAAATTCTACTCTCACCGCCGGGGTCTCGACTGGACGCTTCTCAGCCGCGAAGTCGAAAAGCTGGCCGTGTTGTACACGTCCCGCGACATCGTGGGATTGCTCGATGTGGGTTGGAATCACGACCCCCCGTACTTCGTCATGGAGTATTTGGAGAACGGGTCACTGGCGGCGAGACTGAAGGAAACGACGTTGCCCGTCGAGGAAGCGGTGCAGGTGACCAAGACAGTGGCGCGGGCGCTGGTGCATGCTCACAGCAGCGGCATTCTCCACTGCGATGTCAAACCGGCGAACGTGCTACTCGACGGCAACGACGCGGCCCGTCTGGGTGATTTTGGGCAATCACGATTGTCGGACGATCAAAGCCCTGCGCTGGGGACCATGTTCTATATGGCACCGGAGCAAGCCGACCTGCAGGCGATTCCTGATGCCCGCTGGGACGTGTACGCGTTGGGGTCCCTGCTCTATCACACGCTGTGTGGCCGCGCGCCCTACAGAAATGAGCAGAACGAAGCTCGAATTCGCGAAGCGTCATCGTTGACCGAACGACTCGCCGCGTATCAGCAAATCATCGAGACGAATCCACGTCCCGAAGAACATCGGAAGTTACCGGGGGTCGATCGTCAACTGGCAGACATCATAGATCGGTGTCTTGATGCGGACCCACAACGACGCTTCCCCAACGCCCAGGCAGTTCTCGACGAACTGGAGCGACGTGATCAGGCACGGGCCAAGCGGCCACTGACGATTCTGGGCTTCCTGGGGCCGATTCTTTTTCTGCTGGCCATGTACTGGATTGCACAAAGCGCGATTCCGGCTGCTGTGGAAGCTTCCAACAGTGACTTGATCGGAGGATTACTGGAAGGAGACGAGGTCGCTGCCAGTGTTCTGGCCCATGGAGTCGAGGCTGACTTGCTCACTCGGCAGACTGAACTTGAGAGACTGGCAAACGAGCCGGCAATACGGCAGTTCATTCGCCTTACCGCTGAGACTCCGCGAGATCAGTGGCGAGACTTGAAGTCTCCCTTGAATGAATGGCAATCGTTTCGCGAAGAACGGTTGAAGGAGGCCGACCGCACGGTCGATCGAAGTTGGTTCCTCACCGATGCCAAGGGGGATCAAATCGCACGGGTCCCGCTCCCTTCACTGAAGGACGATACGATGGGCAAGAACTTTGCCTGGCGGTCGTATTTTCATGGAGGAGTGGAAGAATACTCCCCGGAGGAAATCCCGGATGACATTGGTCCTCGGACAGGGCCGGGCATTTCGACAGCGTTCCGGTCCAACGCGACACATCAATACATGGTCGCGATCGCCGTGCCTGTTTGGGATGAGGCTCACGAGAAGGTGATCGGCATCCTCGCTCGAACAATCGACCTCCCGGACCTGCTCTCTGGTTGGGAGGCTCGGATTCAGGGGAAGGCTGAGGATCAATCCCAGAGTGATGCAAGTCGTTTCCTCTCGCTCGTCGACATTCGTGAGGAACGAGGATTTCTCCTTGACCATCACTGGATGACGCGGCAGGCCATGCAGAGCATGACAGATGTTGACATCGAACGAAAACTGCGGCTGTCGAAAGAAACGATGGACGAGATCTGTCATTCAAAGAGCAGTGCAGACTTTCGCGACCCCATTGCAGAGGCGGGGCTCGACTCGCGATATGACGGTCAATGGTTGGCCGCGTTTGCACCAGTGAAGAAAACAGGATGGGTCGCCATCGTCCAGGAAAGCCGTCAGCAGGCGTTGGAGCCGTTCAATGCACTGCACAGTGTCTTCTGGCAGTACGGCATGTGGACACTGGTGGTGTTTAGCGTGATGCTTGGTATTCTGTGGTATCTCATCCATCGAGCCTCCGCCTAGCCGAGACGCGAGACCCCCCGCCGTGTTTGAATTGATCGCTGAGGGATCGGAGCCGCGTCAGCGTTTTCGGTTTGTGCTCGCGCCGAGTGAAACATTTCGTCTGGGGCGAAGTGCCGCAGCCGACCTTGTCATTCCGTGGGAGCCGCAGCTCTCACGTGTCCATCTCGAGCTGACTCCCGATGGCACGCATGTCGTACTCAGTCAGTTGGATGCAGCCCGCAATCCGGTCTTCGTCGGGGGTGAGCCGACAACATCATGCAGACTTGTATCAGGAGATCGGTTCGTCATTGGCCGTACTGTGTTCCAAGTCGCCGAGTTGACCGTCAGCGATGAGTCTCCCGCGGATGAGCTCTTGGAGGAAGTTACCTTTGCCCCGGGGCAACTGCGTCAGGTGCGGTTCGAAGATGCGGACCGGCGGATCGACGTACTCTCCAAATTACCGGAAGTGATTTGGGGAGCGGGCAGTTTGAGTGAGCGGGACTCGCGACTTGTCAGTCTGATGTTGGCTGGTATTCGCACAGCCGACGCAGCGGCCCTTGTGCGAATCGATGAAGGGGGGGCTGTCAAGTTGATCCAGTGGGATCGCCGTCAGGAAACCGCTGGTTCATTCCGTCCAAGCGGACGCCTTGTGACTGAGGCTCTGCTCAGACGCCAACAGACAGTGCTGCACACGTGGGAGAGCGGCGATCCGACCGACTCCGTCTTCACTGCGACGGCCGACTTCGACTGGGCGTTCTGCACGTTCGTCAACGAGGATCAAAACGGTCCGTGGGGGTTATACGTCGCCGGTCGATCGGAGCCTCGATCACTTGTCGAGCGGGCTACGGGGTCGCTGGGGCCTTCTGTCCTGCAGGCGGATGTCAAGTTTGCGGAGTTGGTGGCGGAAATCATCAGCGCGGTCGAACGCGTCAATCATGTGGAAGGCGACCTGTCTGTGCTACGTCAGTTTCTCTCACCGCCCATTCTGGCCGCACTCGAACAACAGGGCAGTCGCGTCGGGCTCAACTCCGACTTCCTGGAGCCAAGGGAGTGCGATGTCACCGTGCTCTTTTGTGACTTGCGCGGATTCAGTCATCGCGCGGAAGAGGCGGGTGATGATCTGCTGGGACTGCTCGATCGAGTCAGCAAGGCTTTGGAGGTCATGTCGGGACGGGTGCTTGAATACGGCGGCGTGACAGGGGACTTCCTGGGTGATGCGGTGCTCGGCTTCTGGGGTTGGCCCTTCCCTTCCGAGGAGGCACCATTGAACGCGTGCCGGGCGGCGCTCGCCATTCGCCGTGCATTTGCAGAGACAGCACAGACTCCCGGACACGCCTTGAGCGACTTCCGCGTGGGCATCGGCATTGCACGCGGACGAGCTGTCGCCGGCAAGATCGGCACCAGTGATCGTGTGAGCGTGACCGTCTTCGGGCCGGTGGTCAATCTGGCGAGTCGACTGGAGACAATGACCAAACAGCTGCGGGTACCGATCCTCCTTGATGAGTCGACCTCAGAGGTCGTTAGATGTCGGATGAGCCCCGAGGACGGTCGCATCCGCAAACTCGGTCGCGTGCTACCGGTCGGATTGGAGACGCCTCTCGATGTCCATGAGCTACTTCCGGCCATCGACGAACGGCCCGATCTCACAGCCGAGCACATTCGCCAATACGAGCAGGGGGTCGAAGCGTTCATCGCCGGTCATTGGGACGAAGCGTATCACCATTTACACGGTATGCCCCCCTCGGACCGTGCTCAAGATTTTCTCACCCTTCGCATCGCTGAGCACAACCGCATCGCCCCGCCGAATTGGGACGGTGTCGTGCGGTTGCCGGAGAAGTGAACGAGCCGGACCAGGAGAGGGGGTGATAAGGAAACAAGGAGAGGGGTGTCTGTTCTTCTTGTCTCCCCCTCCCGCCTTGTCTGCATAACTGAGAGTCAACCTGTCAATCATCACTCATCATCGACGATCAACCGAACCATGATCAACGCCCACACAGACCGTGACTGGAACCACAAGTACGAAACTGGCGACACACCCTGGGATTCAGGGCTGCCGTCGCGTGAACTCTTGCGCGTGTTGGATGAACAGGATGTCTCACTGGGTCGCGCTCTCGAGTTGGGTTGCGGGACTGGAACGAATGCAGTCGCCCTAGCCGAACGAGGGTTCGATGTGACCGCTGTTGACTGTTCACCGCTGGCCCTCGCTGCTGGGAAACAGAAGGCTGCGGCGACTGGAGTGAACGTCGAGTGGATCGAAGCTGATGTGCAGAACTTTGGGCAGGGGATGAAGCCGTTTGACTTCGTCTTCGATCGTGGGTGCTATCACTGCTGTCGCCGGATCGATCTGGACAGTTACCTGCAGACACTGGAGAACACGACGCAAGCTGGTTCCAGAGTGCTCATCCTGGCGGGGAATGCCAATGAACAAACCGAACACGGCCCTCCGCGAGTGACGGAAGACGACTTGCGGAGCGAGTTGGGCGGACTGTTTAACGTATTGCAGATCAGGGAGTTTCGCTTCGAGGACCCCGGCGGAGTGGAAGGTCCGCTTGGCTGGTCGACACTGCTTGTTGCGAACTGAATTGGGATGATCTCTCTGGGGAGGTGTCCTTCCATGCTTGAGTTGTCTTCCTCCCGAACGCTACGTTGTAAGCTGGTCGTGATGGAGTATTCGTGAGCGCCGGGCCACGGTGAAGGATGGGAGCCACAGTTTCTATGTCCACAAGGATTACGAGCGGTCAGCAAGCCGCCAGATTGTCGTCGGTTTTATCAGCCGAGCGAAACTCGTCACTTCTCTTTGGACTGACCGCCGCCGCAGCGTTATTGCTGGGTCATGTGCCCTTAGTGCTGACGTACTTCCGTCGGCTGATGCTGTTCGAGCACTACGAGTTCGTGCCATTGCTGGTTATTGGTATCTGCGTGTTGTTCTCGTTGCGGTTGAAGGAGATTTCCCGCGATGAAATCCTGGTGAGTCTGCAAGCGGGCGTGCCGGTCAGTCGTCTGCTGATCGTGTGTGCAATGCTGGCGGTCGCGTCTCTGTTCTGTTCGCCGTGGGCGGCGATGGTGTCGCTGGTCATCTCTCTGGGCCTGTTTCTGCATTCGCTCGCTGGAAGTCACTGGAAGGCATTGATGCCTGCGTGGGCTCTCACATTTTTGATGATCCGCCCGCCGCTGCATCTGGATCTCACGCTCATTACACGGTTGCAACTCGAAACCTCCCGCGTGGCGAGCATGGTGTTGGAGAGACTGGGCGTGATGCACCTCATGGAGGGCAACGTCCTTGTTGTCCCACAACGGCGGTTTCTTGTCGAGGAAGCCTGTAGTGGCATTCATTCCGTGTTCGCCCTGCTGACGGCTGCCGCCTTCTATGCTGTCTGGATGCAGACTCCACGGCTCCGCGGAGGGTTGTTGATGGTCAGCTCAATTTTCTGGGCGTGCTTCATGAACCTGGTCCGCATCGCAGTGACGATCATCGCCTTCGAGAACTTTGAGATTGACTTGAGTGCGGGTTGGGTTCATTCAGCGACCGGACTTGCGACATTTTTCATCGCGGTGATCTTTCTGGCATTCACCGATCAGATGCTGCGGTTCTTTCTGGACCCCATTGATCCGCACAAGGTGACCTATTGGAAGCAGGAAAGGAACCCATTCGTGCAGAGGTGGAACGGCACGAAGTCACGACAGCGATCGAGTGAGACTCAAGACGTCTCAATTCCCGAAGTCTCCGTCTCGGCTCCCCGAATCACTCGTGCGATTCCTCTTGTGGTTGCCGGCTTTTCTGCTTTGGCGGTGCTCTGGCAGGTCAACGCTCTCAAATCGGAGACACTGAGTATCGAAGTGCCTGCGGCCATCGCCAGCCTCACACCTGAGTCCCTTCCCTTTGTCCTTGGCGATTGGGTTCAACTCGATTTCGACATTCAACATCGGGATGACGATCCCGTGCTCAGCGACGTGAGCAAGGTTTGGACGTACCGCGGACCGTCTCACGGGGCGCTGGTGTCGATTGACTATCCGTTTCAAGGTTGGCATCAACTCTCGGCCTGTTACCAGGCTCAGGGTTGGCAGATTGATTCGTATCAAGCCGTTCCACTCCCCGGTTCGCAGGGGCGTGCCATGAGTGAAGTTCGTCTGCATCGCCCGAACGGTGAGCGGGGACTGCTGTTGTTCGTCGTGATGGACGCACAGGGACGTCCGCTTCGTGATCCTGCGGTCGAGTCGTTCTGGAAGCAGATGATCGGGCAGGCGATCGAGCGGCTGCAACGTCCCTTTGC
>JAJDEJ010000135.1 GCA_029259815.1 Planctomycetaceae bacterium | reverse complement strand
AACTGATCTCTCGGCTGCAACAGTCCCAGCCGGAGTTCGACTGCTGGGGGAAAGCACGGGATGAGTTCGAGACGTTCCTTGATCATCTGAAGACTCACGAAGACGCCGAAGAAACCCTCCTGAATCAACTGCCGTAACCATCAAACCGAGCGAGCTATGCGGTCATTCAGTGATTGTGCGGAAATGCACGTTCGTCTCTCGTCCCGAAGGCAGTCCTCCCTTGCGGGGATGACCCGAGGATCGCTGTGGCAGCATCGACTCAACCACGATGAGCTTGCCAATCTCGTGACGTGCTTGGGCAATCATGCGACTCCATTCGGGGATGAGTCACGAAGGACGTCACAGGCACGCCAATTGCTATCCCTCAAGTTGAGGTTCGACCAGATCGCGCGAACACTGCTCAAAACAGGAAAGGCGAAAGTCATGCAACACATCATCCGTTGGTCACTGCCATGTGCATTACTCGCTTGTCTGCTGGGCTGTGATCCGCCACCGCAATCCGGAAAAGGGTTCACTCTTCCTGAGGGGGACGTGGAACGGGGAAAAGAAGCATTTGTGGCACTCCTCTGCCATTCCTGCCACGACGTTTCAGGCGTTGAACTACCGGAGATCGAGTTGGAGTCGGACACGGAAGTGACGCTCGGAGGTGAGGTCACCCGTATCCGCACGTATGGCGAACTCGTCACCTCGATCATCAATCCTTCGCACAAGCTCGCGAGTGGGTACAAACCTGAAGACATCGCGACCGACGGTCAATCGAAGATGGCCAACTACAACGATGCGATGAGAGTCCAGGAATTGATCGACCTCGTGGCATTCCTGCAGTCACGCTATACCTTGAGGCCGCAGGTACCAACCGAATATCCGATGCTCTATTGATCCATGCAGTTGATCACATGCGTGTGATTCCGGCTTTGTTCTCTCGCCGAGCCTGATCCTGTCCCTGGTCGACATGGACCGAAGATACAATCGTGATCCCGACCACAAAGAACAGTACCAGGCTGGTGATCGCCAAGTGAGGGCTGCCGGTGGATGCCAGAATCGTCGAGAAGAGAATTGGCCCCAGCATGCTGGTCGCGCGTCCTGACAGTCCGAAGAAGCCAAAGAATTCGGCCGAATGCTTCCGGGGTGTCATCAACCCCATGATGGCCCGGCTGACGGTCTGTGTTCCCCCCAGCACCAATGCAGCAAAGGCTGCCATGATCCAGAACTGAGTTTTGGTCGTGATGAAGTAGGCAGACAAGCTGATGAGGGTCCAGACCACGAGGCAAACCATCAGTGTCTTCTTCTGACCAAAATGATCACCGCACCAGCCGACAATGAAGGCTGAGGGAAGTGCGATAAACTGAATCATCAAGATCACTTGTCCCAGTTCGGCCGCCTGCATGTCGAGGACTTGAATGGCGAACACGGAGGCTTGGCTGATCATCGTTTGGACGCCGTCGTTGTACATCAGAAACGCTGTGAGGAAGAGAGCCAGGATCCGATAGTTCCGTACGTTGCGGAGCGTCGTTGTAACTTCGCGAATCCCATGACGGGCCGCGTCGGCGAACGATTGTGATTGCCGGAGGGGGACGGCCTTGTCGTGGAGAAACAGCACGACGGGCAAGGTGAACACGGCCCACCACAGACCGGTCAACCCGAGGACCATGCGTTTTCGTAACACGAGGTCCGATGACAGGCCCACCCCCTCTCCCTTGAGCAGGATCAGGATCGCGAGGAGCAACATCAGGCCACCGCCGAGATAACCTAGTGCGTAACCAAGTGCAGAAACACGGCCCATATGGTCTTCATCCGCTAGCTCTGGCAGGAAGCCGTTGTAGAAGCCGAATGAAACCTCGAAACAGAGATTGGTGGTGATGAAGAGTCCAGCGACCAGCCACGTTTGATGGGAGGGCACAAGCGACAGAAGCACGAGAGACAGCGAACCTCCGAAAGCTGTTCCCAAGAGCCAGCGACGTTTGCTGGCATGAGCATCGGCGACGGCACCGAGGATCGGCAGCATGATGGCCGAAATGAGCATCGTGAGACCGATGCCCCAGCCATAGAGTACGATCCCGATGTTACCGGGAAAGACATCATCCTGGAGGTAAGAGACCAGAATGGTGATGAGGATGGTCGAGTACGCGCTGTTGGCCCAGTCGTACATGGCCCAGGCAGAGACTTCGCGTCGAGTCACACTTCGGCGTTCGGTCTCTGTATGCATGTCGGCTGGCCCATAAATCAAGGCATCACGAACTGATGACCTTCGGGGCGAACCGTCAGCACCGGACAGGGGGCCTTCCGCACGACTCGCTCGGCCACACTTCCCAGCAAGACGTGCACGAGCCCCGATCTGCCGTGCGAACCCATGACGATCAAATCAATCTCGCAGTCACGGGCATAGCGGACAATTTCGACGAAGGGCGACCCAACTCTCGTCTCACATTTGATGTTTAGAACCTGCCCGCATCGATCCCTGGACCATTCCTTCAGAGAGTTTTCGGTCGACCGGCGCAGCTCCTCCATATCCACAAACCCGGCACCCGCGTCCGGTTCAGGCAGCATGAGGACTGGATTCTGCAGGACATGCAGTAATTGCACTTCGGCCTCAAAACGAGATGCGATCTCACTGGCATAATCAGCTGCAAGCTCGCTGAACTCACTGAAGTCCGTGGGCACAAGAACCGTCTTGATCTTGATCATCGCCTGGAACTCCTCATGAGGTGTCTCCGCCATTGGGCGTTTGTTTCGGCGTTCGATTCCTGTGGCGCTGCCACCAATGCCGGGCGAAGACACCCAACATCACTACAAGCGCTAGCAGGACATATTCGGGAAGTTCCAAGGCATGTTCCTCGTGTCGTTTTCCCTGGTGACGAAAGGACGTCACTGGTTGTTGTCATGAATCGGCAACAATCTTTACGAGATCCAATGCCGCGATCAGCCCATGGAGAATCTGCTTGTCACCCAACACCAAGACACGGTGCACCCGACGCTCTACCATCAACTCCGCCACCTCACGGAGCGGGGTGTCAGGTGACACTGACACCACATCGACCGACATCACCTCATTGACAGTCAAATCGGGAAGCTCGTCGATGGATCCGGCAAATCTCATATTCTGCCATCGCTGCTTGTCGGGATCGAAGTAGGCACCAACTTCTTCGTTGGCAACTGACTGTGCCTGTTCATTTTCGAGCCCAATGACATCTGTGACCGATAGAACGCCGACGCAATGACCGCGCCCATCGACGACCGGTAACCCGCTGACGTGCCAATCTACCAGCAACGCCATTGCCTGTCCGAGGCTGTCTGATGGGCTGATCGTAACAAGGTTGGCCTGCATGATATCTTTCGCAGACGAGGATGCTGTCACCATGGGAATGGCTCCATTGACGGTTGTGTGCGAACTAGCTCATCGCACGATGACGCAGATACCATGCCGATCTGTCAGGCCTTGTTCTTGTGCTCGCAAAGTTCCTCTGGCAAGGGTGTGCATTGTTGAAGGGCTGTGCCAAATCCGCACACATGGTACGATTCGCACTCTGCTTGACTGATTGTGTTACTCGACGAGCCACTGAGATGGCAATTGGCGTGAGAAGCGAAAATCACCACCTTTTCACTGTCGACACGAGTAGCGAATCTCTGCGATGCCCGAGGGTGAACCTCGGTCCATCGGACACTATATTGCAGTCGATTCGATCCAGCTGCGACTGACTCGACGAATCCTTCTCCTCAACGTGAGATTCTCGGTATGACCATGACACAGAAAAACGTACTTGCACTGGCTGTTGGTGGTGGCCCGGCACCCGGCATCAATGGTGTGATCGCTGCTGCGACCATCGAAGCCAGAAATCACGGTTGGGACGTCCTTGGTTCTCTGGATGGCTTTCAGTGGCTGTCACAGGGGGACGACGAGCATTTGGTGTCGCTGGAGATCGGTGATGTGTCCCGTGTTGAACGCAGGGGCGGGTCGATCCTGCGAACCTCACGGGCCAATCCCACCAAGGACCCCCAGCATATGGAAAATGTCCTCCGTGTCTTGAAGCAACGCGGAGTAACCCACGTGATCACGATTGGTGGAGATGACACGGCCTACACGTCGTCACGCATCGAAGCGGCCGCGGCAGGCCAACTCAAGACAGCACATGTTCCCAAGACAATTGACAACGATTTGCCACTGCCGGAGTCTGTGCCAACATTCGGATACGAGACGGCCCGATCCGTGGGAGTGGAGATTGTTCAATCTCTCAGCGAGGATGCACGGACGACCGGACGCTGGTATTTCGTTGTCGCCATGGGGCGGACGGCTGGTCACCTCGCGCTCGGGATCGGGAAGGCCGCAGCCGCGACCGTCACCATCATCCCCGAGGAATTCGGAACGACGGATGCGCAGATTACCGTCAAACAAGTCGCCGATATTCTCGAAGGATCCCTCCTCAAACGGCGGGCATCCGGAAAGAATTACGGAGTCGCAATTCTGGCGGAGGGACTGGGTGCCCAGATGAGTGAGGAGGATCTCAGTGAGTATGGCAACCTGGAACGCGATGCGCATGGACACATCCGCCTCGGCGAGATCGACCTGGGCGGCGTCTTCAAGGAAACTGTCCATAATCGCCTGAACGACCGCGGACTGAAGACGACCATCGTCTCGAAGAACCTCGGTTACGAGTTGCGATGTGCGGACCCGATCCCCTTCGATGCGGCTTATACCCGCGATCTGGGATATGCGGCTGTGAAGTTCCTGAGAAATGGCGGCAGCGGAGCTCTCATCAGTGTGGTCGGTGGAAGCATGCATCCCATTCCGTTCACGGAGTTGCTCGACGAGAAGACTCACCGGACGTCGGTCCGTCGTGTCAACGTGCAGTCAGAATCTTTTGAAGTCGCCCGCCAATACATGATCCGGCTCAACGCGTCGGACTTCAATGACTCGCAGACGCTGGACCGCCTCGCTCGTGAAGCCAACGTGTCACCGGAAGAGTTCCGCAAACAGTTTGGCGGTCTCGCAGATTGACCGGGTGGCAGGTCGAGGACAGCCCGAGCGTACATAGACGTCGACTTGTAAGAGCTCTTTCAGCTTGGCCGATAGGTCGTCGGAGTCTGACGTGCCCAGAATCAGACGGTTACCAGCGTCGATGACAGGTACGGTCTCGGGATCAAATCGGTAGTGCTGAGCCAACAAGCTCAACCGTTTTCGTGACTCCTCTGCATCCGATCCATCGAGATCGTGAACGATCACAGAGACGCCGCGACGATTACGGACGAATTTGTTGAGAATCCGTTGGGAGCCGAGACTCTCCGTCTGGCCACCATGGAAATAGAGATCGATCGCAACGCAGCGTGTCTGCTGTGCTTCGGCGGTCTCCGGCGACAGAATGGGTACGACAGATATAACGCCCCCCATCACGATGAGTTGGGATAACCACCGCACGTTGATTGACCTCCATCACATTGAAGCTTCGCGATTTCCAACCACAGCAGCTAAGCGAACGTGTCGCCTCTTCTGCTCTGTCAGGTCGCAATATGCGTGCCGAAGCATTCCGATCGGAGAGAACGCCGCTTCAACACACTGGAGACGTGCTAATCGTCACAATGCGCCAATGCATGAGTGCGCTCAATGGGCACACAAGTCGATCTGTCGATCGCCTGCTTCGTCGGAGGATGCTCTGTCATGAAGGTGCCGAACGTGGGATGCAAGTGACTGTTGAGTTCCCCGTTCACTCGTACCCGACCGATCGCACGGTCAGCACGGGACAGGAAGCCACTCGCACCACGTTTTCCGCCACGCTGCCAAGCATCGCATGCGTCAGCCCCGTGTGGCCGTGGGTTCCCATCACAATCAGATCAATCTCATGCTCTCTGGCATAACGCACGATTTCCACGAACGGCCTGCCGGTCTTCGTAGCGATCGTGGTGTGTTTGTCATGTTTCCATTCCGGGTCAAGGACTTGACTAAGTTTGGAAAGCGTGTCGATTTCGTAATCACCTTGCTTTGATGTCCAAGACTCACGCAAAGGTTGGAGATCAATCCCCATTGCAAAGTCAGGCATCCTGTCAGCGAGATCATCCATGACATTGAGCAGATGTAACTCGGCTGCGAATTTGTCGGCCAGCATGCAAGCCATCTCGACCGCTGGCTGACTGAAACGGCTGAAGTCAGTGGGCAGCAGAATCCGTTTGAGGGCGATCATTGTGTTTCTCCCGATCGGGTCAGGAAGACCGTGTGTCGCTGCCTGCATGACGCAATCGCCGTGCCGATGCCATGTGGTGAATGCGGTCCGAGCAATTCGTGTTCATTTGGAAGAACGTTTGCTGAGACACGGTGATTCCATATCGTCACAGGACGATTTGCCCGGACTTTGGTCGCAATTCCTGTGACGTATCCGCACCGGTGAACTGCTCGTCATGGCACAACAACCAGAGGGGGTGACTATGAAATCGACGTTACCCATGTGCCTTCAGGGTGGAGTGCATCCGTTGAATGGTGGTGGTGCAGATGAACAGAGGTGGACCCCGGAATGTCAACAACCTCACGGTTTCGGCCCTCGACCCGGTTGCCAAGATCCCCGAGTACAAAGTCTGTGCCGTTCGGGTTGATCGACTGAGATGACTTGTTATCTTTCGATCGAATGTCAACTGGAGGCTGACGTCTCATGTTGCTTCTTCCACGCGGCCACCGCTGTGTGGAGCATCAATTGGCTAACAGTGTTCTCATCGCTTGATTGTGGCTGTGTCACACTCGCACGCCTTGTCATTCCACGAGTGCCAATCCGCAGGGCGACATTTGGACTCTTAAGCACGCACCGGTCAACCCGAATGCCTTTCTGTGCAGACAGCCATAGGCATCGACACATTTCATCCAGAGCGGCAGAGTTGGGGGGCGGCTTGGGGGGCGATTGTTTGGAGTTCTTCGGGAGTGTATTGAGTCAGGAGTTCTTGCAGTGGTAGCAGGATCATCAGGCCGGCGATCAGGGCTGAGGTTGTGA
>JAJDEJ010000134.1 GCA_029259815.1 Planctomycetaceae bacterium | reverse complement strand
GTAGGACGGATTTCCAAATCCGTCCATTCCTTGGTCCCTTGCTCGTCATCACCGTTTTGAAGGTGTTTCTGGACGGACTTGGAAGTCCGTCCTACGGAGTGTGTGTCCGCTCTTCAAAAACTGACACCCTCTCCGCGTGATGACAGGTCGATGAATAACGTTTTCCCACGTAGGGGAAATTTCCCTTAATCCGCTCGTCACGCGGAGCGTGACGGCTACTCTACTTCAGCCCGGTCGTTTTTGACGCCAAGTTCCTCAGGGCGGTCAGGAACCGCTTGCGGGTCTTGGGTGAGACGTCGGTGAAGTGATCGAGCATGTCCGGTGTCAACACCTTGTCACATCGTTCCAGTGCGGAGGTGAGTCTGAGGAAGGTTTGCTCGGTTGATGGCTTTGGTTTATCGGCGACAGCAGTCGGGGCGGTGCCGCGAGCGCCTTCGCCGAAGGGGGCGTAATCGCCCTCTGTCTCACGGGCGGCGGTGGAAACGGTCGACGACGACTCGGACTCTTCCCAAGGAGGACGTTCGCCGCTGGGTCGTGAGCCGTCGGCTCTTCGGTCGTCATCATCAGGATCGCGAACGAAGCCCGACTTGGCAGAGAGGTACTCAACTGTCGACTCGGCGAACTCGTCCTGTTCGTCCGCTTGTTCGGTGAGATCCTCGCCGCGCTGGGCTCGTCGCCAGGCTTTCATCTCAGCGATCGTTGCCTTCATCTCGTCGGCCCACTGTAGGCACTCAGCTGCGTCATCCCAATTGAGAGCGGCGTAGAAGTGCGACCACTTGAGCTGCGCGTACGCGGCGAACACGTCGCTGAACGTCTCCCAGACACGGCGGCGTTGATAAATCTGATCGCCACTGAGGCCAATACGTGATCCAAAGTCGGCATCGGTGCGTCCCTTGGCGTATCGCTCGGTCCACGTCGCAGCACACTCGCCGATGACCCAGTTGCATTGATTCAAGGCGTCCTGTGCCCGCTGAATGAGAGCCTCTTCCGTCTCCTTGGAAGGGGCTTTCTTCGTGTCCGCCATGTCTGTGTCGTTGCTCCTGATAGTGGATCTCGGAAGAGGGGAACGTGCCATGCTACACGTGAGCGGACGAGATGTCCAAGTCGCGAACGGGATGCGAATCTCGAATCTCCGAGATTCAAGACAATACTCGTCAAATTCTCACACGCTGGTGATCGCTTGCTGATTTGCACTCAATACGGAAGCTATTTGTAAGTGCTAATCTGCAAGCGATCGTTGAATCTTGGTCAGCGAGCGGCGACGAGAGATCGGTTCCTTGGACGCGTCGTGAGGGGCGGATATGATCGAACTGGGCCAGAATACCTTTGAGGAAACATCATGACAGGATTGACGGAAACAGGCTGCCTGACGCGGCGAGAGCGGTTGTGGGCTGAGTTGCCGGAGGATGTGGAGTGGGTGTTGGTCGCCGATCCGCGTCATGTGCAGTATTTGGCGAACTTCTGGGTACAGCCGTTGAGTTTCTCCGGCGGCGAACGCGGGCTGTTGCTATTGGATCGCGGTGGTCAGGCGTCGATTCTGGCTGACAACTTCACGGTGCGGTCGGCTGTGCATGAGCCATTCGTTGACCGGGAGGTGGTCGAGCCATGGTATGACCATACGCACTCCGTGGTGAATCGTGACCATGCCTTGTTTGGAGCGCTCAAGCAGATTGCGGGAGAGCTCTCGGGCCGCAAGGGACTCATCGAGACAGAGTGGCTGCCCGTTGCGGCGGCGGGAGTGCTGCCACAAGCGCCATCGGGCAATGGTCACGCAAAGAGTGAGACGGTCGATCTCGGCAGCGTGTTGCGACAACTCCGTCGACAAAAGGAGCCGGATGAGGTTGAGTTGCTCAAAGTCTGCATGCGAGCGGGTGATGCAGGGCAGGCGAGGTTGCGGGAGGTTGTAAGACCGGGCGTAGATGAGTTCGAGATCTATCGTGAGGTCCAACGCGCCGCTCTCGAAGCAGCCGGACGACCCGGATTGGTGTATGGCGACTTTCGAGCGACAAACGGCAGCAAGATCAAAGAGGGTGGGTTGCCGACGGACTACGTTTTGGAGGATGGCGATCTGTTCATTTTGGATTACTCGGTTGTGCTGGACGGGTATCGCAGCGACTTCACGAACACGCTCGCGGTGGGCACACCGAGCGATGGCGTGCGAGAGCTGTTCGGCTACTGTCAGGCGGGGATGAAGGCCGGTGAGCAGGCACTCCGCGCTGGCGCGCGATGTCGCGACGTGCATGCGGCGGTGGCCGCTGCGTATCCCGAGAATGGCAAGACGGCAAACTTTACGCATCATGCAGGACACGGCATCGGTCTTGCGCATCCCGAGCCGCCGATCCTGGTGAGGGAGAGTGACGACATACTTCTCGCGGGTGATGTCATCACTTTGGAACCGGGTGCCTACGTCGATGGCGTGGGCGGGATGCGGATTGAACATAACTATCTCATCGCGGACGATGGCTATGAACAGCTCAGCCATCATCTGATTTCCCTGATATGACGCTGTCGACTGATGTCGCTGAACTCGCATGAGTTCAGAACACCAGCCAGGAATCGACTCGACTGAATTCTTGCGAATCCAGCAACAGAGGATTTGAAACTGCTTCATGACAATTCCGGTGTCCACTGATGTTGATGCGACGTCATGGTTGAGCGGCGAACTCGCGCAGCTGGAGCACGACGGCCTACGGCGTCGACAGAGGACGATCACTCCTCGACCCAATGGCGAGTGCGAGGTCGATGGTCGACGACGAGTGAACTTTGCGTCCAATGATTATCTGGGCCTTGCCCTCGATTTACGTCTCCAGGAGGCGGCCCGACGAGTGATCGCGGAGCAGGGTGTCGGTGCCGGCGCAAGTGCACTTGTCACGGGTCGCACCGAATTGCATGAGCGACTGGAAAGTCGCATCTCACAGTTTGAGGGAACCGATGCGACTCTCCTGTTCCCCTCGGGGTATGCCGCCAATGTGGGGACGATTCCTGCATTGGTTGGTCGCGGGGATGTCGTCTTTTCGGATGCGTTGAATCATGCGAGCCTGATTGACGGCTGTCGGCTGTCGCGTGCGACCGTCTGCGTCTATCCGCATGCGGATGTGGAGACGTTAGCGGCTGGGATGGAGCAGCATCGCAGCGCACAGCGGCGTTTGATCGTGACAGACGGTGTCTTCAGCATGGATGGTGATCTTGCACCGCTGCGAGAGTTGTGCCACCTCGCAGAACAGCAAGACGCCATGATTCTTGTTGACGAAGCGCACGGCACGGGCGTGTTGGGGGAGGCTGGTCGTGGCGCTTGTGAATTGACGGGTGTCGAATCAACTCGAGTCATTCGGGTGGGAACGCTGAGCAAGGCGATCGGTGCTCTTGGCGGATTTGTCACGGGAACGCAAGAACTTGTGGATTATCTCTGGAATTCGGCCCGCACCCAGGTGTTCTCGACTTCGTTGCCGCCTGCGATCTGTGCAGCGGCTTGCGCAGCGTTCGACGTCATTCAACAGGAACCTGAACGAAGAGAACTGTTATTCTCACGAATACGGCAACTGCGAGCCCATCTCGAAGGAGCAGGCGTGTTGTGTTCCTCCAGCGAGGCGACACCCATCCTGCCAGTCATCATTGGAGACCCCGAACGAGTTGTGAACGTGGCTGCGTCGTTGGAAACGGAAGGGTTTCTCGTAGCCGCGATCCGCCCGCCGACCGTTCCCGTGGGAACATCGCGACTGAGAATCTCGCTCAGTGCAGCACACACGGAATCGGCAGTCGATCGTTTGGCGGAAGCTTTGCTTCAAGGTGATCTGTTCCGTGCCGGCCAGGTAACACCCTGACAAGACAAACAATTCCGTGTGTGCCGTCATCGTTTGTGACCTCGCAGTCGTGCAACGGCGTCGTATGTGTCAAGAGATGCGGGACGCGATTTCCTGTGTTCATGCGAAGATGAAAAAGTCGCGAGTTTGCAATTGCCAAGTCGACCGCGCGCGGCGCATACTACCCGATGTCGGGCCTCATCATGTGTCGCCAACATCTCCCTCCCTTCGGAGCATCATATGCACCGTTTTCCCAGTTGTCCTGAATGTGATGTGACCGATGGTCACGACCTCACTCGCCGCGACTTTGTCAGGATGACAGGAACAGCAGCCGCTGTAACAGCGGCCAGCACAATGCTCAAGCCGCTGCACGCCGACCAGGCTAAGAATGATCCGCAGCCGGAGAAGCTGGTCGAAACGCTGTATCAGTCCCTCAAGCCCGAGCAACGGGACAAGATTTGCTTCGGTTGGGATCACACGGATGAACGAGGCTTGCTCCGAACGCGTGTCGAGAACAATTGGAGCATTGTCGACAAGGACACACTCAACGTTGGCGGAAAGTTCTTCACCAAGGATCAGCAAGAGTTGATCGAAGCGGTTTTCTTCAAACTGTACAATCCGGAATGGCACGATCGCATCCGGAAACAGTTGAAAGACGACGCGGGGGGATACGGCAAGGCACAGACGATCGCCATCTTTGGCGAGCCGGGGACCGACCAATTCGAGTTTGTGATGACGGGGCGTCACCTCACGATTCGCTGCGACGGTGACAGTGCAGAGCATGTGGCATTCGGCGGACCCATCTTCTACGGACATGCTGCACAGGGATTCAACGAAAAACCAGACCACCCCGGCAACGTCTTCTGGCCGCAGGCGGTCAAGGCGAACAAGCTGTACACCATGCTTGATGGCAAACAGCGCGAGCAGGCGCTGGTCAAAGAGGCTCCTGATGAGAGCGAAGTCGAGTTTGAAGGCCCCGGTGGGAACTTCCTCGGCATCCCGGTTTCATCGCTGACAAGTGATCAGAAAGAGTTTACACAGGACATCCTGAAAACACTGGTCGAACCTTATCGTACATCAGATCGCGATGAGGTCACTCGGTGTCTGGAAGCACAAGGAGGGCTGGACGAATGTCGTCTAGCCTTCTTCGAATCGGACGACATCGGTGAAGATGGCGTCTGGGATAATTGGCGACTCGAAGGGCCTTCGTTCGTCTGGCACTTCCGAGGAGCCCCTCATGTGCATGTGTGGGTCAATGTGGCGGATAACCCGTCCGTAAAGCTGAACGCCGACGGCTAGCTGGGTGCCGTCTCTTTCGCAAAGTCACCTCGTCAGGGACTCTCGGGGTGTCACACGTTGTTTCATAAGGATCGTTTGCTTCTGGTCATGTCTTACGGTCGTTTCGGTCGCGGTGAACATCCAGGTGATGTTGGCTGAACTCTCAGTTCGCGACTGGTTCTTTCTCTCTCCTTCCTGAAAAGGTTGCCAGTGATCAATCCGTTTCACGCTGCACATTCGCAGGCAAAGTCGTCGTCTCATGTCTTTCAGACGGCTCACTCTCCCCACACTACAACCGGCGATCCTTCCCCGATCGCTTCGCGAATTTCGATGAGTCAAATGACGACCAATCGCTGGTCGTTTTTGGAGGACGTCGTCAATTATCAGCGGGCCGGCATCAGTCGACTTGCCATCTGGCGGCCCAAGCTGAATGACTTTGGTGAGGAGTTGTGTGCGGAAGTCATCCGCGACACGGGCATGCGTGTGTCGAGCCTCGGATGGGCTGGCGGCTTCACGGGCGTCAATGGGCATAGTTACGTCGAAGCCGTGCATGACACGCGGTCTGCGATTGTGACTGCTGCTGTTTTGGGGGCAGAGACACTCACGATTGTCAGTGGACCTCAAGGAGCTCATATCGACTCTCACTGTCGACGACTCCTCGTCGAAGGTCTCGCCGAGTGTCTGGACCTTGCCGGCGAACTCGGCGTGACGCTCGCGCTGCAGCCAATGCATCCCCTGTTTGACCGTGATTGGACCTTCCTGCACGCGCTCGACGAGACATTGGACCTGTTGACACAGTTTGATCATCCGTTCTTGAAGATGGCGTTTGGCACGTACCACCTTTGGCCAGTACCCGGATTGCTCGAACGGTTGCCGTCGGTTGTGCCACTGATCGCTTCGGTCCAGGTCAGCGATTGGAAGCCCAATCCCCGATGTGACAACGACCGGGCCATCCCCGGAGATGGCGAACTTCCCCTGGCAGAGATTCTGCAGACACTGCATGACTCCGGCTATCAGGGATCGTATGAGGTCGAAGTCTTGTCACGCGACTTGTGGAAGTCCGACAATGACACGGTCGTGGAAACGTGCCGCGAGAGGCTGTTGTCGATGTTGAACGAGACCGTGCCTCGATAGCACTTGAAACTTACCCCTGACTCACTGCAGAGGAACCCATCATGTCTCGTGAACATTCGCTGAAGCGCTTAACCACGATCATGTTCACGATCATGGTGGCTGCTTGTGGTGGCGTGCTCTGTGCCCAGGATACGTTGAACCTGCCGATCCTTGGTGAGGTGCTCCGATACGACAGTTCCCTTGACAAGCTCATTCCACGCGATGCCAAACTCGAAGTGATCGCAGGCGGATTCGAATGGACGGAGGGACCCGTCTGGGTCCCTAAGTCGGGCGATGAACCGGGACATTTGTTGTTCTCAGATATCCCCCGCAACTCCGTCTTCAAATGGGTCGAAGGCCAGGGAGCCAGTTTGTATCTCAAACCCTCGGGATACACGGGCGTCTCCGACTATGGAAGTGAACCGGGTTGTAATGGCCTCGTCCTCGACTCAAAGGGACGACTCGTCTCCTGTGAGCACGGTGACCGACGCATCTCAGTCATGACAAAGCAGGGTGGCAAGCGAACACTCGTCGACAACTATCAAGGCAAACGCTTCAACAGCCCCAATGACGCTGTCTACCATTCCAACGGCGATCTGTATTTCACAGACCCGCCCTACGGTCTGCCGAATCGGTACGACGATCCGCGACGGGAGTTGGACTTCTGCGGCGTCTATCGTCTGTCGAGTGACGGTGAGTTGACGCTGTTGACAGACGACATGACTCGCCCCAACGGCATCGGCCTCTCACCAGACGAAAAGACCTTATACGTCGCCCAGTCAGATCCAGCAGCTGCCATCTGGAAGGCGTTTCCGATCAAGAACGATGGAACGCTTGGCGAGGGACGTGTGATCCATGATGCGACTGATGCTGTGGACAAGCTGCCTGGCCTTCCCGACGGGATGGCGGTCGACAAGGACGGGAACATCTTTGCAACGGGTCCAGGTGGAGTCTACGTCTTCAATCCTGGTGGTCGCCTGCTCGGTCGCATCAGCACGGGAGAACGGACCGCCAACTGCACTTTCGGTGGACCGGATGGCTCGATGCTGTATCTGGCAGCCGACATGTTCGTCTGCCGCATTCAGACATCGACAACGGGCATTCGTCGATGATTCATTGGGCGGAATCCCAAGTCCGTCCTACTGAGCGCTGTCCATGTCCGGCCGGAGTCGTTTGGCGTCACGCAGGTAGACGTGCACCATTTGATCTTGTGATCGCTCTGTATTGACATGCAGCATCACACGAATGCACAAAGGCATGGCGTTGGGCACCGCAATCTCCGAAGCACACAACAGAGGCACATGGTTCATGCCCAGACCACGTGCCGCCTCAGCGGGAAAGGCGGCAGTCAAGTCGGTTGTGGTCGTGAAGATCGCAGAAACGATGTCTTCAAATTCCTGCAGCCCATTTCGGTTGAGGACTTCCTCAAGCAATTCACGGGTCGCATCGAGAATCTCAGCAGCTGAGTTCTCGGTCACATTCGTCGCCCCTCGGATTCCGCGGACAGGCATGTTTCGTTGCTTACTCAGTATGTGTGGCTGGTCGGCCTGCAACGCCCATTCATGAAGACGCTGCAGAATCTGCACAAGTGATTGTTGCGAAACGGCTTGCGGTCCGCAAGATGGCAACCCTTCCGGCTCCGAACCGCTCTTGCCTTGAATTGCCGGGATGGCATACAACCCGCCCTCTAAACGGGGCATCGTCCCTTGTTTCGCCCATCATCTCAGGCTGGTCTGCCGGTCACAAGACGTGACCTCTGCAGCATCGGAAAGGAATCCGACATGACCGCGTTATCCACACGCGAATTGGCCGAACTTGTGGGTGGCGAACTACGTGGCCAGGGAACTCGTCTCATCGCCGATGTCGCCGCATCTGATGCGGCAGAAGCCGAGCACGTGACGTTCCTTGATGGAGTGGCCGCTGAGGGACGACCAAGAACCAATGCCGGTGCGGTACTTCTTGCCGCAAAACACCTCGACGTGCTTGGGGCCGATTCAAACGCCGATTTGATCATTGTCTCAGCTCCGCTCGATGCCTTCGTGAAGGCCATGCTGCACTATCGGCCAGTGGCCGCGGCTCCCACAGTGGGCGTCTCTTCATCTGCAAACATTAGCCCCTTGGCAACACTTGGCGACGACTGCCACGTGTTCCCGGGAGTGACGATTGAAGACAATGTCGTGATCGGTGATCGCTGCGTGATTCATCCGGGAGCCTATATCGGGACTGGATGTCATGTTGGCGATGATGTCACGATCTACGCGAACGCAGTCTTGTACCCAACAATGTTGTTGGGCGACCGCGTGATCGTGCATGCGACGGCCGTCATCGGCGCCGATGGATTCGGCTTCCAGTTTCTGGACGGCCAGTTTGTCCGCATTCCGCATACAGGAACGGTCCGCATTGAGGACGATGTCGAAATTGGGGCCGGGACGACCGTCGACCGCGCCATGATCGGCGAGACGGTGATCGGAGCGGGCACGAAACTCGATAATCAGGTCATGATCGCTCACAACTGCCGACTCGGTCAACACAATGCTTTCGCATCACAGGTCGGTCTGGCTGGCTCTGTGACGACCGGGGACTACGTGCGTTGCGGCGGTCAAGTCGGCGTCGCGGATCATGCACATCTCGGCACCGGCTGCAGTGTCGGCGGTAAGGCTGGCGTGCATGGCACCGTGCCGGACGGCGAAGACTACCACGGCTATCCGGCG
This sequence comes from Planctomycetaceae bacterium, assembly GCA_029259815.1. Taxonomy (GTDB): domain Bacteria; phylum Planctomycetota; class Planctomycetia; order Planctomycetales; family Planctomycetaceae; genus JAHBXU01. Next base: position 128,891 of record JAJDEJ010000134.1, on the reverse strand, counting down.
GGCCCTGCCAAAGAAACGTATCGCATCGCCATGGCGGTGCAAAAAGCTCCGGAGATGCGCAAGCAGCTTCGCAGACTCGAAAAACAAGTCCAAGAACTTCAATCCCGTCTGGCTGAGTCCGATCATCTTCGGGCTCACGCACCGGCTGCCTGACAGGCATGACCGCGAACATCCTTCCATTTCCGCAGAAATCTGAGTCGAACCGGGTGGGCCTGTTGGCCGGCGCGGGGCGATATCCGATCGTGTTTGCGCAAATGGCTCGTGAGCAGGGATATACCGTGCATTGCATGGGTGTGCTCGGCTTGGTTGATGAAGATCTGCGGGAATTGTGCACGGACTTCAAGATGGCCCCGTTGGCGAGATTGGGGAAAGCCATCCGCTTCTTCAGGCAACGTGGCGTTGATCGCGTGGTGATGGCCGGCAAGATCGAGAAGCGGGTGCTGTTTGATCCTTACCGCATCGTCAAGTTATTGCCAGACTGGCGGACGATCCATATGTGGGTCAGATACGCTGCTGAGAACAAAAAGGATGACACGCTGCTGTTGGCCGTCATCCGCGAATTCGCGAGGGACAACATCGCGTTCGAATCGGCCCTCGACTTTTGTCCGGAGCTTCTCGTGAAACACGGCTTTCTCACCAGTCGCAAACCGTCTCCGACACAATGGAAGGATGTCCGCTTCGGGTGGTCACTCGCCAAGGAAATGGGGCGGCTCGACATCGGTCAAACAGTCGTTGTGAATGACACCGCCGTGATTGCCATTGAGGCGATTGAAGGAACCGACGAGTGCATCCGGCGCGCCGGCGGATTGTGTCGACGCGGTGGCTTTACCGTCGTCAAGGTCGCAAAGCCGCAGCAGGACATGCGGTTTGATGTCCCCACCGTCGGCGTGCAGACCATCCAGACGATGCACGAAGCGGGTGCACGTGTTCTCGCCATCGAGGCGGGCATGACGATTCTGCTCGACGAGCCCGAAGTCCTCGAACTGGCCAACCGCTTCGGGATCGCCATTGTCTCGCTGAATGCTGAGGAACTGCATCTGCGGGCTGTTGCTTGATTGCCCGCATAATCGTCAAGTCCCGCTTGGTGATACCAATTTATGCGTCTCAGCAGATTCGCGGTTCAGCATCCGGGCACTGGGCGAGCTATTGTTCCCTGCTATGAACACATCCCTCGATTTGCCCGGTGCGGATTCTGGGGCTGTCGAAACTGATCTCGTCGTCAGTGAAGACCGCCGCATTAGTCCACGTCAGGACTGTCACACACTCGTGACAGCCGTCACCTCGCAGCATCCTGATGAAAGTGATGGCTGGCGAGTGATGAAGGTCCATTCCGAGGACGTCTCAGTTTCGGGTGCCAAGCTGATCTCGACGCACCCACTTCCCGGCCGCGATCTCTATCTTCGGTTTTTGCTACCAAATTTTGGTAAGCAGTTCGTCGAAGCCAAGATCGTCAACCAATCGATGCGTAAACGTGTGGCTCTTACCGGGGGCAGCACAGATTTGTTCGTGTACGGCGTCAAGTTCGTCGGGGTCGTTTCAGATGTAAACATCATCAGACCTCTGATGACTCTCACTGATGCATCAGCCAACGGCTGAAGACGACGAGTTGTCTCGCTTGTAGAACGGCAGCGCGACCACTTCAACGGGAATCAGCTGACCTCGAAGATCAACCTCTAACCGGGCGTTGAGGGAGGCATGGTCAGTCGAGACGTACGCCATTGCGATCGGTTGTTCAAGTGTCGGTGAGAAGGTGCCGGACGTCACCTCGCCGACCTGTTGATCACCTGCGAAAACCGATGCACCCTCACGTGCGATGCGCCGCCCTTCGAGTATGAGACCGACTCGCAGACGTCCGCGCGGGTTCGCCTTAATCTCCTGGAGTGCCTCTTTTCCGATGAACTCTCCTGCTTTGAGCTTCACGCCGAAGCCGAGTCCGGCGGTCAACGGGTCGAGGTTCTCATCCATCTCGTGTCCATACAACGGCATGGCTGCTTCCAGCCGTAACGTGTCGCGACAGCCCAAACCACACGGCACCAGCCCCACCTGCTGACCCGCTTCGATCAGTGATTTCCAAACCCGTGGTCCGTTGGCTGCGTCGACGACGACTTCGAAACCATCTTCGCCCGTGTACCCGGTGCGGCTCAAGATTGCTGACGTGTCACCGACCGAGGCATTGATTGCCGTGAAGTATCGAACCACATTCAAGTCTGCGTCGACCATCGGCTGAAGCAACCCCAGAGATTTCGGCCCCTGGAGTGCGATCATGGCCGTGTCGAGTGTTTCGTCCGTCATCGTCACGTCCGCACCGCCGAAGTGCTGGTTGATCCATGCGACGATCTTGTCTCGGTTCGAAGCATTCACGACGAGCCGGTAACAGTCATCAAAGCGGTAGACAAGCACATCGTCGAGCGTACCGCCCGATTCGTTGCACATCAGTGAGTAGCGCACCTGCCCGACACTGAGCTTGGTGACATCGTTCGTCAGCAGTCCATCCAGGAGATCACAAGAGTCCGGTCCCGTAAACTTCAACCGTCCCATGTGGCCAATGTCGAACAGGCCGGCCCTCTGACGCACGGCCTGGTGTTCGTCGATGATGGACGTGTACTGAATGGGCATCTCCCATCCAGCGAAGTCAACCATGCGCCCGCCGTGCGCAACGTGCCAGTCGTGGAGTGCAGTTTGGTGCATGTTTGGACTCAATTAGAGCGGACAATGGATGCTCAATGGCAGAATTACATCTCGATTCAAACGGATTACCTGATAGAATGTTCTAGTCGATGGCGTTTTACGCCCGGCAGACCATCCCTGTCGCATAGTCTGGCGAGCAGTTTGAAATGACACAACCGACCTTCACGAATGATGCACTGGACATCGGCAGTGTGGAATCCCGGTTAAAGTCCGTGCACAACAGGCTGAGCAATGAATCACGGCAAGTGTGGCAGTGGTTTCTCGCTCATCCGGATCAGCGGCCCTCGTTGAGTGCTAAAGCTGCTGAGATTGGCATTCCCTCTACGGCCATGATCGGCTTGCTGCGCCAGTCATTTCCGGAATTGTCGTCCACTCTGTTTGATGACGAGTCTGGATCGATGCCCTCTCAGATGCCGACTGATGACTGGACGTCCCGCTACGGACACTACTTCTCAGCTGATTTCCAAGATAAGGTGACACAGCATTTCTATGAGGCCAAACAGCAGGCCTTGGCCGAGCAGGCTGACGATGTGACCCCAGACTCGGAATGATGATGGCCGCTTCCTCTTCGGAACTCTGGCTCATCGCAGGGCCAAACGGAGCAGGGAAAACGACCTTCACACAGCGCAAGCCTCTGAACGATCTGCTGGCCAATGTTCGATTACTGAACGCCGACGACCTCACGTTGCAACTTCTCAGATCGCAGGGCTATTGTTCCTTCGACGAGCCGAGCGACTTGGTGTTGAAAGAAACATTCATTGCTGCCGCAGAACAGACGATGACCGAATTGCTGTCCGCTCTCAGCACTCATGAACCCATTGCGACGGAAACGGTACTGAGTACAAGCAAGTTCAAGCCAGTGGTCGAAACAGTCGTCCAATCGCAAGGCTTCTTCGGACTCATCTATGTCGCCCTCGAATCTCCCGAACTCGCTTGTGTGCGTGTGAGAAAGCGACATACAAGTGGAGGCCATACTGTTCCCGACGAGAAGGTTCGATCACGATGAAAGCGTTCTATCGAGATGCTGCCCTGGTTCGCTAAACGTGCGGACCTGATGCTCGTTTACAACAACTCGAATGACGATCCGGGTCAAGTCCCGCATTTACTTGCAACCGGGCATCGTGGTCGCATCGTCATCCATGAGGAGGCCGCAATTCCGGAATTGACCGCGGCACTCAGTCGTGTGCCTGCGCTTTGATTGTCACTCCTTCGACGTCAGCATGGCCTTCATGTATTCGCGGTTGAGGCGGGCGATGTGGGAGACGGAGATGCCGGCGGGGCAGGCGGCTTCGCATTCGTTGGTGTTGGTACAGGCACCAAAGCCTTCTTCGTCGTGCTGATTGATCATCGCCAGTACTCGCTTCTTGCGTTCCGGTTCGCCCTGCGGAAGATTGACGAGGTGCGAGACCTTGGCGGCTGTGAACAACATGGCGGAGGCGTTTTTGCACGCTGCCACGCATGCGCCACAGCCGATGCAGGCAGCGGCGTCCATCGACTCTTCCTGGTCCTGACTGGGAATCATGATTGCATTCCCGTCCGGAGCCTGACCGGTCTTGACCGAAACGTAGCCGCCAGCCTGGATCACGCGATCGAAGGCTGTGCGGTCGACGGCCAGATCTCGCAAGACAGGGAACGCACGGGCTCGCCAAGGTTCAATGACGATCGTATCGCCGTCCTCGAAGCGTCGCATGTGAAGTTGGCAAGTGGTTGTCTCATGATCCGGACCATGTGCCCGCCCGTTGATCACCAGGCCACAAGTGCCACAAATGCCTTCGCGGCAGTCGTGGTCGAAGGCAACGGCTTCCTCGCCCTGTTCAATCAATTGCTCATTAAGAATGTCGAGCATCTCGAGGAACGACATGTGCGGCGAAATGTCTTGCAGCTGATAATCACGGAACTCACCCTGCTCGTCTGTGCTTGGCTGACGCCAGATTCGAAGTGTGAGCGAGAGATTCTTATGAACGGGGCTAATCATGAGTTTTCAGTTCTCAGTTTTCAGTGCTCAGTTGTCAGAAGGTAGGTAGGAGCCAGCCTGTTACCGAAGACTGGAAGCTGACAAATGAAGACTCTTACTTGTAACTCCGGGTCGAGAGTTCGACTTCCTCGAAGGTCAATTGCTCCTTGTGAAGCGTGGCGTCCTTGTCATCGCCCTGATGCTCCCAGGCACCGACGAAGGCGAAGTTCTCATCGTCCCGACGCGCTTCGTTCTCCTCCGTCTGATGCTCATCGCGGAAGTGACCGCCGCAGGATTCTTCTCGCTGCAGCGCGTCTTGAGCAAACAACTCGCCGAATTCGAGGAAGTCGGCTAAGCGACCGGCATGTTCGAGAGCCTGATTGAACGACTCGCCTTTGCCAAGCACGCGAACGTTCTGCCAGAACTCTTCTCGGAGGCTCCTGATTTGCTCAATAGCCGTGTTGAGTCCTTGGGCATTGCGGGCCATGCCGCAGTTGTCCCACATGATCTGTCCGAGTTGCCGGTGGATGTCGTCGACTGACCGCTTGCCGTTGACGGAGAGCAAGCGCTCGATGCGGTTGCGTGCCTCGACAGCCGTCTCCTTGAATTTGGGATGGGCGGTCGTGACTGGTTTGAGGCCACTACTGGCGAGGTGATGCCCGACTGTGTAAGGAGCCACAAAATATCCGTCCGCCAAGCCCTGCATGAGGGCACTCGCACCAAGACGGTTGGCACCGTGATCGGAGAAGTTCGCTTCGCCCAGCACGAACAGGCCGGGGATTGTGCTCTCCAAATTGTAATCGACCCACAAGCCGCCCATCGTGTAGTGTACGGCGGGGTAAATCCGCATCGGCACTTGATAGGGGTCTTCGTCTGTGATCTTTTTGTACATGTGGAACAGGTTGCCGTACTTCGCCTCAATGGTGCCTCGGCCCTGTTCCTCGATGGCTCGCTGGAAGTCGAGATACACAGCGAGTTGCGTCTCCCCGACACCATAACCGGCGTCACATCGTTCCTTCGCGGCGCGGCTGGCAACATCCCGTGGGACCATGTTGCCAAAGGACGGATACTTGCGCTCCAGGTAGTAATCTCGGTCCTCTTCGGGAATCTCACTGGGAGAACGCGAATCGCCAGTGTTCTTGGGGACCCAGACTCGGCCGTCGTTTCGCAGGCTCTCACTCATGAGTGTGAGCTTGGATTGGTAGGCCCCTTTGACAGGGATGCACGTCGGGTGAATCTGCGTATACGCCGGGTTGGCGAAGAAGGCACCCCGCTTGTAGCAACGCCAAGCAGCAGTGACGTTGCAGCCTTTGGCGTTCGTTGAGAGGTAGAAGACGTTGCCATAGCCTCCGGTGCACAGCAGCACTGCGTGAGCTGCGTGAGTTTCAATCTCGCCTGTGACGAGGTTGCGACAGACGATGCCGCGAGCGTTGCCGTCGACGACCACGAGGTCGAGCATCTCACGACGGGGGAACATCTCAACCTTTTTGGCGGCCACTTGGCGCATGAGGGCGGAGTAGGCGCCGAGGAGGAGTTGCTGTCCGGTCTGTCCCCGACAGTAGAAAGTCCGCGAAACCTGCGCGCCTCCGAATGTGCGGTTCGCAAGCGTTCCCCCGTATTCCCGCGCGAAGGGGACGCCCTGGGCGACGCATTGATCAATGATGTTGTTGCTCACTTCGGAGAGGCGATAAACGTTCGCCTCACGGGCTCGGAAGTCACCGCCTTTGACCGTGTCGTAGAACAACCGATAGACGGAGTCACCGTCGTTGGGATAGTTCTTGGCGGCGTTGATTCCGCCCTGAGCGGCAATGCTATGCGCGCGTCGCGCTGAGTCCTGATAGCAGAACGCTTTGACGTTGTAGCCCAACTCGGCCAGTGACGCGGCAGCTGACGCTCCCGCGAGTCCGGTCCCGACAACAATGATGTCGTACTTTCGCTTGTTGTTGGGAGAGACGAGCTTCAACTGGTCCTTGCACCGAGTCCACTTCTGGTCGATCGGACCATCGGGGATGCGGGCGTCGAGAGTGTGCTGGGCGGCGGCGGTGCTCATGCCTGTTGTCCTGTCAGTCAGTCTTCTTCAATATGACCTGAAAATCCGAGGGGTGTCTCTCACGGTGCGGCAGGAGAGTCCGTCAGCGCCCAGATAATGGGAAAGCTTGCGAAGCCGATCGCGACGATCCAGCCAAAAGCGATCGAGCACCACTTGATGCAGGGGGTGTACTTCGGATGGTTCACGCCGAGTGACTGAAAGGCACTGGCGAATCCATGGCTCACATGGACGCCGAGGACCAGGCTCCCCAGGATGTAAATCACGGCTCGCCAAACATCACGCAGGATGATGCCGGCTTTCGCATAGGGTGACGATTCTGACTCCAGAATATCCCAGCCAATCTCAAACTTGAAGTCTGACAAATGAACGATCAGAAACAACAGCACGATCGCACCGCTGCGGAACATCCACGCCTCAGGAGCGACCAATGCGGCGACCATGCGATCATCACGCTTGGAAGCTTTCATCTTGTACGACTTGAACCGTGACGTCACATTTGTCGCGGACAGTTTGAACGCGAGATAGATATGCAGGAAGAACGCGCCGTAGAGCAGAACCTGTGAAAACGCCAGGAAACCCTTCTGCGAGTGCAAAAAGTGAGCGTATTGATCATACGCCTCGGGTCCGACATACAGCAGCAGGTTGCCCGACAGGTGAATCACGAGAAACACGCACAGGAAAAGCCCCGTGAGTCCCATCACGAACTTCTGTCCGACGGAGGACGAAAGGGCGGTCGTCAGCCAGTTCAAGGTTGGCTCCTCAGCTCAACAGCCGGTCAATTTCCAGTGAGAGGGAGCCGAATGCCACGAAATCCCCGAGGAGATCATGGGAGTCAGTCGAGCCCCAGCCTTCACACTTCAACATGGTTCAGTTGCATGGGATTATAGGGCAGGGGCTGACGACTTCAATCGAACCGGATCTTCACCCCGTAGCCCACCGTCGCCAGTCGGTGGATCGCACCCTCCCAGGTCTGGCGACCGTGGGCTAAGTCGGGGGCATTCGTGAAATGGTGGGTCTCCTGTGAGTTGCCTGGGCGGTGAATGACAAAGAAAGGAAATGCGGATTTTCACGGATGGGGCGGATGCACGCGGAGCGGTCGCAGGGTGAGACGAACTGCGAATCCCCAGACGGGCCATATCCGTGTCATCCGTGAAATCTGTGTTCCCTTTTCTGACGACATGGCGCGGCCGGGAGGGACGACGTCCGCACTCCTCGCCGTGGGGACGTGGGATGAATATCAGTCCTCTTGTCGGTTTTTCAATTCGAACCAACTTCTTGTCATTCCCGCGCAGATTCCCGCCCCGCGCCTTCGCGGGGGCAAGACTCTGCGCGGGACTGACGTCTCTGGGAAATCGCTTCGCACCAAAACAGGAAAGGAAGAGATCCGACGCCCCTGCAGCGACCGGTTGGCAAGACGTCTGGCCTCGAAACCGTTCTTGGAACTCCAGACACACATCCGCACCAATCCGCCCGATCCGCTTTTCTCCCGCTTCCACAAACCGTCATACCACCATTCAACGGATGTACCCGGCTACGTCAATTGCTATGGCCACTCTTGTTCTCTTGCGAGGGCTTCGCGATGATTGCAGTGAACAGCCAATGGTCAAAGTGAGAACGAACCGGGAGCAGAATTGACATGAGGGCGAATTGTGCGATCAAGTGGTGTGTCTGGATGATGGCCGTTGCCAGCGGTTGTCAGGACAGCACGACAGAGTCATCGGGAAATGCAGCCGAGGTGCCGGGCCCCGGCCCGGCTGTTGCTGAAATAGACATCGGCCCTCCCCCACCCGGCCAGACCGAACCTCCACTTCCCGATTCCTCCGACTCGCAGGAATCCTCAACAGGTGATGAGGCGACGGACGTCTCTCTGTCAATCAGGTCCTGGGACGAGGCTCAGCAGCTTGTCGCATCGAAGGCAGGCAAAGTCGTGGTACTCGATCTCTGGTCGACGAGTTGCGTTCCCTGTCGACGCGAGTTTCCTCACCTCGTGCAACTGCACCGCGAGCATGGTGACGAAGTGGCGTGTATCTCGTTCTCGATGGATTACGCTGGTCGAGCGAGCAAGCCGCCGGAGACATATCGTGAGAAAGTGACCGAGTTCTTACAGAGCCAAGGTGCCACTTTCGACAACATTCTCGGCAACGACGATCCGGACGCCCTCTACGAGCAATTAGACTTGGCGGCCATCCCCGCGGTTTACGTCTACGATCGTGAGGGGATGCTGCTGAAGCGTTTCGACAACGAGGACCCCGAGGCGGAAGAGTTCACTTATGAACAAGATATCCTTCCGTTTGTGAATGAGTTATTGACCAAAAACTGATTCACCACAACAATTCTGCCGAATTCGCCGATATAGTGAAGGAAGGACGACGCCCCTTATCCCGTCTCCCGTAGACCCGCGTTCTCTGCTGCTCTGTCATGAACGAAGTCCATCCAATTCGCAAAATGATCGACCCGCGCCTTTGGCTGCGGGCGTTATTGATGTTGGATGGCACGTCTCATCAAATCGCACTGGGGGCAGCAATTGGCATGTTTGTGGCACTCACGCCGACGGTCGGTATCCAGATGGTGCTCGTGCTGTTGATCGCGATGCTGACACGATCCTTGTTTCGTTTTAACAAGGTGGCCGCCTTGATTGCAGTCTACGTGTCCAATCCACTCACAGTCGTTCCGATCTACTGGTTCAACTACACCATCGGGACCATCTACTTCCCGTCGACGATTTCGAAAGACGAGTTCGCGAAGATCTTCGAATACCACGGACTGCAGGAGTGGTGGAACTCCATGACGCGGTTGTTTGTCGATCTGGGCGTTCCTTTGCTGACAGGATCGTTCATCGTCGCAACGATAGGGGGACTTGTCACATATCCCTTGATCCTGCGTATCTTGAAGCGGATGAAGCAGATTCAACGACGGGAGAAGCGAATCGCCGCGGGCAGTCCCTCCCAAGAGCGTGTGCAGCAGGAAGCAGTGAGAGTCTGACTTTCACTGACGGTTGCTATGAATCCGGAGCAGGAACGATCATGAACTCGTCCCCTCCTGCCGCATGCGATGTGTTGTGTGTCGGTCTGATCGTTGCCGATCACGTCTCCGCACCAATCACAGCGTTCCCGCCATCGGGAGGTCTGGCATGTACGCCTCGCATCGATCTGACGATTGGCGGATGTGCTGCCAATGTCGCGGTGGACCTCGCCAAGCTCGGTGTCTCTGCGGGAGTTGTCGGCTGTGTCGGTGACGATGTGGTGGGACGATATGTCAGCGATGAGCTGAGAGAGGCGGGTGTCGACTGTTCACAGATCGTCATTTCTCACGAAGCGCAGACCTCGACAACGCTCGTTGTGAACGTGCAGGGCGAAGATCGCCGGTTCATTCATGTTCTGGGAGCGAATCGCGTCCTGACGGGCAAGGAACTCAAGGCTGATGTGCTCACGCAGGCGAAGGTCGTGTACGTCGGTGGATTTGGTCTGAATGCAGCCTTGTCAGGCGAGAACATCGCTGAACTGTTCACCGCCGCAAGAGCAGCTGGAGTCCGCACGGTGTTGGACGTCGTCATCGGTGAGACGGATGCCATCAGTGACATGCTGAAGCCCGTGTTGCCGGTGACGGGCATTTTCGTGCCCAACACAGACGAAGCTCGCGTGATCACGGGGCTCGATGATCCGCTCGAACAAGCGAAGGTCTTTCGGAGGCAGGGAGCCGAGACGGTCATTGTGACGTGCGGCGCGAGAGGCGCTCTGCTCCTCTCACCGACCGAGTGTGTGCGAATTCCGATCTACGAAGTGGCAGAAGTCGATGGGACTGGCGGAGGCGACGCCTTTGCGGCCGGGTTGATCTATGGCTTGCTGTCCGGCAAGGCCCCCATTGACTGTGTGAAAGACGCGGCCGCGATGGGGGCCAGCTGCGTCCGTGCCCCCGGAGCCACGACGGGAACCTTCACTGCTGAGGAGTTACGGGCCTTCGTCGAGTCAAACGACTTGACCATCGATCGCATTGAGAACTGACGAAGTGCTTGTCAGTATTCTCCCTCGAATGTGAGACGTCAGTCGTTGAACCGATGTCGCCATCCGCCCACGGGAAGCCTCTCTCTTGTGCCGTCCTCATGAACGAGCAGGCAGTCTTCTGCGATCAACGTTCCTATCCGTGTGACCTGGCATTCAATTCCAGGTTGCCTGAGCAAACGGTTGCCATCTGCCTCATTGACAGCGAAGAGTAGTTCAAAGTCTTCACCGTCACACAGAGCGTGTCGTAGACGATCGTCATCAGACAGCGAGACATCGACGTCAGGATGGATCGGGATCATGTTCGCGGAGATCTCCACGCCCACGTTGCTTCTGTTGGCGATGTGCCTGACGTCCGATGCCAGACCGTCGCTGAGGTCGATCATCGCGTGGAGATCAACCAGTTCGTGGAGTGCTTGCGCCTCTGCAATGCGAGGTGTGAACGTGAGATGCCGTCCTGACAGGCTGCCGCCTAATGCCCCTGTGACGAACAACCAATCGCCTGGCACGGCTCCCGACCTTGTCACCGTTCCTTGTGAAGTCGGCTCGCCCATGATCGTGACGCTGATGACGAGTGGTCCATCCCAGGAGTTTGTGTCGCCGCCGATGACAGCGACGCCGTACTCGTCTGCAAGCGAGATCAGCCCCTCCATAAGTCGCTCCGCAAGATTTGCACCGCCATTGCGTGGCAGGACGAGTCCGACAACAGCAGCGGTTGGTTGTCCCGCCATCGCGGCGATGTCGCTCAGGTTCACCGCCAACGCCTTGCGACCGATCAACTGGGGAGTGACATCAGACAGATCAAAGTGCACCCCCTCCATTAGCACATCGACAGCAACAAGCACTCCGGAGTCGCCACGAGTCAGCAGATGGGCCGTGTCATCACCAATGCCCAAACGCGTCAGTGGCGTGTCTGACGCGCGTCGGCGAATGGCGTCGATCAGAGAGAACTCGTCGAGACGGTCGGGCATGAAACACACACGGTCAAAAGGCGAAGTGCACCTGCAGACAGGTGCCAGACCGAGTGTACCTCTCGTTACCGCCACTGCCCATCCGCTCGACTCCTCACCCGTCATTCCCGCAGGCGGGAATCCAGTGAAGACGCCTGGACCGTCCAAGTGATTCTCACCACAACGCAACGCCGTCTGGGTTTCCCGCCCCGCGCCTTCGTGCGGGCAAGACCCTGCGCGAGAAGGACGAGATTTGTGGGACGTGTGGTTTACCTGTCTGCTGAACCAGCATCAGCCCATGCGGAAAACTCGCTCAGCGATCAGACACTTGCAGATAACCGTACAGGGTCTCTTTGCCGCGGAGGATGTAGAACTTCAACGGATTGAAGGTGGTCAACTGCGGGTGAGCGATCACGAAATCGATGTTCTCCGGTGTGATCGTTTCCCAGACGTGCAGTCCGACGAGGACATCTCCCTCACGGATACCGTTTTTGGAAGCCGGGCTCTGATGACGGACGGAGGTCACTTTCATCCCGCCACGATAGCGAGGGTTCACCTTTGAGCGTTCGTTCGCAGCGAGCGGTTGCAGACGCAGGCCGAGCAAACTCCAGGAACTCTTCGTGGTCTCGGCAGAATTGGCAGGCGGCTGCGTGAACGACTGCTGGACTGCCTGTCTGCTGGCAATGCTCGTATTCCGCCGGTTCATCGAAGCGATTTTGAGTTGCAGACTCTTCTGCTCTTCGCCTCGCCGCACGATCACGTTCACGGCTTCGCCGCCGCGATGTCCGAGGAGTCCACGCTCAAAGTCGGCCATGTCGACGACATTCACCGTATCCACTTTTTCAATGACGTCGCCTTGCGACATTCCCGCCAGGGCTGCGGGACTGCCGGGAGATGTGGTGGAGACGATCAGGCGTCGCTCTTTCCCCTGCTTGAAATCCCGAGCCTGGAGCCCGTGAAAATTGTTGTCGAGCCGCTCGATATTGAGAAGCCGGGCGATGATCTTGCGGGCATCATCGATCGGAATGGCGAAGCCGATCTTCTGAGCTCCTGCTCGAATGGCAACGTTGATTCCAATGACTTCGCCGTCGCGGTTGAGCAGTGGACCACCACTGTTACCGGGGTTGATGGCAGCGTCGATCTGGATCAGGTTCTCGTAGGCCTGTTCCTCGTTGACTTCCACATCCCGTGAGAGGGCACTGATGATGCCACGTGTGACAGTGTGCTCGTATCCAAAGGCGTTGCCGATGGCGAGCACGTCTTCGCCCAACATGAGGTCGGACGATGTGCCCATGACCATCAGGTCGAGCTTCTGATTCGGATCAATCTTGATGATCGCGAGGTCATGCTTGCTATCGAAGGAGACAACGCGGGCCATATAAGAAGCACCGTCAACGAGGGTAACTCGCAGGGAGTCGACACCATTAACGACGTGATGATTGGTGACAATGTAGCCCCGCTCATCAATGATGATGCCGGTGCCCATGCCATTGATCTTGCGATCTTTGTTGGTTGAGAACAGCGAATCAGTCTGTTTGGCCAGTTTTTCGCTGTGAATGTTGACTGTCGCTGACTTCACGCGATCGACTGCTCGGACGATGGGTGTGATGCGACTCGCCGGTGCGTTCGGAGATAATGCATAAGCAGGGTTGACGGCTCCTATCAGCAAACTGGTCAGTAACGCCGTCATCACGTGGCGTCGTGCGAGTGCAGGGTCGAGCATGGCGAGCGTCTGGCGTTGCATCATCAGCGGACTCGTTCCGGGACGTGGCATGCGGTCGATCGATGAGGCCGGGTTGTGACCAGCAATCGTCTGCATGCGGCTTGAAGGGACGGAGTCATCCATGACCCAGGAGACCGTCCCACGGCCGCAGGCTGACGACCTGTTGAGGCCATCCACCAACCGAAGTGCAGTCCTTTGCTCGACACGATCTCGCACATTGAGGCCATCACTGCCCCATCATGCGACATGCTCCTGTCGGGTCTCCACTCAGGCAGGATCGTCCTGGAGCGCAGGCGCGCTTGAAATCCGGGGGCTGATGTCGCAAAACTTACCCAGCCGGACATCCGGTCTCCTCGCATCGATTTTCGCCAGAAATCATGGAATCGACTGGAGATGCCCTAATCCGTAGGACGGACTTCCAAGTCCGTCGTGATCAACTTGATAGACTGATGGCCGGACTTGGAAGTCCGTCCTACGATGTCTTTTACAGGTGCACGAGATCATGACCCGCCGTGAGAAACTTCAGCAGATGCTGCAAGACAGCCCCAATGACACGTTTCTCCTGTACGGGATGGCGATGGAGAACGCGTCGAGCGAAGAGTGGGAGGCTGCGTTGTCGTCATTCGACCGGGTGCTCGCGGTTGATCCAGACTACGTCGCCGCCTACTTTCAGAAGGGGCAGATCCTTGCGAGACTCGATCGGATCGACGACGCTCGATCAGTACTCACGGACGGAATCGATGTCGGTCGCAAGGTGGGCGACGATCATGCTGTCGGAGAGATGACCGAATTCCTGCAGAGCCTGTGACAGGACGCGATGACACAACCCGAATTCCTCTCGCAACCCGCACCGTTTGACGGCCCCGCGTTCGAGGCACTGTTGTCCGACCTCAGTCGTCGAGCTGCCGAAGTCGACCAACAAGGGTCATGGCCCGAGTGGCAGTTATCGCGGCTCGCCGAGGAGGACGTTCTCGGGTGGGTCATCCCGGTCGAATATGACGGCAGCGAACTCGATGGCGAGTTCCTGATCTTCGGCTACGAACGATTGGCAACTGCGTGCTTGACCACAACGTTCATTCTCACTCAGCGGAACGGAGCCTGTCAGCGGATTTCCGGTTGCGACAACGACGACCTCAAGGCGGAGTTGCTGCCCGATCTGGTCGCAGGGCGACTCTTCGCTACGGTCGGTGTGTCACACCTGACAACATCCCGACAGCATCTGAGCCGACCGGCTGTTCTCGCGACGGAGACTGACGATCGATTCATCCTCAACGGCCAGATCCCCTGGGTCACCGGGGCCAAGTTTGCGGATTACGTCGTCACTGGCGGCACTTGTGAAGACGGGCAGCAGATCCTGATCGCCCTGCCGACAAGTCTGCCTGGTGTCACGATGGAGGAGCCTGCCTCGCTGCTGGCATTGAATGGTTCACAGACGGGGTCGATTGCATTGCAGGATATCTCCGTCGATCGTCGTTTCCTGCTCGCGGGGCCCGTCAAGGGCGTGATGCAACAGGGTCAGGGAGGAGGCACCGGATCGGTTGCGACATCATCCCTGGCCGTCGGACTGGTTGGGCGATCACTGGCTCACCTGATGCGTGAGTCCGACCGGCGACCTGACCTGACGGAAGTGGTCGAACCGTTCGCAGACGAATGGTCCCAACTGCGAGCCGACTTGTACGCCTCGGCTCGTGGAGAAGGGACAGCAACGACTCCACACCTCACGTCAGAATCGATTCGTCAACGGGCCAACTCACTCGCCCTCCGTTCGACGCAGGCATTACTGGCCGCGACGAAGGGCGCTGGCTTCGTCTCCGGTCATCCGGCCGAACGAGGCATTCGCGAGGCGATGTTCTTCCTGGTGTGGTCATGTCCCCAGCCAATCGTGTCAGCCGCCCTTCGCGAGTTCGCGTGCCTCGTCGACTAACTCCCAAGCCGACGGCTCTGCGGTCGATCAATCTCATCCACAGGAATGAGCGCTGCAGAACTGTCCGCACGACATCAACGCCGTCGGCTGGGGAAGTGTGCTTCCTCTCGACGCATCACACAAGAACCGTTATCAACATCGCTGGATGACATACTCCGAGTGGGTGTGGCGAACAAGAGCAGGAGCAGGAGGCCGGGAGATGATTGAGTCTCTGTGGGAACTCGTCCGATCTTTCGTCGGGACGATCCGTCTGGCTGACATGCTCGACATCGCATTGGTCGCATGTCTCATCTACTGGCTGCTGCTCTCCCTGCAGCGCCGGGCAGCGACAGCGGGCGTGGCCATTCTTGCGTTGGTGCTGACATACTTTGTCGCCCGCTGGGCAGACATGTTCCTCACGCAAATGCTGTTTCAAGTGGGGTTGACGGTCATTGCATTGGCCGTGCTGGTGCTGTTTCAGGAAGACGCGCGTCGCAACCTCGAACGATTGCTGGATTTCCGATCCTGGACGAGAGGTCCCACACACAAGTCGATCGCCATTGCCGATCCGCTGATCGAATCGCTGAGCCAGATGGCAAGCAATCACACAGGTGCATTGATCGTCCTGCCGGGTCGAGATGTCTTGGACCGACACATTCGAGGAGGAATCCGACTCGATGGCCGTGTGAGTGTGCCCATGTTGCTCAGCCTGTTCGACTCCAGCTCACCCGGTCACGATGGAGCCGCCATCATTGAGGGGGATCGGGTCACGCAATTCTCATGTCACCTGCCGCTGTCTCGTCGTGTCTACGCCATCACGGGCGGGACACGGCATGCCGCCGCCCTGGGACTGGCCGAGCAATGCGATGCTTTGATCTTCGTCGTGTCGGAGGAACGAGGTGTCGTCAGTATCGCCCACGACGCCGCGCTTCGTGAGACCAGGTCGACCGCAGAGATAGGTCAAGAACTCGAAGCGTTCCTCACCGAGCATCACGCTGAGAAGAAAGCCCAAGGGCCAGGACGACGGCTGACAGAGAATCTTGCGACGAAGATCGCTGCCATCACCATCGCCACCGTGCTATGGGGAGTGTTGGTATGGAATATCGAACCCGTCCAACGCACGTACGTTGTGCCAGTCGAATTCCGGAACGTTCCGGCAGACCTGAGCGTCTCGGGCATTGAGCCGAGTGAAGTGCGCGTAACGATCGCAGGTCCCGCGAACCAGTTTGACCTTTTGGAACCCAATCAACTTCGCTTCTCCCTTCCAGTGTATGAGAGGGGAAACGGGCTTCGCTCCGTGTGGTTGCCCGAGAATGCCCTGACGACCCCCAGTGGACTCGAAGTCGGTGCCATCGAACCGCAACGAGTCTGGTTCCAGGTCAATGCGCGGAAGCCCTCACCGGCCAAGCCGAACACGGGGACTCCCTGACGCCGATTCTCCCACGGCGAGTCATGTCGATGTTTCTTGAGAGTGAAGACTGACTGCAGGCACGGGCGCGGCCAACAGCAGACCCGTGACCACGACCGCTTCGATCACAAACATTCCCGGCACAAACCAGTGCATCCCTAACGTCAGCTCTGGAACGCCAATCTTGATGAGGCCGAAGATTGTTGCCAGCCAAGTGAGCCCAAGGAGGAGTGCTCTCGTTGACAGACGACTGCGAGTCGCCAGTGTCACACCGAACACCACAAAGGCAATCAGCACGGTCACCGTCATCCACGCGTTCGGCAGAGATGTGAGCCACTCGGCCTCGATTGTCTTGTAGAGGTAGTCTCGCAGAAAACCAACGATGGTCATGCTGAGGGCGACGTGCCACGCGAGAGGGATTGAATACAGTGAGACTCCGATCAATCCTGAGCCGACCACGGAGAACATCGCTCGATACGGGATATTGAATTGAAAGAACATTCCCGCAAATACGAGGGCCACTCCAGCCGCGACAGTGACGGCAAACGACGTCGGTCTGTCGGGGGGATCGGTCAGATCATCCGCCAGAGCATCTGCCTGACGGATTTGGTCCCTGCAAAGGTCACACGCCACGCCAAGTCCCAATCCATACAACAGGCCGAAGGTGAATTCCTTCATCTTCCACCATGGCCAACTGGCAAACGAATCATCAACCAAGCTGCCCACCACAAAAAAGAGTCCGCCCCCTCCAAACCCGGCTGCGCCTCCAAGCATCCCCAGCAAGGCGAACCACGGGGACACGTGTTCCTTGCCGAGGAACACCAGCCATGCAACCAGACACATTGCACCGAGAGTCAGACCGAACCAGATCTCATCACGGGGCTTGTCGAGTCGATTCGAGAAGTACATGAGTTTGGGCTCATCAACCAGCAGGTGGCCGACCGCTGTTCCGATCAACATGAGGGCCAGTCCGATGAGAATCTGCGTCGGCTTGTACCGAGAGTGCATCAACCCGAGCCCCACGAGTACGCCGCCGGAGAGACCCCACATGGCTCCTTTGATCGTCATCCCCAAGACGCCCCACCACATGGTTTCCGGAAAGCGAGCGAAGCCGATGGTCTGTCCATAGGTCACCTGCCCGCCCAGGCCCACGCCAATGGTGCCCAGCGCAGCGGCAATGGCGACCCGCCGATCCCACCCAGAGAGATGGCAGAGACAGAGCGTCACCATCGCTCCGGGAATCATCGCGCCTACGGGGCCTCCGCCGATTGTGCCGCGCAGGGCCCAACCCAACGACATGGTGACGGCGGGGAGAACGTATAACAGCGATCGGTGAGTCATGCAGACTGATCGTCCTGATTGGTCGAGAAGAAATGGTCCGAGGAGGAACGGCGCGTTCCACCGTCGGACCATATCATTTCGTCAAACCAAAATCAGGAGATCAACGTAGGACTGTCTTCATCACTGGGCCAGATGCCACTGATGCGGACTCTGAGTGGAGTCGTCAGACCGGTCCATGCTGGGGATCAGTTCATCGAGCCGCTTGGGGGGCTCGCACAGATCAAAGATCGATTCAACGATCACGTCTGGACGATAGGCGAATTTGGCGAGATCCTCACGGGACGTCCCTCCGGATAAAGCCAGAACGGTCCGGTAACCCATTTGCACGCCGCCGAGAATATCGGTCTCCATCGTGTCGCCGATCATGATTGTCTCGGAGGTGGGCAGTCCGATTTCTTTGCGTGCCTCCCGCATCATCACCGGGCTGGGCTTGCCCACACTCAGTGCCTTGAAGCCCGTTGCCTCTTCAAGGAATGCGACCGTTGCCCCACAACCGGGGCGTGTGCCGTTCTTGGTCGGACAATTGGGGTCGAGGTTGGTGGCGATGAGCTTCGCCCCGTCGAGAATCATTTGCACGGCTGTTTCCAGCATCTCCAGATTGACCGTTCGCCCCTCTCCCACGACGACGTATTCAGGATGACTATCGACGATCGAGAAGCCATTCGCGTGCAATGCGTTGAGCAATCCACCCTCTCCGATGACGTAGGCTGTCCCTCCGGGCGACTGTTTTGCCAGAAATCGAGCGGTCGCGACCGCACACGTGAAGACGTGCTTCTCCGTCGCCGGGATCCCCATTCGTGAAAGCTTGGTAGCGACGTCTCGACGTGTTCTTTGGCTGTTGTTGGTCAGAAACAGAAATGGGATGCGACGCTCCAGAAGTTTGTTGATAAACACGTCTGCTCCCGGAATCAATTCACTCCCCCGGTAGATCACGCCGTCCATGTCGATCAGAAATCCTTTACTCATTGTGGTTGCTTCCTCAATCAAGTGTGTTTTGTGTGGGTGTCGCTGAACCGTGCAAGAAAAGCCGGTTCAGGTCAGTGAGGTGAGAGCGAGTTCACCAGCGGAGGTTATGCCCGGCATTTGTTCAGAAACATCACGATCCGTCGTGAAGTTCTCGCAAGGCAGCTGAGGTTCTTCAGCGATTGAAGGCAAATCCAATGCCAATGACGTCAAACGGCAACAATTCGGCGAGAATCGCGGAGTCTTCGCCCGCATGACGTGCAATGCACGCACGAGGAGCGGGCACTGAGGCCATCGGGAACTCCGCTTGCTGCTCTAGAGCCCCTCATTGAGTGGCTGTAGGTCATCCGGGAGAAAACGACCGTCCTTGCGGATGAGTTGGCCATCGAAGTGAATCTCGCCGCCGCCGTATTCGGGTGTCTGGATGAGCACGAGGTCCCAGTGAACGCGGCTGCGGTTGCCGTTGTCGGCTGTCTCGTACGCTTGTCCAGGCGTGAGATGCATCGACCCGCCGATCTTCTCGTCGAAGAGTGTGTCCAACATGGGCTGCCGGATGAGGTTGTTGCACCCCAGCGACCACTCGCCAATGAAGCGGGCACCTGCGTCGCTGTCGAGGGTGACATTCAGTTGATCCGGCTCGTTGCGACAGTCGGCTTTGACGATCTTGCCTTCTGAGAACTCGAAGCTGATGCCGTCAAACACGGTGCCCTGGTACAGCGAGGACGTGTTGTAGGTGATCGTGCCATTGACGCTGTCCCGCACCGGAGCCGTGAAGACTTCACCGTCGGGGATGTTTCGCCGTCCATTGCAGGGGATCACGGGAATGTCTTTGATTGAGAACGTGAGATCGGTCCCCGGACCGGTGATATGAACCCGATCAGTCTGTTCCATGAGTTGTTTGAGTGGCTCCTGATTCTTTTCCATCTGCACGTAGTCAGCCGTGCAGACATCGAAGAAAAAGTCCTCGAACGCAGGCGTGCTCATCTTGGCAGACTGGGCCATTGACGGAGTTGGATAGCGGAGCACAACCCACTTCGAGTGGTTCACCCGAATGTCGGTGACCGGCTTCCACCAGTGCTGCTGATACAAATCGAGCTTGTCAGAGGGGACATCGCTGAGTTCGCTGCTGTTGGCCGCGCCCCGGATGGCGATGTACGCTTGCATCTGCTTCATTTGGGCCATGTCAAACTCGCCTGCAAGCTTCATGCCGGTCTCTGTCGCCGTCTGAAAGAGTGAACGAAGAATGGCGTTGCACTTCCAGTTCACAAACGGCGTCGCCCCTCGCTCCGCCGTCAACTCAACAAGACGGCAGACCAACTGAGGCTCCGGCAGATCGTAGGCGTCGATGAGGACATTCTCGCCAGGCTGAATCTCACAACTGTGGTCCAATAGCGTCTCGGCGAGTTTGTCAATGCGCAGATCCTGCACAATCAATCTCCTTACCCTGGGTCAAGTGTTTCGTCGGACTGAACAGAGTGTCGAAGAACTCTCTGTCACCGATTATTTGAAGTTTTTCTTGATCGACTGACACCTCACCTGCGTACTTCAGGTAGAAGCGACAAGGAATTGTACGTGGTGTGTTGGACCGCCGAAAGGACGTCGAACGGGTGATCGTATCGTCTGTTGTCATCCGCGAGCGAGCGATCAGCCTCGCAAGCCTGCAGACTTCACAGGATTCCAACTCCTGACGACCAAACCCATCGGACCGGCCCCTCTGGGCAGTCTCCCTGTGGACCGCTACAATTCGACCAACATCGAGAGGAAGGACGACTTGGTTTTGACGTCTGAAGTCAGAAGCGTATCGTCCAATTGACACACAGAGTCAAATCTGTCGCCACGAACGTTGTGTGAGTGGCCAGTTCACAGTGATGAAATAGGAACAAGTGATGCTCACAATGCAGCGTCGTCGAATCGTAGGCGTAGCCGCACTTTGTCTGTGCGCCTGGGGAATGGAATCAACTCTCAATGCGGCCGAGGGAGTGCCCGCAGAACGGCGGCTTCCTCAAGGAACGACGGCCTTCTTTTCCGTGCCAGATGCCGTCGAGGCGTACAATCAATTTCAGAAGACATCGTTCGGCCGCCTTCTGCAGGACGAGTCCCTGCAGCCGGTGCGTGAAGAAATCGAGGATTGGTGGAATGAAGTCTCCGATGAGGCTCAGGAGGATCTTGGGCTGCCGCCGAGTGATTTGTTAAAGCTTTTTCACGGTGAAATTGCTGTCGCCGTCGTCCAACCGCCTGCCAAGGACCTGGGCGTCGTCATGCTGATGGACTTTGGTGACCATCGGGAGACGCTCGACACACTCCTTGAGAAAGCCGAAGAGGCGCTCGAGGATGAGGATGGCGAGCGAACTGTCGAGACCATTCAGGATACCGAGGTGACCATCTATTCGTTCATCGATGAAGATGCTGATGAGGACAAGGAGCCCAACACACTGGTGTATTGTATCAAGGATCAATACTTCGTCGCATCTTCCAGTCTGGACATCGTTGACGAGGTCCTCAGCCGCTGGGACGGCGAGGCTGATCAAAGCTTCGCGGACGACGACACGTACAGTCGCTTGATGCAGAAGTGCCAGGCTGGTGAGAGTGAGAATCCACAGGCTCGTTGGTACCTTGCACCGATCGACCTGTTTCGTTCGATCGCCTCCATTCCGGAAGCCAACTCGGGTCCGGTTCCGCTGTCGATGGTGATGGGCTTCCTGCCCGTATTGGGTATCGACAAGATCGAAGCGGTCGGCGGAACGGCGACCATGATGACGGACGAGTACGACACCGTCACTCGCACCTACCTGGCACTTGACCAGCCGATCTCCGGCCTGTTGAAGATCTTCGAATTCCCTGCTGTCGATCAACAGCCGCCCCGCTGGGTTCCGGAGACCGCATCTGCCTACTCGAGTGCCAACTGGGATATCGAAGGAGCGTACCTAGCCGTCGAGACAATGGTCGACTTCTTCCAACCACCCGGAACATTAGGCAATCTGGTGGACCAACTCGCCCAGGCGGGGCCGATGGTGCACATCAAGGATGACGTGATCGACTCGCTCACCGGTCGCATTCAGTTTCTCGGTGAAGTGAGAGAAGATGTCGAGGCGAGCGATGTGGCCATCCAACCCATGGCGATCGCCTTGGAACTCTCCGACGAAGACCGCATGAAAGATGTGCTCGATCGTGTGTCCGCGGCACTCGACGACAACATCGAGACACGCGAGTTTCTGGATGTGACGATCTATGAAGTGGAAATGCCAGACTTCCAGGGAGGAGACCCTCAGATGATGGGCATCGCCATCGCCCGAGGCCAGTTCTTCTTCGCGACGGATGTGCAGTTGCTGGAGAGTTACCTCCGAGATGACGGCGCAGGCGAACCTCTGGCCAATTCAACCGACTACCGCCGCGTGGCTTCTCACTTTCCCAGCCAAACTTCCATGATGGGCTTTGGAAAAGCAGCGGCTCAGGTTCGCCCCTACTACGAAATGTTCCGCTCCGGCGTGATCGGTGATGCGATTGATGATGTCGATTTCAGCAAGCTGCCTGAATTCGACGAGATCGCCCACTACTTCAGCCTCAACGGCTCCTACGCCGTCCCGGACGATGGTGGCGCCCTGTTCATTGGCTTCAGTCTGCATGGCGACTGACGCCGTCTCATTGTTTCCGTCAAATTCAACACCCCGGCTGCTCCAAGCAGCCGGGGTGTTCTGCAAGAACGGTAGCTGGATTCGCAAGAATTCAGCCAAACTGTAATTGTTCCTTGCTCTGTCTGAACTCTTGAGATTTCAGCTACGAAGCAGCGGCTCGCCCTCCCTCATTCAATCCGCCTCCGCACCCAGAATCGCTTCAAAGATGCCGTCCCATGTGTAAGTTGTCGCCGTCACACTCACCGGCAGACCGACTTCCTCTGCAGCAGCTTGAGTCACCGGACTAATGGCGACCAACCTCGTTGTGTTCCCCAGGAACGTCCGAGCATCCTCAGTCATTAACTTCGCCAGCTGTCGGGCGATGGACGGACTGCTCAAGCCAATCCAATCGAGCTCTCCCGCTTCCAGAGCAGCAGTCGCGGTTGCAGGCAACGACTCAGCATCTTCGTTGCGGTAGACGGTCAACTCATGCACCTCTGCCCCGGCAGCCTCCAGCTCGCGCGGGAGGACGTCTCGACCTCGACTTGCCCGCGCCCAGATGACACGCTTCCCTGCGACAGAGCTTCGCAACTCTTCCGCGAGTGCTTCGGCTCGATACTCCTCCGGGATGACGTCAGCCCTCAGGTGATACTCGACCAGTGCTTCAGCGGTCGACGGTCCGATGCCTGCCAGCTTGATGTTGCCCAGATCACGCACGTCTCGACCGGTCTGCCACAACCGACCGAGCAACGCTCTGACTCCGTTGACACTCGTGAAGACCAGCCAGCTGTAATCTGCTAAATGCGCCAATGTCTCATCGACGGCTGACCAGTCTTCGATCGGTTCAATGCGAATCGTGGGCATCAGCACTGGCTCGGCACCGAGTTCGATCGCTCTGGCGATTTGCGGCTCTGACTGAGCCTCCGGTCGCGTGATGCCGATCCGACGGCCCAGGAGGGGCTTCAACTCGAACCAGGCCAGTCGCTCGTGCCGCGTGACACAGGAGCCGACGACAATCAAGGACGGCGGCCTCAATTTCGCAGTGGTGACTTTCTCTGGCAACTCATCCAATGTTGCCGTAACGGTCCGCTGACGGCTTGTCGAGCCGCGACAGATCACCGCAGCTGGTGTGGAGGGCGACATGCCTGCTGAGATGAGTGCTGCTGCGATTTCGGGCAGACGATGCAGTCCCATGTAGAAGACGAGTGTTCCCGGAAATCGAGCCAGCACCTCATAGTCGAGAGCCGATTGCGGCTTGGACGGATCTTCGTGCCCCGTCACATAGGCGACAGCCGACGCGTCCTCGCGATGTGTGAGCGAGATGCCTGCGTAGGCGGTCGCTGCGGTTGCAGCCGTTACCCCGGGCACAACTTCAAACTCGATCCCCGCTTGCAACAGTGCTTCCGCTTCCTCGGCCCCTCGTCCAAAAATAAATGGATCGCCCCCCTTCAGTCTCACGACGCGTTTACCCGCCTTTGCCAACGAAACCAGCATGGCGTTGATCTCATCCTGATCGAGACGACGTCCCTCCGGTCCATCAACCCGACTCGTGCGAATCGCATGAGCTTTCGTCAGCCGCAGCAGCAGCGGGTTGACGAGGCCGTCATACACCACCTCATCCGCCCGGATGAGACACTCGCGGCCGCGCAGAGTGAGCAGTCCCGGATCACCCGGTCCCGCACCGACGAGATAGACTTTCCCTCCCGCCATTGTTCCTCACACTCATGCTGTATTTCTCGCAAAGTCACCCACGGTGGGTGACGTCGCATATGCATCATCATAACCAGAGAGTCGCCCAAATGATGCTGAGCCCTCCCAAGCCGACGACTTTGTCGTCGTGCTGTCGCACGGAAACCATTCCTGAAGTCCTTTGGCCTCGCAAACACAACTCGGCCATCGTTCGACGGCGAAGCCGTCGGCTTGGGAGGACTGCTTACATGCAGAGACTCCATTCCATGATGAGATGAACCCCGAACAGCAACACCGTCACGCAGCGTTGCTGGAATTTGCAGGGAATTCATGCATTCCCTTGCCTCGGCGGCTCAGCTATAGTGGGAAAGACAAGTGTCGTGCCCCTCGAAGGGTGGGTCGCGTCAGCGAGCGTTAATCACCCGACGACAGTCGGTTTTCCTTTGTGCGATGGGGTCACCCAATGCCCATTTCCACTCACCTTTCGGCTCCGCGTCTGCGGTATCACACCGACGCCTACGAGTTCGTCTTCGATGCACTGCGGTACACGCAAGAGATGCTGCAACGGTGCCCGGACGAGACCGAGAGTGACGTCGAGGAAGAGTCGGCACACATTTCCGGACAGGAATTGCTGAACGGGATCCGCGAGTACGCGCTTGATCAGTTTGGCCTGATGGCGCGGATTGTGTTCTCCTCGTGGGGCATCACCTGCACGGAGGATTTCGGCCGCATGGTTTTTGAGCTGATCGATGAAGGCCGCATGCGGAAGACCGACCGTGATGACATCAGTGATTTCTACGAAGTGTATGAATTTGCAGAGGCGTTCGATCGTGCTTACCAGCCGGAGACCAAGCTCGCAGCCTTCAAACAATCGTAAGGCGAGTTGATTCCATTCCACTGTCGGTGATTGATTCATCGCGTCTCTGCCAACCGTCGTCTTCGCCAACCGTCAAGGACGTGATTGTGGCCGCCCGGAAGTCTCGCCACTCCCCCGAGCGACCATTCGACATCACGCCAGACATTGAAGACGCTGCCGATCAAGCGGACACTTCGGCTTCGATCCTGCGTGAAGTAGAGATCACGCGCCGCTCCCCTCGCGTGAGACTGGCGCTCGCTCTGTTCCTCGTGTGGGCAGCCGGCCTCGCGACCTTGGCCATCGTCGTGACCAGTCCTGTCACCCTGAATCGCGTACAGATACGGAGTGCCGAGGTCATCGTCCAGGGGATGCTCGATCCAACGCAAGCGGGCGTTTTCCTCGTCGACAGAACCTGGCCGGCAGATGCAACGGATGCTGTCATCCTGATCGAGGATCTGGATGAGTTGCCATTGGAGCCAAAGCAGTCCACTTTGATCCCGCTGAGACAAACAGCCGATGGAGCCTATTCGGTCGTCCTCACACCGAAGCCGTCCGAAGCCAGACTGACCTACCCGGCGACCAACGACGCGATCGCTGCGCTCGAAGCGATTCTGAGTGGAAAGGGCCGATAATCATTGTTCGACCGCGGTCGTTGTTGTCGGCTGCCAGGGAGAAACGGACTCCACCTGATAAGTCGGCTTCCCCGCCGCATCGGTGTGTTCACGATCGAGTTGTCCGTGAATCACATACATGCCATTGGCCGACAACTGACCGAGCAGCGGGCCGCTGGCGAGTGTGAGCCAGCCGGTGTACGGATCAGCTTCCGTTTGATTGACAGCGTAGATCACACTCCACACACCGGTCGACTCATTCTGCCGCGCCACTCCCCGGATCCACCGGTACCCGTCCGCTTCGTAAGCGTACGGACTCGGGGCCGAAGGAGTGGCTTCCACGACTGCAATGGGTGTCGGCTCTGCTTCTGACTGGGCACGACGGATCGGTGCCAGGAATTCCGCGCTCACCTTAGCCACGTTCCCGGTCGTGGGTCCGGTCGCCTCTGTTGCACCAAACAGATCGATCGTTTGATCGTCCGCCACAGGCTCATTCGAAGACGGATTGAATTGCACTTCATCACCGGGGTCGTAAGGTTGCGGGACCGTCCCGTCGTCACGATCGAATGTTGAACCTGAGTTCGGTTCGTAGAAGGGAGCATCATTCCCTCCCGACGAAGCGGGCGGATCGAACGTGCTGGGCGTCGGGGTCGGCTGACTGAAACCTTCGGTCGGTGTCCCCGAGTTGAATGATGGAGTCGGCTGGAGACCGCCAGGGGAGTAAGTCCCCCCGGGAGTATACGTTCCACCGGGCGTCAGCGTCTGAACCGGTGCAGCGGGATAGGGACTCCCATAGGGGGCCGCGTAGGGAGCATTCATGTAGGGGCGGTAGCATCCACAGACGGCCATAAGCAACAGGCCGACGGACGCCACGCCGAAGAGGCGTGCCGATCGCATGAGTTGGGTCCTTGTCGAAAATCGAATCTCGTCTGAACAGTCAATCTGCGGGAAAAACTGTTCCGACGACGGGAATCTGAAAGGCAGGCGACAGGATGCGGGAACGGCCTATCGTAGCCGGGAAGGGAATTCAGCCCGTCTCACGCTTGGAGTACCCACGCAGGTGGCGTCACGCACTCAAGCGATGGGGCGGGATTCTACAGATGCCCCGAGTTGTGTCCAGATCGATTTGGTCATTCAGGAACTTCTAGGCTGCGAGGACGAAATCGCGTAATCTGTATGTCGGAACACAGACTTTCCCACAACGACGCGTCAGACTTCGTATTGTTCAAGAGACGCCCTTCGGATATCGTTCGCAGGATTCGGTTTGGGGCGATTCATCAAGGCTCGGCCCGAATGTCGCATTCGTCGTTATCGCCCGTGTGAGTGTTGTATGTCGCAGCAAACATCCATCTCGTCAACCGCCCCCTCCATGACGCCCGGTCGTCGGAACATCCTTCTCACTTGGGCCACGTTCTGTCTGTTCGTGACAACCGCGTTCGGTCAGAACTTCGGCGACGATCTGTTCTCAGGGTTCGGCGACGATCTCGCCGGCGCGTCAAAAGAGAGTCAGGCGACATTGACGGCCACACTCTCCCCGGTCGAGGACGGAGATGCCTCGACGCTCTCCGCGAAAGACGAAGTCATCCTGTCTCTCCAACTCGACATGTCTGCGGGAGCCTACACTTACTCACAGAACCGCAGCTTCGGCGGAGCGACAACGTTCGTCGTCACCGAGATATCCGGACTGGAGCCATTGGGCGAACAGTTCGTCGCAGATCGCAAGCCAAAAGCGCAGTTCGAGGAAGATCTCAGTCAAGAGGTCGAGAAATTCTCCAACAGCGTCACTTGGAGCCGCCGCTTCCGTTTGACTGGTGCAGTCCCCGCCGATCAGGCGTACGTGGCGGGTGAACTCAATTTCCAAGTCTGCGATGCTTCGTCCTGCACACCGATGGCTGAGTCATTCGATGTGATCATCGAAGCGGGCAATCTGCTCAGTGATGACTCACCAGATGCCAACGGCGAATCTGCATTGACTCACGCCTACGTCATTCAGCCGACACGGACGAAAGCGAACAAGCCGGACCCTCTCACTCTGCAGTTTGAGATGCAGCCGACCAATGCCCAACCCGGTGACAAAGTCACAGTCGCCGTGACGATGGTCCTTGAAGACGAATGGCACACATTCGGCCTCACGCCTCACGACACTCAGATCAGCAACCCCACCGAGCTTGAGTTGACCGAGACGGTTAACCTCCGCCCACTTGGCGATGGATTTCAGCCGACAAATCCACCAGAAACGGTGAAGCAGGACTTCGACGACATCACCGAGTACGTGCATCATGGGACGGTCACCTGGACGCGCACCTTCGAGGTCATTGAGCCGGGTGATTACGGTGTCGCTGGCGAGATCGAATATCAAATCTGCAAGACCAGTTGCATGCCGCAGAAATTAGTGTCGTTCTCACTCGGCAGCTTGCAGGAGCCCAATGACATCGCGACGGTCTCTGGAGTCACGTCTTCGTTCATTCCGACAAGCCAGAAGCCATTGGTCGCCGTTGATCCAGCGGATTCCGAAACGGTGAGCGAGCAACCCCAGGAAGGCCTCCTTGCCTATTTGGTCGCAGCATTCTTCGGCGGACTGATCCTCAACATCATGCCCTGCGTCCTTCCTGTTCTGGCGATCAAGCTCATGAGCTTTGTCCAGCAGGCAGGCGAGAGTCGTGGTCGCATCCTGCTGCTCAACATCTGTTATTCGTTGGGCGTGATCGGAGTCTTTCTGGTGCTCGCCACCTTGGCGGTGACTCTCAAGATGGGCTGGGGTGGACTCTTCCAGAAGCCAGAGTTCAATCTCGTGATGATCGCGATTGTGTTTACGATGGGACTCAGCATGCTCGGCGTCTTTGAGATCCCTATCCCCGGCATGGTCGGCTCCGCCAGCGGTCAGCACCGAGAAGGACTGCCCGGTGCCTTCATCACCGGAATCTTCGCAACGTTGCTGGCCACGCCTTGCAGCGGACCGTTTATGGGGAGTGCTCTGGCCTGGTCAGTCAAGCAGTCGCCAGCCGTCGTGTATCTGGTGTGGGGCGTGATGGGCCTGGGGATGGCGTCGCCCTATCTCATGGTCGGGCTCTTTCCCAAATCCGTCAGGCTTCTCCCCAAGCCCGGCATGTGGATGGTGCGATTCAAGGAATTCTCCGGATTCGCATTGTTGGGAGCAACGATTTGGATCATCTACTCTCTGAAGACCGAGGCGATCCTCCCCACACTGATCTTCCTGCTGGGACTTGCGATCGCTGTCTGGATGATTGGGACTCTCTACGATCACTCCTCGACGTCTGGCAAGAAACTGAGCGTCCGGGGGTCGGCGTTTGTCATCCTCCTGCTGCTGACCGGGTTTGCCTGGGACCAGTATCAATCAGCCATCCGGCCATCGCTGTGGGAACCATTCTCAGGAGCCAGAGTGGCCGAACTTCGAAAGGAAGGCCGTCCCATTCTGATCGACTTTACGGCGACGTGGTGTGCCATCTGTCAAACGAACAAAAAGTACGCCCTGAAGACCGAGCCGACGACTGAATTCCTCGAAGAGCACAACGTGGCAGCCCTTGTTGCAGACTACACACACCCTGATCCGGAAATCAAAGAATGGCTCAAACGCTACGACAGCATTAGCTTACCGCTGTATTTGATCTTTCCGCCCGATCCCAACACCGATCCAGTCGTGTTCGATGGCGTCGTCAGCCAGTCGCGAATTTTCGAGAAGCTTAACGAGGCACTCTCGATGGATCAAACGGCCACCGCGACCAAACCGTCTCAGGCGTTCAGCAAGGTCGCGCAGCAATGAGTCCTGACGACTCATCACAAACGCACCCTGCACATTGATCCTACGCGATCTCGAAACCCTTGCGCTGCTCGCGGGCGAGATGCGTGTTGGCCTCGGCGTCGCCTTCGAACTCTTCGGCCTCCGGATTCCACGTCAGCTTGCGGCCCAGCTTCATCGAGATGTTGGCAAGGTGACAGGTCGTGACGCTTTGGTGTTGGCTGAGGACGTTCGAGATGGGCGTCTTGCGTGACTGGCAGCAGTCGTAGAAGTTGCCCATGTGATTGATGATCGCATCCAGCTTGCCGGTGCGCACGGGGCGATCAAGATTGTCGTGATCGTAGAGAGTGTACTCGCTGCGCGGCAGTGGGTTGTTGGCAAGGTCTTCGACGGGCTTGCCGTTAACGCCGCCGCGATTCACGAAGATGCGACCGGCATCTCCTTCGAACATGATACCCCGACGGCCCTCGTCGCGGATGAGCAGTTCGACACCATTGGCGTAGCGGATATCCGCTTCAAAATCCTTCGCCACATTGTATGCGTTGCTCCCGGGGTTCTCCGGGTAGGTTGCTCGTCCATCGATTTCGACCGGCAGACTGCCGATCGCCCATTGAGCGATGTCGATGTGGTGTGCTCCCCAGTCGGTCATCTTGCCGCCCGAGTACTCGCTCCACCAGCGGAAGGTGTAGTGCGATCGCTCGGGGATGTACGGCATGTCGGGCGTCTGTCCCTGCCAGAGATCCCAGTTGAGGTGTTTGGGCACACGCCACGTCTCAAACGGCCCCCCAGTCGGATTCTTGTCCGTCGTGCAGGTGACTCGCTGAAGCTTGCCGATGCGTCCCTGCCGGACCATCTCTGCTGCGAGTCGGAAGTTATTGTCATGCCGCTGCCACGTGCCGACCTGCACGACTTGTTGACTCTTGTTGACGGCTTCGACGAGGTGTTTCCCTTCATCGATGGTGAGCGTCAGCGGCTTCTCGCAGTACACGTCCTTGCCCGCCCGCACGGCATCGATGAGCATCTTCGTATGCCAATGGTCCGGTGCTCCGATCATCACCACGTCGACGTCGTCACGATCGAGCAACTGCCGATAGTCCTCAAAGATGCGCGGCGTGCTCCCAAAGCTCGACCGCGCCTGTTCTCGCACATGCCGATCGACATCCGCGATGGCAACGACGTCGCCATACGTCTGCGCCTTCTCACTGATGACGGTCCCCTGATACCGCATCCCGATGGCGCCAATGTTCCAACGCTCATTCGCAGACCGCGGCGTCGTGCGTTCCTCCGCATTCGCCGTGAACGAATACGGCACAAACGCTCCGACGGTCGCGGCCTTCAACACATCACGTCGATTCATCGTTCTCTCCGATTCTTCTGCAACTTACGAACAACGCTTGGCGGATTAGCACACCTCCCACCATCACCAACTCGCTAATGGTGCTAATCCGCAAGCGTCTCTCAGGACTTCTTGTGAAATGGCCAGTTGTCGTACTCTGTCACAAATGGCCATCGTTGTGGCACTCGCGAGTTTCTCTCAATGTACCGAATCGTACGACGCACGTCGTCCGGAGTTTCGAGATAGACACTCCAGCCGTCTCCCCCAGTCCAGATCTGATGATTCGAGTCGATCTCCGGTCGCTCGATGAGCCACGACCGGCTCTTGTCCTGCAACAGATCGACCATCTGCTCGCTCTTGTCCCGGTGCTTGCGAATGCACACGTGGACATGATCCGGCATGATGGCACAGGCATAACAAGTGTATCGCTGTTCGGCGATCACCTCGGCAAACGCTCTTGCGATGACGTCGATTTGATCTGAGTCGAATCGCAGCACCGGAAAGTGTAATCGTAATTCGGCCTCTTCGTAGAACTCTCTGATCACCCGTCCGGGAGGTTGCACCCGACGTCGCCCGTGATGCAGTTCACCAAGGTCACGGAGCACATCCGCATGCACAACGAACGACCCACTCCCGCGCGGATCATTCGGTAACCAGTGACCATACCCCGTCCAAATCAAATGATACGCAATCACCGGTGTCCGTTTCGCCATGTCTGCAACTCCTACAGTCGCTTGGCGGATTAGCCCGCACCAAAAGACTCACTTGCCTCCTCCAGCAACTTCATCCACGGGCCGATGTAGTGGCCATGGTCGTGGTAGGTGCGGCCGCTGACGACGTTGCCATCAATCACACACGGTTCGTCGACGAAGATGCCGCCGCAGACTTCCAGATCGAACTTGCACTTGGGCACCGTCGCCATCTTGCGGCCGCGCACGCAGTCAGCATACGCGGGAATCTCGACGCCGTGACAGACGCAGCCGATCGGCTTATTCGTCTCGAAGAAGTGCTTCGTGATTCGCACGAGGTCTTCGTCATAGCGGATGTACTCCGGAGCCCGTCCGCCGCTGAAGAAGATGCCGAGGTACTCGTCTTCCTTGATGTCCGCGAATGCGACGTCGGCATCGATCGTGTAGCCTTCCCACTCGCGGGTGATCGTCCAGCCGGGCTTCACCTGATGCATGACCATCTGATAGGTCCGCTTCTCCGGTGCCGCAACGACCGGCTCGTACCCGCCTTCAATGAGCCGGAAGTACGGATAGAGCGTGTCGACCGTTTCCGTCGCATCGCCGATGATAATGAGCACTTTGTGCATGGTGTCCCCTCAATCCATAAGACTGTCGCTTCATGGTACTCTAGAGAACACCCAAACTTCACCAGACCGGGACGAATAATTCGATGTCCGCGACGACGATGAAACTCGAATATGTGCTCACCAAGGAGCAGTTCCTCGAAGAGTGGAAGAAGGACGTTTCATCGTACCGTCGACCAATCTGGTCGAAAGTTGCTTCGACACTCTTTCTGGCATTGGCAATCAGCAGCTGGGGAAATGCGCCAATATGGTTGACTGCAATGCAACTGTTGGTCGCCGCTCAATTCTGGTGGATGCCCAAAATTGTGATGAGCGTCACGATGAAGATCGCATTCTGGTCGCGATCGACGATTGTGACAAGAATCGAGGTCGACAGCGAGGGCGTGAGCGTACACAACCCTGAGTTCGAGCATGCTCCGAGAACTTATCGATGGTCAGATTTTTCCCACGCGCACGAAACTGAATTTTGGTTCGAGCTCAAGTTCAAACGACGCCCCTATGGAGTGGGTGTCCCCTGGATCGCATTTACAGATTCTGATCAACGAGCCGAGTTTGTGCGAATTGTTCAATCGTATCTTCCGAATGAGCCGGTTCCTTCTGAGAAGGAAACACCTATCACGTGATCGGCGGCGACAGATTGCCATTATTACGAGGTGACCTCGATCGGCAGTTCAAGCTCTCGCAGATTGCGTTCGATCGTTTGGCGTTTGTCGTCCGTCAGGCGGTGCAGCGGTTCAGCCATGTGGTCGCTGCAGAGGCCGACGTGCGACATCGCGCACTTGATGCCCTTGAGGTAACCGGAGGGCGGGTCGCCGACGCCGTAGAGTTTTTCGGCGATGCGGAGGATGCGTTGCTGCAGGCGGTGGACCAGCCGTACATCGCCAGCGACGGCTGCGTCGTACATTTCGACGTAGAGTGAGGGGACGAGGTTGGCTCCCCCGCACACGCCACCGTTGCCGCCCATCAGGACCGACTCGGCGAGGAGTTGTTCCGGTCCCATGAACAGCGGGAAGTCGTCACGCTCTTCGGTCATTTTGATGAGTTGGCCGTAGTACAACATGTCGCCCGAGCTGTCTTTGAAGCCGATAATGTTGGGGACATCCATCAGTTCACGGGCAGAGTCGAGCGAAATGGAAACTTTGCAATGGCTGGGGATGTTGTAAAGCACGACCGGCAGCGGGCACTCGGCGGCGAACTCGGCAAAGTAGCGTGTGAGATCGTCCTGATGAAACGGCGTGTAATAGGGCGGAGCTAGGACGACCGCGTCAACACCATAATCGGCGGAGAACTGCGCAAGTTCGAGCGAGCGTGAGTAGGACGTGTCGGTGACACCCACGAGCAGCGGTACTCGACCATTGACGTGTTTGGCAGAACGCTCGACAACTTCGCGCTGCACATCGGTGGACAGACTGGGAGCTTCACCCGTCGAACCAAGTACGAACAGCGCGTGGACGCCGCCGCCGATGATGTGATCAATCACGCGATCCAACGCCGCATGGTCGAGTTGGTCCCGACCTGTGAGCGGAGTGATCATGGGCGGGATGATGCCCTGGAGAAGGGGAGCGGCGTCTGTCACGGTGGTCCTCGGGAATGATGATTCTGAGAAAGGCGAGTGGAAAGGGGTCAGGCACCATTTTGTCGGGACGGTTTAAGAAGCAACGGACACGGGTGCCGACAAAATGGTGCCTGACCCCGGATATCAATTGCTCCTTCGTACGCGGTGCAGAGATGAAGATCAAGCGACTGGGGGCGGCGTGGCGGAGATTGTCTCGTCCGTGATCCACTGCAGGAAGTCCGGGTTCCCCGAGCGGATCGGCAATTCGATCACGCAGGGACAATCGTAGGAGTGCAACTCCTGGACGCGGTCAATTACACGTGGGACGAGTTCCTGTCGCGTTTTGAGCAGTAAAACTGCCTCGTCCGACTGCTCGACAGTGTTCTTCCATTGGTAGATGGACGTCATTCCGTCCAACACATTGGCACAGGCGACGACACGTTCCTCGACCAAATCGCGCCCAATCGCAACCGCCTCCTCTCGGCTCTCAGCGGTGACGTACAACAGGGCGTGCTGGGCGATGTTCTCCATCGCCTAAGCATACCACATTAGTGTCGATCGGGTGGCCGAGTTGTGTACCAGCCGCGCCCGTCAGGAAGCGGATATTCCCCGTGATGGGATGGTGGCACATTTCCGCTTCCTGACGGGCGCGGCTAGTGTGACAGTGAGGTTGTCGATGCGGATCAGGCGAACAGTTCGCTGACGACTTCGCCACCATCGACGATCTTCATCGGGCGGCCGAGCGGGCTGATGTGCTCGTGACGTGGGCTCACGTCGAGGGAGTGGCACAGTGAGCAGAGCAGATCGGGCACGGAGACCGGTCGGTCTTCGATGGCGGAGCCGTCCGCGGTCGTGGAACCGATGACCTGTCCCCCTTTAACGCCTCCGCCCGCCAGTGCCATGTTGAAGGCGCGGGGGTAGTGGTTCCGTCCGCCGCGAGCCGTGATCTGCGGGGTGCGTCCAAACTCACCCATCCAGACGACGACGGTTTTCTCCAGCAGGCCGCGCTGCTTGAGGTCACTGATGAGCGTGGCGTAAGCCGGGTCCACTTCATCCCTCAGCTCTCCGATGCGATCATAGAGTTCGTTGTGGGTGTCCCAACCTTGTTTGCGGACCTCAACAAAGGAGACACCCGTCTCGACGAGACGGCGGGCGAGCAAGCACCCGCGACCAAACTCGGTATCGCCGTAGGCCGCCTTGAGTTCGTCCGTCTCGTTGGAGATATCGAATGCCTTCGTCTGCTCGCTGAGGACCAGGTCGGTCGTCTTTTCATAAAGCTGTCGTTGACTCTCAACAATCGTGCGTCCACCGCGCTGTGCGAATTGATCTTCGAGTTTGTTGAACAGACCGAGTCGCTGCTTCACGCGAGCATCGGAGACAGGCGATGCAACATTGCGAGGCATCTCGCCCGGACTTTGCACGACAAACGGTTCGTACTCGACACCGAGGAAACCGGCTCCCTCGGTCTGACCGACAGACACGAACGACGGCAAATCGAGATCCTCAGAGCCGATCTGCTCAGCGATCGAGGAGGCGAAACTCGGGTGCTTCACGCTGCCGGAGGGGACGTAGCCGGTGTGAATCTGGTAGGTCGCCCGTTGATGGTTGCCTTCCTTGTTGGTCATCGAGCGAATGAGGGCAATGTCGTCCATCACCTGTGCCGTCTTCTCCCAACCATTCGCAATGCGGATGCCCGGCACAGACGTCCCGATGGCTTCGGTCTCTCCACCGTTCTCGTGATCCGGCTTAGGGTCGAAGGTCTCAAACTGACTCGGTCCGCCTGCCATCCAGAGCAGGATCATCGACCGTCCCTGTTTGCGCAGCTCAGCGGCCTGCAGACTCAGCAGGTCGCGGAACGAGAGCGTCCCTCCCGCGATGGCACCCGCAGACACTGCATGCAGAAAGCTCCGTCGACTGACACCGCGACGGGAAAGGCCGACTTGTTCGTGACGTGAAACGTGCATCGTAAGGTTCCATTGAAATGATTGAGGTTGCTTTGTCTGAGTTGTTCAATTCGTTTCTTGACGCAAAGTCGCGAAGTTCGCCGAGACGCGCAAAGAACTGCGACAATCGACTCTCCTTCCTTGGCGTGTCTTGGCGTCTCAGCGCCTTTGCGTCAAAGCCTTCGGACTCCGACTCACCGCTTGGTCAAGAACTCGCTGGAATTGAGCAGGCTCCACATGATGTCTTCAAACGCGTCTCCACGGTCGCCGATTTCGGCAATGTGGTCGTGACAGATGTCCAGCTCGGCCTCGGTCGGTTGCCGAGACAGCACACGGAGGTAGACCGCCTGAAGTGCCCTGTCGTCATCCTCAGTAGTGCGCAGCAGTCGCGTGAGCACCCCTCGGCCCTGGGCCTGAATGGCGTTGTTGGTGATCGGAGAATTCATCATAAACAAAGCCTGCGGAATACTGCCGACCAAGTCGGCCTGCGGAGTGGAGGGGTCATAGTTGAACAGCTGAGCGAAGGCTGCCTGACGAGCATCTTTCCCCTTCATCCCCATGACGGCCATGCCCTTGCCTTTTCGCTTTCTCATAGGCAACGCGAGGTCGCGGTCGCCGCCACGATCGCCTGCAAAGACCTGCACCACCGAATTAAATATCTGATCGCCCCGCAGTCGAGTGGGTGACATCGAAGCAAACGCGGGCAATTCCTCGTCGGTACTCTCTTGCACGGATCGCTGGTACGCCTGCGTGTTGGCGATGGTGCGGAACAGCCATTTGATGTCGTACTGGTTGGCAACAAATCCGGTAGCCAGCGTGTCCAGGACGGCTGCGTGTTGCGCACTCCGCTCGGGACCCATGTCGTCGATCGGTGTGTAGAACCCTTCCCCCAGCATCTCAGACCAGATGCGATTGGCGAATGCGCGTGCGAACCACGGGTTGTCGGGTGATGTCATCGCGTCAGCCAGTGATGAACGACGATCCAGATCCTTCGTTCCGAACGGGACTGAGGCTTCATCGACAAAGAACACTGGCTCCGTAAGAGTGCCCGGTTCGGAGGGGTTCTCGAGATCCGGCATGAAATACTCGGAGGAGCCTCGCCCCTGTCCCTGTGGCGGCATCGGCAGATTCTTCACCTCATCCCGCGAAATGGCCCCATCACCATCTTTGTCCGCCACCGTGACGATTCGGTCGAATCGCTTGGCGAACTGCTTGTTCCGCTTCGCCTCGTCAGCGGTCAGTTTTCCGTCTCGATCGCGGTCGAGAGATTTGAACACCCGGTTCGGATCGAACCGACGTTTTCGGCTACTCCCATTGTCGGCTGACTCGATGATGAAAGTCCGCTTGTCATCGTCCTTTTGAGTCCGCACACGAATGCGGGGAAAGAAGG
Source organism: Planctomycetaceae bacterium (assembly GCA_029259815.1). Taxonomy (GTDB): domain Bacteria; phylum Planctomycetota; class Planctomycetia; order Planctomycetales; family Planctomycetaceae; genus JAHBXU01. The sequence goes on along the minus strand of JAJDEJ010000134.1, from coordinate 91,853 downwards.
CCGCGAACTCGTGAAAGTCTTCCCGCTTCCACTGATCATACGGATGGTCGTGACAGTTGGCACATTGAATTTGAATGCCGAGAAAGATCCGGGACGTCTCACCCGCCAGTTCCGCGGGGTCGCCGCCATGTGCGAAGAGGAACCCCGTGCTGCCCACTTCCTGGGTGTCGCCGGTGGCAGTCAACAGGTCGGTCGTCATCTCATCCCATGGCCGGTTGTCCTGGAGTTGCTCGGTCATCCATTGCTGAAAGACCCCTCGCGAACGACGTGACTTCGCCTCGGTGGCTCGAGAGAAAACGACCTCTCGCCAGTAGCTCGCCCATGTCTTCGAATAGTCCTCCGACTCCAGCAGTTTGTCGATGAGGACAGTCCGCTTGTCAGTCTCGGCCGCCTTTTGAAACTCTGCCAACTCTTGAGGTGAAGGGATGCGACCGGCCAAATCGAGAGCGACTCGTCGCAGGAAGTCCTCATCACGAGCTGTCCTGGTCGGTGTGACGTCCTGTTCGACAAACGAAGCATCGAGCAACGCATCCACCTGGGCAGCGACAGACGCTGCATCGGTCGATGTGAGAACCGGGAGTCCTTCCGGTCGCTTTCCGGCTTCCAACGTGGCTGACAGGGCCAGCAGGGCGATCATACTCAACAGGGCCGTCGATTTGGTCAGTGACATCCGAGCTGCCTTGTGAAACAGGAGGACAAACTGTGGTGCTCTACCATCTTCCGGATAAAACCCCGGACGGAACACACAAGTTTCGCTCGATTTTCGCCAATTCGGCCGAGAAATGGAATCTCTGTGTGGAAGAGGGCAACTCTCCGGGTCAGGAGTGCATCCGTCGCTACTTTCCCCCTCTCTCCCCTTGAGGGAGAGGGACAGATTCTGAAGCGTCAGCGAAGAATCAGGGTGAAGGGGCGCCAGCGCGGATGGAAGCGTTGGGAATCAACCCCACCGGCGCCCCTTCACCCTGCTTCCGGCGCTCCGCTTGAAGGCTGCCCCTCTCCCTCAAGGGGAGAGGGGCTTCAGGCAGCCACGACAAACAGTCGGACACACTCAGCGTTCAGGCAAACGACCGTGCCGTTTGCACCGATCGCACGCATTTGAGAAACTCACCAGGACACATTCTCATCGTTGATCAGCACCCCACGACCCGGAGCACGGTTTTCATGGCGACTGCACAATCTACCGCCACCAAAGGCAAGTACAACGTCATTGGCACGCGGCCCATTCGGCACGACGGAGCGGACAAAGTCACAGGTCGAGCTCAATATGGAGCCGATGTCAAACTCTCCGGCCTGCTGGGAGCCTTCATTCTTCGCAGTCCTCACGCTCACGCGAACATCAAGTCAATCGACACGACGGAAGCCGAGGCGTACCCCGGCGTGCATGCGGTCGTGACCAACGCGGATATGCCGCCGGCTGAGGACCGCGTCGCTGAACTGGGCGAAGGGGCCGTCAACATGACGCACCTCAACGCCAACGTCCTCGCTGCGAAGAAGGTACTGTACAAGGGACACGCCGTCGCTGCGGTCGCAGCAGACAACATCCATATCGCCCAGGAAGCGGCCAAGCTCATCAAGGTCGACTACGAACCGCTTCCGCCCGTGCTCGACGTCCGCAAGGCGATGGAAGACGACGCGCCGGTCCTCAACGACGATGTGAAGACCGAAGAGTTCGGCGAGATCATCGGCAAGAAACCGAGCAACGTTGCCAAGCGACTGTTCTTCGAGCAGGGCGACCCAGACAAAGCGTTCGAGGACGCTCATGTTGTTGTCGAACGCGAGTTCCATACGGCGACCGTGCATCAGGGCTACATCGAACCACACACGGCGACAGCCGTCTCGCACGGCGATGGCAAGCTCACCATCTACACGAGCACACAAGGCTCGTTCAGCGTGCGACATCAGGTTGCTGAGTTGCTTCGCATCCCGATGACCAACATCAAGGTTGTGCCGATGGAGATCGGTGGCGGCTTCGGTGGCAAGATCGCCGTCTACCTGCAACCGGTGGCTGCACTGCTGTCCATGAAGACAGGTCGACCCGTTAAACTCACAATGGACCGGGCTGACGTACTGGAAGCGACCGGCCCCACACCCGGATCGTATATGCGAGTTAAGCTGGGAGCCGACAAGGACGGCAAGCTCGTCGCCGGCGACGCCTATCTCGCTTACGAAGCGGGTGCCTATCCCGGTTCGCCCATCGGCCCGGGCTGCCTCTGCATCTTCTCTTGTTACGACATCCCGAACGCTCGCGTGGAAGGGTATGACGTCTGCGTCAACAAGCCGCGCACGAACGCCTATCGGGCCCCCGGCTCGACACAGGCCGCCTTCGCGGTTGAAACGGTTCTTGAAGAGTTAGCGGAGAAGCTCGACAAGTGCTCGACCGAATTCCGTCTGGAGAACGCCGCAAAAGAGGGGACACGTCGTGTCGACGGTGTCGTCTATCCGGTCATCGGGATGGTCGAGACGGTCGAAGCCATTAAGAACTCGGACCACTACAAGTCGTCGATCGACGAAGCTCCCTCGTTCGGTCTGCACGGGAGTTCAAACGGCGAGAAGCATCCACGTGGACGAGGCATCGCCAGCGGCTTCTGGTTCAACGCTGGTCTCAAGTCGTCCGCAACCGTCACCGTCAATGGCGACGGCAAGGTTTCGCTGATCGAAGGCTCGACCGACATCGGCGGCTCACGCGCGGCCCTCGCCATGCAACTGGCCGAGACGCTGGGCATCACAGCAGAGGACGTCAACCCCCGCGTCGTCGACACCGACAGCGTGGGCTACACCGACGTCACCGGCGGCAGCCGTGTCACCCTCGCGACCGGCATGGCCGTGCATCAGGCGGGTCTCAAAGTCCTCGCCCAAATGTGTAATCGAGCGGCTGTCATTTGGGAATGCGAGCAGAAAGAGGTCAGCTACGAGAATGGTGCCATGCATGGACCTGGCAAAAAAAAGATGAGCTTCGCTGAACTGGCCGAGCAGATCAACAAGACGGGCGAGCCGATCACCGCTTCCGCCAGCGTCACGGCCCCCACGTCCAGCAACGCTTTCGGCACGCACTGCGTCGACGTCGAAGTCGACCCGGACACCGGCAAGGTGACCATCCTCCGCTACACGGTCGCCCAGGACGCGGGCACGGCCATTCACCCCGCCTATGTGGAAGGCCAGATGCAGGGCGGAGCCGTCCAGGGCATCGGCTGGGCCCTCAACGAGGAGTACGTGTACGGCGACGACGGAGTCCTGCAAAACGCCGGCTTCCTCGACTACCGCATGCCGACATCGTTCGACCTGCCAATGATCGAAACCATCATCGTCGAGGTCCCCAACCCGGACCACCCCTACGGCGTCCGCGGCGTCGGCGAAGTCCCCATCTGCCCCCCACCCGCCGCCATCAACGCCGCCATCCACAACGCCCTCGGCATCAGAATGTACGAACTGCCGATGTCACCACCGCGCGTGCTGGCACGGATTCTCGAACAGCAGTCGTAGGGTGAGCGATGCCCACCCTACTTCACGTAAGAGCATTGGGATCCTGACTTGGGAGGACACGTCGCTTGTATTTTTTGCCGATCGATAACATCTCACCAATCTTAAGCCTGCATATTGTCTGATCGAATCAATTTGTCGTCTTGACGGAATTCGATGCTCGGTATACATCCGCCCTCTTGGCGATCACTCATACTCGACATTGTAGACCCATCGCCGGTACTCTGGATTGAGGTGCGATTGATGCGGCATCCATGGATTGCGGTTTTGTTTATCGGCGGGATTTTGCAGTTGCCGTTCTTGTCGGCTGGCCAACAGACATGGCCCACGAATTCGACGCCCGATGATTCCATGCTGACGTTGCGTCTGGCATCGCTGGAAGCAGAGGTCCGTCAGCTCAAGGAGAAAAAGCCTCCCGCACCTCCTCCTCAGCCGGTCGCTCCGTCCAAGCCGTCATATCCGACAGCACGTCTCACTGGCTTCTTTCAGGCCGACGCTGGCTGGGTGCATCAAGACGCCGCGAACACAGCACTGCTCGGCGATATTCAAGATGGTGCAGACTTTCGTCGTGCGAGACTGGCTGCGACGGGTGAGGTCGCAGAGAATGTGGGCTACATCGTGGAATTCGACTTCGGCTTCCCCGGTCGACCCAGCTTCATGGATGTCTGGCTGGAAGTGCGAGACTTGCCTACGTTGCAGAATGTCCGTGTGGGAAACTATCGGCAGCCTGTCGGCCTAGACGGTCTCACCAGCGTCAAGGAACTGACATTGATCGAGCGTGGATTGCCCTTTGCGTTTCTTCCATTTCGACAGATTGGTGTTATGGCATCCGGCACTGCTCTCGACGAAGACGTGACTTGGGCTGTTTCCGGATTCCGCTTCCCGACTGACGTATTCGGTGGACAGATTGGCGACGATGGTGGATACGGTTTTGCCTCACGACTCACAGGGGCCGTTGTTGAATTCGGTTGCGACGGCACGTTTCACATCGGGGGAGCGTACAGTCTGATCGACCCTGCAAACAATGCGGTCCGTTATGGAAGCCAACCGGAATTCTTCATTGCAGAGACCGGAGGAGCAGCCTTCGTCCCAGCGGGTGTGCCCACGGCAGTGCCTCCATTCGTCGACACGGACGTGATCCGAACGAACACGGCCAACCTGTTCGCCACTGAAATTGCAACCACAACCGGTTCATTCCACGCTCAGTCAGAGTTGATCTACGCTGTTGTCGACCAGATCGGCGGTTCGATTGCCACCTTCTCCGGCGCGTACGCCCAGGCGGCCTACTTCCTGACCGGAGAGCATCGTCCCTACAACAAGAAGAACGGCGTACTGGGTCGCGTCGTCCCCAAGAAGCCTTTCGGTCATTGCGGATCGGGAGCTTGGGAGATCGCTGGACGCTGGTCCATGCTGGACCTCAACGACGATACGATCCGCGGCGGACGGTTGCATGATGTCACCGGTGGGCTGAACTGGTATCTCAATCAGCACACCAAGTTCCAGCTCAACTACATCCATGCTTTTCTGAACAGCTCGGTGAATGGCGACAGCGATGCCGATATCGTCGCGGTTCGCGCCCAAGTGGACTTCTGAGTGAATTCGCCCACCGGGTGCCCGTGATTGACAAGTTGTCGTGCCACTGCTTGGGTCGGGCCGGGTGGACAGTCAATCGCTCTTCGGCATTGCTTTCCCGACCGAAGCAGTGCAGAGCGCGCATTCCACGTGAGCTGTCGACCGGACAAGCAGTGGCACACCTGACAGCGAATCGCGATGTCGGCTGAGTGACGTCGGGTGACCCCGGTAGCCGGCGTCGCCAGACGGCGGACGCACACGTGTGACCATCCAGGAGCATCTGAACCGCTTCTTCCTTGAACTCCTTGGTGAATCGTCGCCGAGTTCTTTTCCCATCGCCCGCATTGTTGTTCTTGCCATTGTTTGCCATCGGACAGCTCCTGATTGGCCGTCCAAAATAACAACTCAACCTGTCCGAAAAACCCGAAGCATGTCAGTGTGTCGCCATGAACTACCAATCGACGACAGAGTTGTCGTCGGGGTCGAATCGGGCACGGTAGGGTTGCGGTTCGCCGACTTGGGCCAGGAGTTTGTTTTCGTCGATGGTGATGCCAAGGCCCGGATCAGTCGGGATCGGACGGTGGCCGTTGGTCACGGGCGGTAAGGGCTTGGCGAGCAGTTCATCGTATTCGTTATCGCCCCGCTCCTGCACCATGAAGTTGGGGATCGAGGCGGCAACTTGCAGGCTGGCGGCGAGTGAGCAGGGGCCTTGAGGATTGTGTGGTGCTAATGGAGTGTAGTACGCCTCGGCCATGCCGGCGATGATTTTCAATTCGGTAATGCCGCCTGCGTAGCACACGTCCGGTTGCAGGATCGTCGCGGCTCGCTGCTCGAGGATTTCCCGGAACCCCCACTTGGTAAAGATGCGTTCGCCGGTGGCGATCGGAATATGGGTTTTCTTCGCGAGCTCGGCCATGACATCCACGTTCAGGGCTTGCACGATCTCCTCATAGAACCAGGGGTGATGCGGTTCCAGAGCCTTGATGAGCAACATGGCTGTCGGGGGTTGGACGGCCCCATGAAAGTCGATCCCGATGTCGACGCCTGTGCCATGCTTCTCTCGCAGGGCCTTAAAGCGATCGGCAACTTCATCGACGAACCTCTGGCCTTCAACGTATTTGAATGGTGTGCGTGAGGCACGAGGGCCAACCTTCATGGCAGTCACGCCGGTCTCTTCGCTGACGTGGCCGTAGACGCGAACGCGATCGCGAGTGGGGCCGCCCAGGAGTTTGTAGACAGGCACGCCGTAGCATTTTCCGGTGATATCCCACAGGGCCTGATCGATGCCGGACGAGATAGCCGTCTTGATGGGACCGCCGCGATAGAAGGCTCCGCGATGAATCGCCTGCCAGTGATGGACGACCGGTCGTGGGTCCTTCCCTACGAGATAGTCCGCGACTTCGAGGGCTCCTGCAGCGCAGGCCTTTGCGTCATCCTTGAGCATTTCGCCCCAACCGGTGATCCCGGCATCGGTCGAAATCTTGACGAACACCCAGGAGTTCTTGAGCACGAAAGTCTCGATCTTGGTGACCTTGATCTGTTCGTCCGGGCCGATGACGGCTGCATCGGTCCACTTCGCATGGAATGCACCAAGGCTGAAGAAGGCCGCTGGGCCATGCAGCATATAGCGGAGTGCAGAGCGACGATCATATTGAATTGGGGACATCAGGAGACTCCTGAGCTCGCTGGGGAATCGGTTGTTGTTGGAACGCGATTACAGAGTATCCTCAGAAGAATCGCGTGGAAAGGAGGTCAATTCACACGTTTTTCGTGTAGAATTCAACCATCACTTTGATTGTCTGGCAGAGCCGGACCAATTCGGTTGGGATTTTCGATCATGAACTGCAATCGCTTTACTCCGGTGCTCACTCGTCGCGAGATGTTGCGGGTCAGTAGTGCGGGCTTTGGGTCGCTGGCCTTGGCCGGGCTGTGTCAGAGTGAGGCACGGGCTGAGGGGCCGCTGACGCCGAAGGAGCCGCAGTTTCCTGCGAAGGCCAAGCGGGTGATCTTTCTGTTCATGCATGGCGGTCCGTCGCAGATGGACACGTTTGACTACAAGCCGCAGTTGGCGAAGGATCATGGTAAGCCGCTGCCGTTCGACAAGCCTCGCGTCTTCTCGGCGGAGACGGGTAATCTGTTGGGGTCGCCGTGGAAATTCGCTCAGCACGGCCAGTCGGGGGCGTGGGTCAGTGAGTTGTTCCCGGAGGTCGCCAAGTGTGTGGACGACTTGTGTATCATCAACTCGATGCACGGCTCCAACTCGCGGCATGGGGGGGCACTGCTCGAACTACACACCGGCAGTGACACGTTTGTCCGCCCCAGCATGGGATCGTGGATCAACTATGGACTGGGGACCGAGAATCAGAACCTGCCGGGGTACATCACCATCTGCCCCACACTCACACATGGCGGTGCGAATGCGTACGGCTCGTCCTTCTTGCCGGCGGATTTTCAGGGCACGCCGCTCGGCAACGCCAGCGTCCCGTCCGATCAGGCGAAGATCCCATTCATCGAGAATCATGACAACATCTCGCCCGCTCTCCAACGACAGGAGTTGAGCTTCCTGGAGCAGATGAACCGACGCCGACTCGAGCAGACCGGCCCTGACTCTGACCTCGAAGGCCGCATCAACTCGTTTGAGCTCGCCTACCGCATGCAGATGGCCGCACCGGAATTGCAGGACATCAGCACTGAGTCCGAGTCAACACAGAAGGCGTATGGCCTCAATGATAAGACGACACGCAACTTCGGCATCCAGTGCCTGATGGCCCGACGCTTCGCCGAGCAGGGTGTTCGCTTCGTTCAGGCGACACACAGTTACAAGTGGGATCAACACGGCGGTCTTAAGACAGACCTGCCACGCAACAGCAAAGAGGTCGACCAACCGATCGCAGCACTCCTGCAGGACCTCAAGTCACGCGGCATGCTGGACGAGACGCTCGTCCTGTGGGGAGGCGAGTTCGGTCGTACGCCGGTCAGTCAGGGGGGCGAGAATGGACGTGACCACAATCCGCAAGGCTACACCATGTGGATGGCCGGCGGCGGCGTCAAACCGGGACTCGTCTACGGAGCCACCGACGACTATGGCTACTACGCCGTCCAAGACAAGGTGCACCTGCATGATCTCCACGCGACGCTGCTACACCTGTTGGGAATGGACCACCTGAAGCTGACGTATCGTTACGCCGGTCGAGACTTCCGTCTGACGGACGTTTATGGCGATGTGGTGCATGACATCATTGCGTGAAGTCGGAAGCGGAGTCGTTTCGGCTTGTGTGTGTGACAAGGAGACAGGGTGAGGGGGAAACAAGGCGATGTCAGTCGTCGTCCGATCGAGAATCTCCTTGTCCCCGTGTCTGGCACGAATGGAAGTTGGTTACCCTCCTTCTAATTGCAGAAATGCGAAGAGGTCGCGTAGCTCTTGTGGCTTCAGGGGCTTGAGGACGTTTTCGGGCATGAGAGACGCGGACATCGCGTGCATGGTGTCGATGTCGCCGCGGGGGACGGTCGTGCGTTCGTTCTTGGCGTTGACGAACGTCAGCTCAGCAGGAGTCTGACCGACCAATAGACCGGTGACGATGCGACCGTCCGTCGTCAGCACGGTGTAGCTCAGGAACTCCTTGCGAATTTGGGCGCTCGGGTCGACCATGCTGACGAGCAGGAAATTCTGATCCTTGCGATTGGCTTTGGTCAGATCCGGACCAATGTCCTTGCCCTCGCCGTGCATCTTGTGGCAGATCGCGCAGTGTTTCGTGAAGAGCAGTTTCCCTGTGCCGAGGTCTCCCGTGCCGGCTCGGAGGTCGTTTTCGAGACGACGAATCTCGGCGAGTTTCTCCTCGGGCGTGCCGGGACGGATTTCGCCCCAGTGCTTGCGGACAAGGGCGTTGATCTCGTCACTTTCGAGCAGGGCAACTCGTCGCAACTGGTCGACGTCGATCTCCGTCGGCTCATACTCACCGGCATCGACAAGTTTGAGCAGAGCGAGGGCAGACGGCGTGCGACCGAGCAGCACATCGCGTGTCTGGGATCGAAGCTCGGACGGCATTTCTGGATAGACCGCCAGAAGGTGATCGGTGATTCGAGGGTTCGAAAACCGTCCCAGTACGCGGATCGCCGATGAGCGAATGGCCGCCGAAGCATCATTGGCGACGAGTTCCAGGAGCACAGGAACGGTCTTGTCATCGCCGAGTTGCTGAAGAATGTCCAGCATTACGAGACGGTCTGCCTCTCTTGCGGTCTTGTCAGTGGTGAGATCGAGTGCGCGCTGGAAGGCGTCGTCGCTGCCGAGGCGGATGGCGAGTCGCACAAGCAGTGGGTCGGTCGTGTCGGAACTCCACTGTGCAGCCATGAATTCTGCCAACTCAGTAGGAATCGTCTCCAGGCGTCTGACGTCGCTGGTTCCTGTGAATTGTTTGACGGCGAGGTCGTTGAATCGGGAGCCGGGCGGGAGGCCGGGGAGTCGCTCACGTCCGACCAGCTTCAGCCCCGCATCCAACTCTTCCATGAGACGTCGTTTGGCGGCGTCGTTCGGGACAGTCGCCAGCATGTGCGCACAAATCCGGAGACTCGCAGCATCTCCCTCCGCCGCATAGCGACGCATGATGCGTCCGAGGAGTTCATCACGAATAATGGACGTCTGCCAACCTTCCTCGTTGACGAACGATTCGAGGATCAGATCAGCAGACGTCGTCGCGTGTCGTTCGATGGCCCACCAAGCGAGTAGCGGGATATGCGGATCGTCCACGAACTCAGACCGGTCTGCGATCGCGTGGGCTAGGGGGATCGCATGTTCTGCAGGCAGTCGACCGGCCGTACTCGCAAGTTGGCTGATGACAATCGGGCTGATGTCCTGCCTGGCGAGTTGGATGAACTGGTCAGCCATCTCCGTTAAAACGTTACTCTTTTCGCCCTGAAGCCTTACAGTCCATGCGCGAACGTACTCATCGACGTGATCGAGTAACCCTTGGGAAACGTCTTCACTGAGTCCGCCGACCGTGTGAAGCGCCCAGAGCAACCGAAGTGTCTGCTCGTTGTCTGCGGATGATGCGAGGCGTTTCAGGATGGGAGGGGTCAGCTGTTTTTCGTGACGCTCAGCGATGACGCGTTGAGCGCGTGTGACTTTCCAGCCATCAGGACTGCCGAGCCAGTCGAGTAACTCGACGCTTGTCAGTGACTGTGGGTCAGTATGCCGGGTGACGAGTGCGTCTTTCCAACGGAGACGAAAGATGCGGCCATTGCTGCGATCCCATTCAGCGTCCGGGTCGGGGTGGGCCGTGCGTTGGTCGTGCCAATCGGAGAAGTAGACGGCACCGTCCGGTCCCATGACGGAGTCGCTGGGAGCGAACCACTTGTCGTTGGCCTGAGCGAGGACTCCGCCGTTCTCAGACCTGAGCGTTGAGCGGTCAGCGATAAGCCGATGCCACCGGACTGCGTGGCCCAGCGTGTCGACGGCCATGTACGTGTCGCGATATTGCTCCGGAAATGATGTTCCCCGATAGATGAAGCCGCCGACGGTGACGTGTCCTCCCTGGAAGCTCTTGTGCGGTACGTGTCGGAAGTAGCCGAAGGCGTGTGGGTTGTGCAGCTCGCCGTGTTTTTCAAAGGCTTTCTCGTAGTAGGCTCCCTGCTTGACGTCGAAGACGATGTAGCCGCCGTGGTTGGTGCCGGCGATGAGTCTGCCGTGGCGATCGAAGTCGAGTCCCCACATGTTGCTGCCGCCTTCGGCGAACAACTCGAACTCCTTCGTCACCGGGTGATACCGCCACAGTCCTTGCTCGAATTCGATGTCCCTGATGTTGGCCTGGATGTTGGTGCCCTGCGTGCCGTACAGCCAGCCGTCCGGTCCCCAGACGAGTGAATTGGCGAGCGAGCTGGAGTCTTCCATGCCGAATCCCGTCAACAACACTTCGGGGTCTGAGTCAGGCACATCGTCACGGTCATGGTCCGGGTAGAACAACAAATAGGGCACCTGCAGGACGAAGACACCTCCATGACCGAAGGCGAAGCCGGTCGTGAGATTGAGACCGGCGACGAAGTCCTTCGCTCGATCGCAGCGTCCGTCGCCGTCCGTGTCTTCCAGGATCGTGATGCGGTCAGCGCCGATTGGTCCGTGAGGCGGAGACTTGGGCACACGGTCATAGGTCGTGCGTGAGTAGCGATCGACCTTCACTCGTTCGAGGCCCGCCGGGTTGGGATATTGCAAATACTGAATCACCCACAGTCGTCCTCGGTCATCGAAATCGATTGCCACTGGCTGCCTGACGAGTGGCTCTGCTGCGACCAATTCGACAACGAACCCATCAGGGGGCGTCATCCTGGCGGCGGCTTCTTCCGGAGTGAATCTTTGACCGTGAGCAGACGAATACCAGGCAAACGTGATGAGCAGCAGGAGGCAGGGAAACACACGCACAGTTCTTCTCATTCGAATGACTCACACTGTTTGAACCAAGCGGTGCCGCTGATCGTGTCGATCGAGCGCATCCGCGAATCGATTCGTCTGACGAACGTCTAGAGCAATTCTCAAGTTGTTCTTCCGGTGTCATGCAGGAGGACCTTTCAGCATACAGAGGTCATTCCTCGAACAAGCTCCTGCACAGAAACCATGAAAATGGTCTAGATCGACTCCGGGGTTGTCCAGTATCCGCCGAGGGAGTGGTCGAAGGTTGCTTCGCTGCCTCGGTGCTTTGCATCGATCTTACCATCGGCAAAGACCGTCGTGCCCATCACCCACGTGCGAACGGGCAGTCCCGTGAGTCTCTCACCGTCCCAGGGGCTCCATCCACTTTTTGTCACTTGATCTTTGTTGCGGATGGTGTGTCGCTTGCGGAGGTTGACCAAGACGAGGTCAGCATCGTAACCCTCGGCGATGCGGCCTTTATTGATAATGTCCCACACACGAGCGGGGGCATCACACATCCACTGCACAACCTGCTCCAGTGTACAACGGCCTTCTTCGACCGCGTTGAGCATCAGAGCGAGCGAATTCTCGACCGCCGGCAGCCCGGAAGGCGACTGTGGATAGGGTTGTTGCTTTTCCTCCAACGTGTGCGGTGCATGATCGGTCGCGACGACCTGAATCTGACCGTCATTGAGTCCTCGCCACAAAGCCGCATTGTCGACGGGCGACTTGATGGATGGATTCATCTGCACCAGCGATCCGAGCCGTTTGTAGTCTTCCACATTAAACAGCAGATGGTGCGGGCATGCTTCCGCAGTCAGCAGTCCGCCGTGATCCGCGATGATCGGAAGTTCGTCGGCCGTTGAGACGTGCAGCACGTGAAAGCGGTGATTGTGACGTCGTGCGAGATCGACAGCTCGTTGCGTTGCGATGACGGCCGCCCGATGGTCACGGATGCGTGAGTGGTCTGCGTATGTCGATCCGCCATCCAGCCGCTCTGCATTGGCACGCACTGTCGCCTCGTCTTCGCAGTGAGCACAAATGGGGAGCGTCGTTTCTGCGAAGATGTGTTCGAGCGAGTCCTGCTCGTCGACCAGCAGATTGCCCGTGCTGGAGCCGATGAAGATCTTGATGCCGGGAGTGCGTTCGGCCTTGCTCAGCTCGACAACATTGTGTGGCGTGGCACCAATGTAGAAGCCGTAGTTGACGACGCATTTTGAGGCTGCCAGTTCCAGCTTGTCTGCCAGAGCAGCGCGAGAGATTGTCGCCGGGTTGGTATTCGGCATTTCGAGAAAGGTCGTGACTCCGCCTTTGGCACAGGCGAGTGAACCGGTGTGCAGGTCCTCTTTGTGCGTGAGACCGGGGTCACGGAAGTGCACCTGATCATCGATGACGCCGGGTATGAGATGCAGCCCTGCCGCGTCGACGACGTCATCTGCCTGTGTCGCCTTGCTGGCAGCGACATCCACAATGGTACTGTCCTCGACGAGCACGTCGGTTTTCTGAGTGCCATCAGGGAGCACGCAGTGGGCGTTGCGAATTAGTGTCCGCATCATTCTGCCAGAAAGAGAGTCTTTGCGTGTGTCGACAGAGGTGTCGACGGTTACAGACTACTCTGGAGTTTCGTACCCGAAGAAACAAGGGTGCGAATCTGTGCACGTCGCGCTGATTGATCCGGCTTGTGGTCGTCTCAACGGCTGATAGTCCTCCCCAAATAACGGTCGCCGCCATTGTCCAGAGGGGGGAGGACGAATGGCGGCGACGCGAGTTTCGGGGCAGCCACACTCTTGAGGGGGCGAATGTGAGCAGCCGGGGACCGATGTGTCACTGCGGTCTTCACGGAGGAAGGGGGTCGGTCACCTTGCTCTGTCATCGTCGTTCATGCCATCACGAGATCATGTCAACCGGCAGAAATCTCCCTGCATCATTTGACGGCGTTCATCCGATTGTGCGACCTTGAACGACTGTTAGACGTTTCTCAATGGAAAAGGGTTCGATTTTGTGGACGTGACCAGTCGTACGGAGTTCCTCAACCTCGCGGGACTTGTCGAAGGAGGGATGGTGTTGCTGGCGTTGGCGATTGGTTGGCTCGTCGGCGTTTCTCCGTTGGACTACTTGCGTTGGGATCTGGAAGCTGTGCCCATCGGACTCTTGGCGACGCTGCCAATGCTTCTGGCGTTCTATGCGGTGAAAGAGCCCCGCAACATTGCAGTTGAACTGCTGGGTGAAGTGCTCAGCCGCTGTCGCTGGGACGATTTGATTCTCGTCGCTGTCCTGGCTGGTGTTGGTGAGGAAATGCTCTTTCGAGGCGTCCTCCAGCCCTGGATCGCTGCCTGGAATCCGACAGCTGCGTTCGTGCTGGTCAATCTCCTCTTTGGAGTGATGCACTTCGTCTCGCTGTCATACTTTTTGATTGTCACCATTGTCGGGATGTACCTGAGTTGGCTGGCATACGGGATTGGCGAACCCAACCTGTTGCGAGCGATCATTGCACACGGGGCCTATGATGCCATCGCCTTCTTTCTGATTGTGCGCCAATACCGCCAGAAGGAGGAAAGTCGAGAGTCGAATGTTGAGAGTTGAGAGTCGGTCTCAAGAATTCATGATCACTCACTGACCATCCATGCCCACTGTGAACGAACCGCGATCGAAAGTCGATGTGCTCAAGGCACTCCGGGCAACTCCTGGATTGATGCAACGGGTGGAGGTCTCGGATGTCGATGAGTTACTGCTCCAAAAACAACTACGGCAGGAATACCCGGATGACCTCGTGCGATTGTCAGTCAGCTTGTGTGAGTTGCGGGTGAGAGCTGCTGTCAAGTTTGAGCGCGCAACGGAGATGTGGTTTGATCGCGTCGGGCTCGAACAGGCGACGTCGGAACGCGTGGCGCGACACAAGGCGGCTCGTTTCTCTGGCATCGTCGATGATCTCTGCTGCGGCATCGGCGGCGATGCGATTGCTCTCGCGGCGCACTGCCAGGTCACAGCGATCGACAGTCGTGAGGCGGCGTGTCTCATGACCGCTTGGAATAGTGAAACCTATGCAGTATCAGACCATGTCACGACGTTGGTCACCGACGTCAAGCGGCATGCGGGGACGGCGCCTCTCGTTCACATTGACCCCGATCGGCGTACAGGGGTCAGACGATCCATTCGCATTGAAGACTACTGCCCATCTCTCTCATTCTTGCACGATCAAATCGCAAGCCGTGACGGAGGTGCAATCAAGCTTTCGCCCGCGAGCAACTTCGGCGGCAAGTTCCCGGGCTGTGAGATCGAACTGATCAGCTTGAATGGCGAATGCAAAGAGGCAACGGTTTGGTTTGGCTCTCTCGCTGGGCAGAACCAGTGGCGGGCGACTGCACTGCCATCTGGTGAGACACTCGCGGCGGACCCCATGTCGGCCCGACCACGGATGATGCCGCTGGCCAAGTTCGTGTACGACCCGGATCCTGCGGTGGTGCGTGCAGGATTGATCGACGTTGCTGCGGAGTCACTCAACGTCGGACGCCTGGACGCTGAGGAGGAGTACCTCACGAGCGAAGAACGAGTGAGGTCCGCTTTTGTACAGACGTTTGAAGTCCTTGCTGAACTCCCGAACAACGACAAGCAGATTCGTCGCTACTTTCGTGAGGCGAGCTTTGGACAGGTCGAGATCAAATCGCGGCACGTTCGCATCGACGCTGAAGCCGTTCGTCGCAAACTGCCGCTTCATGGTGACGAGGCAGGCGTGCTGATCTTTGCCCGCATCGCCGGTAAGACGCGAGCAATTGTCTGTCGGCGATGGCGGTGAGTCTGTGTCGCGTCAGTCACCGAACGCCTCGCGGAATCGCATGGTTGCGACTTTTTTCAATGGCTGTGGATCGCCCGGTCGTGGGGCTGACCGAAACATGAAGCCGTAAAGGGTCACCTGTCCCGAATTCAGCTCGCCAATGTAGACGCTACCGATCGCTGGAGAACCGCGTTGGCCGGCCCCAGCGATCGCCCGAAATTCGGTGCGAGCGGGAACGATGACATACTCCGCATCACTCCCCGCCTGGACGTTGAAGTCTCCGGCGATCTCACGGATGTAGAATTCTGTGAAGTCATTCGCTTGTGAGTTGTAAGCCGCTCCGAGGAGACGTCCCGTTACGAAGTCCAGCACAAATATCGCTTCGCTCGTCCCGGTCTGAGTCGGAACCGCACACATCGCGAAGCGTTCCGCTCGATCGACGGCAATCGCATACGCCGGTTCAGCGGGCCAGTAGAGGGCGATCGCCAAACCGATGATGACGCCTCCGGTCATCCACGCTAATCGTTGATCTCTGATGCGTTCTCGCACGGTTCTCCTCCAACTGATGAGTTGCGACCCGATATGACTAAGGGGAGCGTTCATCGTATCTCATCTGGCTCTCGTAGGCCAGATGTCTTGAGGGACTTGGTGTGAGTTGTTTGCGACCACGTGTTTGCTTACAGACAAGTGTTCCGATAGCGTGATGCATACACGAGCGACCGATAATCGTTCACTGCAGAAGAACGTCACCGATCAAGTATGCCGCCGCTGTTCTGACGGAGACGACTATGCGACCAATCTTGCTCCTCATCTTGCTCTCGGGGACGATCGATGCCGCCTTGGCACGCACTGCCGCTGCGGTTGATCTGGACATGACCAAAGCCATCGTCGTCACACCGCCCCAACGAACGGAGTTGGAGCAACAGGCCGTCCGATTGCTGATCGACGAAGTTGAAGCGAGATCGAACATTCGTTGGTCGACGTCCCCTGAGTGGCCGAATCAGGGGACACCTGCAATCGTCGTCAGCTCTGCCTCGTCGCTCAAGGAACTCAAGAGTCCGTACATCAAATACATGGCGAATCTCGGTGGTTCAAAGTCTCCGGAGGGCTTTCACATTCACTTTGTTAAAGAGATGTCAGCAGTGTTTGTGGTCGGAAATGATCCCCGAGGCGTCCTTTACGGGGTGGGTCGACTCCTGCGAGAACTTCGCATGTTGCCATCTCACGTGAGTGTGCCAGCAGACTTCAATGTGCACTCAGCACCGGTCGTTCCACTGCGAGGGCATCAACTGGGGTATCGTCCGAAGACCAACTCCTATGACGGGTGGGACGTTGCTCAGTGGGAGCAGTATATCCGTGATCTGGTCGTGTTCGGCGTCAATGCGGTCGAGTTGATCCCGCCGCGTTCATCGGCATGCTACAATTTGGGACCACCCGGCGAAGATGTGACGACGAGCCACTCGTCAATTCCTACCCATCATCGCCCTCCACCCACCACAAAAGTTGGTATCGCAGGTACTCTCGATGTTGCGACTGAATGGACCATCGCACCGGTTCTGTGACGGCGTGTCTCGACGATCCTTTCTTCAAATTGGGTCGCTCGCCGTCGGTGGCCTGTCGTTGTCTCAGTTGCTGCAAGCTGATCAATCGTCCGGGTCGTCGCACAAATCGGTGATCATGGTCTATCTGTCCGGCGGCATCTCGCATCAAGACACGTTCGACCTCAAGCCGGATGCCCCGGACGAAGTCCGCGGCGAGTTCTCGCCCATCGCGACCGCAGTCCCCGGCATCGACATCTCCGAAAAGCTGCCGGAGATCGCCAAAGTCACCGACCGCTGCAGCATCATTCGTTCAGTCGTTGGTCAGCGTGACGAACATACGAGCTTTCAGAATCTCACGGGTTATCCGCAGAGTGTCGCGCTGCGGGATCACCGCCCCAACTTTGGCTCTGTGGTCTCGAAGGTGCAGGGGCCCACCGACCCGGTCATCCCGCCGTTTGTCGACCTGTTCCCCACGATGAAGCATCGCCCCTACAACAGTACGGGAGCCGGCTACCTGGGAAGTGCCTACCATCAAGTGCGGGCCGATGGCGAGGACATCGCCAGCATGAGCTTGCGATACGTGGAGCGAACCCACTTCACTTCACGACAACAACTCCTTGGGCAGATCGACTCCTATCGCCGCACGGTCGATGCGACGGACAGCGTCGATGATATGGATGAGAACTACCGCAGGGCGTTCGAAGTGCTGACGTCTTCCAAGCTCGTCGATGCGATGGACATCGAGCAGGCCGACCCGAAGCTGCGTGAGCGTTACGGCAAGGGAGCCTCCAATCATTTAGGAGACGGAGCACCGCTGTGGAATGATCAACTCCTCATCGCCCGTCGCTTAGTCGAGGCGGGCGTGCGAGTGGTGACGGTCGCTTACGGCTTTTGGGACACGCACGGCAACAACTTCAATCATCTCAAGACCCATCTGCCGACGTTCGACACTGGCGTCGCTGCACTCGTCGAGGACATCTATGCCCGCGGACTCGACAAGGACGTGACGGTCGTCGTGTGGGGCGAGTTCGGACGCACGCCGAAGATCAACGACAAAGCGGGTCGTGATCACTGGGCTCCTGTGCAAGCGGCTTTGCTCGCGGGCGGCGGCATGCGGGTCGGTCAGGTCATCGGCTCAACCGACAAGACGGCTGCCTACGCGGATGATCGCCCTGTCGACTACCGCGACATTCTGGCGACCGTGTATCACAATCTGGGGATCGACCCTCACCAGTTTATCCGAGACATCAACGACCGACCTGTCCCCGTCATGCCCGAATCGGCGCGACCGATCCCTGAACTTGTCGGCTAAATAGAACCACACGCAAACCGGCGCACCCGTCCCAAGCCGACGGCTTTGCCGTCGAGCAATGATATGCCGGATTTCATCAGCAGTGTATGCGGTCGAAGACCATTTTTCGATCGACGATCGACAGCGAAGCTGTCGGCTTGAGAGAGCTGCCTCCGATGACACTCCGATTCCGAGGAGGTTTTACTTAGCATGGCGATTGACAACCTGAAGTATTCACTTCCCGAGAGAACCACCATGTCAGCCCCCGAGAAGTGGAAGTCCTCTGCGATCGTCGTTCGCTTGGCGATGCTGGCCATCGCTGTGCTTCTGGTGAATCATCACTCAATCTCAGCGGACGATGATGTCGCGGCAGTTGCCTTCGGTGTCGGCTATGCCGATCAGGACATCACTCCGCCCTCCGGACTGCCGATGTGGGGTTACGGAGCGCGGCACGCACTCACCGCCCAAGGTGCGATGAGTCCGTTGATGGCGCGGGTGGTCGTCCTTCAAGCAGGAGACGAAAAGCTCGCAATCGTCGGCACCGATCTCGGTCGCGGACCGACGTCGTCCATGATGGATGAGATTCGCACGGCACTCGCTGAGCAGGCGGGTATCCAACATGTGATGATTTCTGGAAGTCACTCCCATCATGGACCCGTCATCGAACTGACCGACCGTGTGGGCTTTGGCAAAGGGACTTTTGATGCAGCGGTGAACTATGCTCAGGAACTGCCCGACATGCTCATCGAGGTCATCCTGGCCGCCGATGCGGCTGCTGTTCCCGCACAGATGGGTGTCTCTCACCGCACTGACCTGACGCTCAACCGCAATCGTCACTCCCAGCGTGAACCAAAGGCGCGTGATCCGATGTTGACTGTTATGCGATTTGACGACGAAGAGGGCGAACCGATTGCGGTCATCGCGAATTTTGCGGCACACCCCACAATGGCCGATGGCAAAGATCTGAGGTACTCGCCCGACTATCCGGGCTATCTCTGTGCGAAGGTCAAGGACAATCTCAACGCCGGTTGTGTCTTTATGCAGGGTGCCGCCGGCGACATGAGTGTCAATCCGCCCGCCGAACATCGTGGACCGCAACTCTTTGGCGAACTCCTGGCAGATCACGTCCTTGAACTGGCAGAAGGAACGGAAACTTCAGTCCCGGAGAGTCCGTCGATCGCCAGCAAGGTCGATTCATTCGTCTTCCGGTCCCGGATCAACTTCGATGACCCGTTGGTCATGCTGGCCTTCTCGGCAGCCTTCTTTCCTGAGCTTGCAATGAACGCCATCGAAGAATTCAAACAGGGTTTGAGGGCCGAATTGAATACCGTGTTGCTCAATGGAAACTTGGCGCTCGTGGGTGGGTCGGGTGAGTTCTTCTGCAACCACTCAAATCGTTTGAAGGAACGATCGTACGTCGACCACACATTGTTCTTCGGCTACTGCAACGGTCACAGCATGTATTTCCCCACGATCGAAGCTGTCTCGGAAGGAGGCTACGGAGCCGATGCGCCCGTCTCACCCGTCGAGATCGGAGCCGGCGAGCGGATGATGAACAGGGCTTTGATGAATCTGTATACGCTGCTTGGGAAGATGGACCCGTCAACGATATACGGCCCCGAATCGGACAAAACCGGAGTCACTCCATGATGCGATCTTTCTCAACCGTCGTGACGGTCTTTCTGGCTGCGCAGGCGGCTACTTCTGCGGGAGACATCGAGCCGCAGACAACACTCGATAACAAGTCGAATACCTACACTTCGTCGGACACAGGCTACGCAGTCCTTGAACGTGGTCCTGTGACCGCTGTTGTTGTCGACAATCGGGCCGTCGATAACGACGTGCTGCCGGGGCATCGGGCAGGATACAGCGGCATCGCGTCTCTCACTCATGCCAGGCAACCGCAGAATCTGTTCGTTCCGAGTTACGCGGGGCTGAACTATGAGCACATTCATGACGGCACGAACGCTCCAGGTCGCGACATTCTGTTTGAGCCGAGAAAGGCCAAGATGGAGCTGCGAGTCATCAATGATCATACCGTGGAGCTGTATCAGCCGCCGACACCTCATTGGAAACTGGAGAGTGCTCTTCGTTATGAGCTGCTCGACGATGGTACGATCGAGATGACGTTCGAATGCATCCCTCGTGAACGAACGTTTGCTCATGACTACATCGGCCTGTTCTGGGCGAGCTACATCCATCAGCCGGAGTCGTTCGACATTCACTTTCGTGGCCATGATGACGGAAGAAATCAGCCTGCACGATGGATCCGTGGCGTGACTCCGGCTCACGGAGAGTTCTCGACGCACCTGTCTCCCGACGACCATCGAGAGTTCGTGCATGATGATGACTTCGAGCTGACGCTGGTGTTCAACCGGTCAAAGTACCGCTATGACGAACCGTGGTACTTTGGAGTGAGTCACGGGATGGCCTTCATCCAGATGTTCCGACCGCAGGACCAGGTTCGACTCTCGCAGTCACCGTCAGGCGGAGGCGACGGCAACCCGGCTTGGGACTTTCAGTTAATGATTCCGGACTATGAAGTCGGCCAGCGATACCAACTCATCATGCGGGCCATGTACGTGCCCTACAAGTCGGCTGAGCAAGTCGAGCGTGTCGCAAGGTTGCACCGCGTTGCCTTGGGGCAGAATGTTCCGTGAATGTTCACAACGGTGACAGACACGAATGGCAGTGCGCCTGCCTGCGAAAAGTTGTCTGCTGAAGCCTCAGATGGGGGTCAAGAATGAGTGAATGTGCAAACGATGTCGGCATGGGTCGTCGTGATGTCTTGAAGGGTGCAGTGGCGTCGTCGCTGGGTCTGACGATGGCTGCGGGGACGGCACAAGTGCAGGGTGCGGAAACGCCGTCGTCACTGATTCAACGAGAGAATGTGCGGTCGGGAACGACGGACTGGCAGTTGACGCGAGTGCGGATCAATGAGGGGAAGTTTCGCACGTCGCTCATCGAGGGGTACTGCTCGCATCAGTCGATTGCTGCCGGGCAGACGCTGAGCATTCATGTGAGTACGGAGCCGGCGCGGCAGTTCACGATTGATGTCTATCGCATGGGCTACTACGGCGGTGCGGGTGCGAGGCATGTGCGGCAGTTTGGTCCACTGGACGGGGCAACACAGCCGGTGCCCGAGATGACGCCGTTGCCGGAGCGTCTTCGCGAATGTCGATGGGAACCATCCGTCGAGTTTACCATTCCGGACGACTGGCTGAGTGGTGTCTATCTCGGCAAGCTGACGACGATCCCCGAGTCGAAGTCGGAGCCGTATTGGCAGAGTTATGTGATCTTCATTGTGCGTGACGACCGACAGGCGGACGTGCTGTTTCAGTGCAGTGACAATACGTGGCAAGCGTACAATCAGTGGCCGGAGCATGAGTCTCTGTACACGCACCCTGATGGCGCCCATGCGCCCGGTGTCGCGGTCAGCTTTGATCGCCCCTATGGCATGTATACCCAGATCTTCGAGCCGGCGTTGTCGATCGGATCGGGCGAGTTTCTGTTGTGGGAGTTTCCCCTCTGCTACTGGCTGGAGCAGCACGGGTACGACGTCACGTACGGCTGCAACAGCGACACAGTCAATGCTGACTTTCTCACGCGATGCCGCTCGTTCATCAGCGTCGGTCACGACGAGTATTGGGATGTGCGACAGTATCACGCCGCGGAAGCCGCCATCGAAGCGGGTGTCAACTTCCTGTGGCTGAGTGGGAATTCTGTGTTTGTCGTCTCGCCATTCTCAGACAGTCACGACGGGCGACCTCAACGCATCATCACACGCACAGGCTCGTATGGATCGATGCGGCGTGACGAGTTGGAGACGTATCCGAACATCTTCCCGGGCCTGACCGGCAAGGCTCCCGATGAACGCAACATCATCGGTGCCCGCAGCGTCGTCCCCTTTAACGGCGGTGGCGACTGGACCTGCACCAACCCCGAGCACTGGATCTTCGCCGGCACCGGCATGCAGCACGGCGAGAGCATCCCCGGACTCGTCGGCTGGGAGCACCACGGCGAACCCGACCTCGAACGTCAGGGGCTCGAAGTGCTCGCCGAGGGTTCCGTCTGGGCAGGCGGTGATAACGAAGGACGTTACGCAGCGACCATCTTCCCGGGCCCAAGAGGAAACTTCGTCTTTAACGCCGCCACCATCTTCTGGTCACAGGGGCTCTCAACACCACCGGGGCACATCCTCCCCTGGTCCCACTGGAGCCGTCCGCACGGGCCTGACCCACGAGTCGAGAAGATCATGAGCAACCTCCTGTCGCGCGTTACAGGATCTGATCGGAAGTCATCCGATTGAACGAACGAAACGTTCGTCCCCAACCGGCAAGTCTCACCGATGGCGATGACCTATGACACTCCAAGGAGGTCGCAGGCTTCGGCATAACCGGGGGCGGCGTAGCCGTGCTCGCTGGCGGTGACGCGGGCGAGGGCGATGGCTTGCTGCCAGCGGAAAGCGGGTCGGCTGGAGGCAAATTCCTCGGCAACTGTGCGGTAATACTTCTCAGCGTGCAGAGCACCGTCTTCGCTGACTGCGTACTTCAGCAGGACGTCGAACAACGGACGTGATGGCAGGTCGTGCTCTCCGTATCGATGTGCGATCGCAGAGGCACGTGCCTGTTCGTTGGACCGGATCGCTTTTTCCAACTGGAGAAGCAACGTCGGCCCATCGTTGGTCGAGAGACTCTCCAGAGCATCGGTGTATGGATAGGGATTGTCGGTAACTCGGCCATGTTGTCCTGCCGTGTGAAAGCCGGCGACAACCAGACTGGCGACCTGATTTCGATGGTTGCTCACTCTAGCGATGCTGCGCCAGGCATTGGCTGCATCGGAGGCATGCACGCCCACGGAGTCGCCATGCACACAGCCGGGCGGCTTCACCGGAGTGCTGTTTCTCTCTAACCGACCGGGATCGTGCAGGACAAGCAGATTGGCGGCGAGGGAGATTGCGGCCCCGACATCTTCCGGGTCGAATCCTTCCGCGAGAGCTGAGGCAACAGCAGCTGCGCCTTGCTCGCGTGTGCCGCGAAAGATCGTGCGACCCAACTCCTCGATCCAGCCATCCTCAGCCGGTCGCGTCCCGATCGGTCGGCTGAGCAGGTGATGTTCGTCGAGCAACTGCGGCAGCAGGCTCCGGATCGGCGAACGCGGATTCCCACGCTCTTCAAAGGACTCCTCACTCTGCAGGCAGAAGCGAACCGACTGTCGCAGCAGCGAATGTGCGTGCTGCTCTCCTGTCAGACTGAGCAGTGCCCATGATCGCCAGGCCAGCACGACGCGATGCACGTTGATCTCGTCTTGCACCGCAAATTGCAGATGATTGAAAGCCTCGCCGGGAGGGCCGGTAGCGATGGTTGCGAACTGAGCCTCGGCTTGATCCCAATCGATCGCGCGGACCGACTCACGCAACTGCTCGCCCGCTCGATCGACGTCCACGACCGCGCCGTGTGCGACAGGATGCAATGTGTCGTGGTCGTCTGCGTCTTGATCATGGATGCGACTCGTGTTTCGATACAACACCTTGAGGATGGGCAACGCCTGACGCTCCTGCGGCAACTCTTGTGACATCTCGTAGGCAGGCAACAGCGCCATCAACGTGTGATACCCGGTGTAGTCCTGTCCGCCGAATGCGCGCGCATTTGCGAGCGCTGCCGCTGAAATGAGCGTCTTGAGATCAGTCCCCTGCCCCAGCTTGCCCACCAGCAATGGCAGGAGTCGGTCAGCCGGTGTCTCCTGCATGAGTGACACGAGCGGCTCCAGCGAACCGAATGTCAGTCTCTCGCCTGGATCCTCAGCTGCCTGACAGGTTGACAGTCCCAGATCAACCGCTGTCGTTGCTCCAACGCTGGCCACGAGCATTCCCCGCCCGACATCCTCAAGAAACTCGCGGCGACTTCGACCTGACATGAGATGCCCTCCCGATCAGAGAATTCGATGAGATTCCAGCATCATAACTTCCGCGATCGATAATCCAGCATGAATTCTCGGCGTCAATCTTGGATTGCCCAAAATTGAGTTGTCACGCTCGTTGAACTTTCGGACAGGTCTGTCCAACTGATCACACAATCAGGTCGACATCAACGCTGGTCAGGACATCGGCATGTTGCTCGCGGATGGGGGCGATCACGTTGGCGATGAACGCGTCGACCTGTTCGGGGGCGCGACCGATGTAGCGGGTGGGGTCAAGAGTGCCGGCGAGGTCGACGCTGGCGAAGGCGTCTTCGCTTTGCAGGCGGGTGATGAGGTCGTTGGGCCGGCCGTGTTGTTTGACCTCGGCTGACGCCAACTGGCTGTGTTGGCGGATGACTTCGTGGAGTTCCTGTCGGTCGCCACCCGACTGCACTGCGGCCATGAGGATTTCTTCGGTCGCCATGAAGGGGAGTTCTTCCATGAGGTGCTTCTCGATGACCTGTGGGTAGACGACCAGACCGTTGGTGACGTTGGCGTAGATCAGCAGGCAGGCGTCGATAGCGAGGAACGACTGTGGCAGCGACAGACGGCGGTTGGCGGAGTCGTCGAGTGTGCGTTCCATCCACTGCGTTGCCATCGTGTAATCGGCGTTGGCGGTAAGCGACATGGCGAAGCGGGCGAGCGAGCACATGCGTTCGGCCCGCATCGGGTTTCGCTTGTAGGCCATCGCGGAGGAACCGATCTGCTTCTCACCGAACGGTTCCTCGATCTCTTTGCGGTTCTGGAGCAGACGCAAGTCGCTACCCGCCTTGTGACACGACTGTCCGATGCCAGACAGGGAAGCGAGTACCTGGGCGTCGATCTTACGGGAGTAGGTCTGACCGGTGACAGGGTAGCTCGCGGTAAAGCCCATCTTCTCAGTGACGAGTCGATCGAGTTGTTCGACCTTGGCGTGGTCGCCGTCGAAGAGAGAGAGGAACGACGCTTGTGTGCCGGTTGTGCCTTTCACGCCTCGGAACTTGAGCGTCGACAGCCGGTATTCGATCTCTTCGAGGTCGAGCACGAGGTCGTGGCACCAGAGAGTTGCCCGCTTGCCGACGGTGGTTGGTTGGGCCGGTTGCAGATGGGTGAAGCCGAGACAGGGCAGATCACGATACTCCTCAGCGAAGGTGGCGAGTCGGTCAATCACACGGACGAGGCGATCGCGGATAAGTTCGAGGCTGCTGCGAATCTGGATCAGTTCGGAGTTGTCGGTGACGTAACAACTGGTCGCTCCAAGGTGAAGGATCCCCCCTGCAGACGGACATTGGTCACGATAAGCATGCACGTGGGCCATGACGTCATGTCGCAGTTCTCGTTCGTACGTGGCAGCGGCATCGAAATCGATGTCGCCGATGTGCGAGCGAAGTTCGTTGACCTGGTCTTCGCTGATGGCGAGATCCAGTTCACGCTCAGCCTCCGCGAGGGCGACCCAGAGCTGTCGCCAGGTGGAGTGCTTTCTCTGGGCGGACCAGATGCTGCTCATCTCGGACGAGGCATATCGGGTGATGAGCGGGTTCTCGTAGGTGTCGTGGCTCACGCGATCGGTCCTTCCAGTGCCTTGTTTGTTCTTTCACAATTCACATCAGGGTGGCACGTCCCAGACCAACGGGATGGGCGTGGCGAGCGTGGTGCAAAGCTGCGATGCTCCAGAACCACTCGCCACGCCCTTCCTGCGTCAGGGCGTGCCACCCGACGTGACAGACAGACTCGTTGCCAGAAACTTGACGAATCCTCGCCGGGGGTTTCCCCTTGTGGATGGCTCGGTTATCATCACGTCCCTGTCTGGCTCTCTGATTGTAGTGAGTCGGACGACCCGCAGGCATTGTACGAGCGACGATTCAGGACGTGTGATGACGACTCCTTTGCAATCACTGATCAGCACGGGCACCAAACTCTGGTTGGATAGCGTCGACCCCGAAGCGGTTGAGGCCAACCGGGCGCTCGGTGCGACGGGTGCGACGTCGAACCCGGTCATCATCTCGGACCTGATCAAGACGGGTCGTTTCGATGATGAGCTGGCGAAGCTCATGGGTCAGGGGCTCGATGACGAGGATGTGGCGTGGCACATCACTGATGAATTGGTCACTCGTGCGGAAGCCGTCTTTGCTCCGGTGTTCGATGAGACAAAGGGGGACGATGGCTATGTCAGTTTCGAGTTGGACCCATTGATCGACGAGCTAGATGCACCTCTGAGCACAGCCGAGAGATCTGCCAAGTACATCGAGTTGGGCAAGATATGGGCCGAGGGTCACACCAATCGGATGATCAAAGTGCCCGCGACGCCCGCAGGGATTGGAGCACTGGAAGAACTGGTTGCGAGTGGAGTGACCGTGAATGTCACGCTCATCTTCAGTGACCGTCAGTACCGAGCCGCACGAGATGCCGTCTGGGCGGGAGCACAACGCCGGGCAAACCTTGACAAATTCAAGTCGGTCTACAGCATCTTCATCAGCCGAATTGATGTGTACACAGAGCAGCAAGTTTCTGGCCTCTCCGATGAAGCACAGGGCGAAGTGGGCATCGTCAATGCGAAACGCATCTGGCAGCAGAATCAAAACTTCTGGGCGGACAAGAACACGACTTTGGCTCAGGAGATGATCTTCGCCAGCACCGGCACCAAGAAGCCGGAAGACCCGAAGGATAAGTACGTCGCTGCTCTGGCGGGTTCGGACATTCAGACGAATCCGCCATCGACCAACGCTGCCATTCAGGAGATGGAAGGCAAGACGTTCTCACGCCGGGTCGACGAGTTGCCTGCCGAGAGTGTCCTCAGCGAGATCGATGAGAAGGTTGACTTTGAACAACTGGAAGAGGTGTTGATGCGGGAGGGGCTGCAGAAGTTCTCGGACCCACAGCGGGCACTGTTGCAACTGATTCAGGAGAAACGGTCGGCGCTGGTGGCAGCCGATTGACGAGCCCTATGTCCGCATCCGGAGACGATCACGAGATCACAGTTCGCGTCCGTTATGGCGAGACCGACGCGATGGGCATTGTGCATCATGCGACATACATCGACTATTTCGAGATGGGACGGACGGAGCTGTTTCGCTCGCACGGCGGGAGTTATCGAGAGTTCGAATCACGCGGACTGTTTTTTGTCGTCGTGTCTCTGGAGTGCAAGTACAAACTGCCGGCCAAGTACGATGACTTGCTCACGATTCGCACCCGACAGACGCGCATGACGCCCGCCAAACTCGAACACGAATATGAGATCACTCGCGGGTCAGACATCATCGTCAATGGAAAGACGGTGTTGGCCTGCATCAATCAGGACGGACAGGTGCAACGACTTTCCGAGGGCTTGCTCTTCGGCGATGCAAAACGTGAACCCAGCCCTTCAGAAACAAGACAATCCAGCGATGTCACCTAGAAGCAATCTCATTTCACCGTAGCTGAACTCGCAAGAGTTCAGACGTCGACCGATATCCGACCGAACTGAATTCTTGCGAATCCAGCTACTGGTCTTTTGAGAACACTCCTGGACGGCTCCCACTCGCGGGCAGGGTGCTGTGAATTAACTTTGATCTTTCCTCCGGCTTTGCAGCGAACTTCGTATGTCGACTGAAAACAGCGTCACTCCTCCCGTCGAGTCAGAATCTCCGGCGAATGAGCACGACCCGGCTCCTGAGCAAGTCATGCCTGAGCGTCCGCCACAAGCACTCGTCGATCAGACGCCGGAGGCATCGCAGCCATCAGAAGCACCGACGCCGGGCGAGGAACCGACGGCCACAGTGCCAGCCTCTGAGGAGCCGGTCGCATCTGCGGAAGTCACAGAAGAGACGACGACTGCTGTTCCCGAAAGCGAGCAACCGCCAAGCGACGAAACTGTGGCGGTTGCGGAGACGAAAGATCAGCCGCGTCGCAGGGTGCAACTGAATCCCACACTCTCTCTGGACATCGCCAAACCTGTTCCGTCAATTGCTGCACTTGTCGGAGAAGCGACCCCGCCTGCTCCAGAGGCGTCGGACGGTTCAGAGACCAGCGAGTCAGCCAGCACCGATCAGCCCGTCGCTGAGACACCTGCCTCTTCAGACGACCAATCGATTGAATCAGCTGATGCTGCCCAGAGCGAAGCCGCTTCCAGCGAAACAACGATCGCTCCGCCTGCGGAACCTGTTGCGCTTCCGCCAAAGAGTGAAGAACTCGATGCGGACATCGAGGCCCAGCTCGAAGCCGCCATGACGGGCGATGCAACTGCGGAGCCGCCCACGGTGACTGAGGGTGAACAGGACGCAGCCGCCACAGCCGTGACCGACGAAGACGTCTCTCAAGGCACGCGGCTCAAGGGCACGGTCCAGTCAATCCACGGCGATGACATGCTCATCGACTTCGGACTCCGCTATTCAGGCGTCCTCTCGCGGCGACAATTCGGACTCCGCAAGCAACCCATGCAGGGCGAGCCGATCGAGGTCATCGTCAATCGCATCGACGAGACCGAAGGCTTGATGCACGTCAACCTGCCGTCTTCGGGGGCGAAGGTGCGTGGCAATTGGGACGAAGTCAGCGTCGATCAAGTCGTCGAATGTGTGGTCAACCAGACGAACAAGGGCGGACTGGAAGTCAGCGTCGGCAGCCTGCGAGGCTTCATGCCGGCCAGTCAGGTCGAACTCGGCTACGTCGCGGACCTCACTGCTTATGTCGGTCAAAAGCTGCAGGCACACATCACCGAGGTGAATCCCAAACGCCGCAAGCTCGTCCTCAGCCGTCGCAAAATCCTCGAAGAGACACGAGTGCAAACGGAGAAGGACTTCTTCGAGAAGTTGGCCCCGGGTCAGACGTACGAAGGCAAGGTCAAGACGCTCAAGGACTACGGAGCCTTCGTCGACATCGGTGGCGTCGATGGCTTGTTGCACGTGGGGCAAATCAGTTGGAGCCGCATCAATCACCCCAGCGAAGTTCTGTCCGAAGGACAAATGATCGAAGTGAAGGTCCTATCGGTCGATCAGGAGAAGAAAAAGATCGGTCTCGGGATGCGTCAGATGACGCAGAACCCGTGGCGGACTGCTGAAGAGAAGTTTCCACCGGAGAGTGCTGTTCACGGAAAGGTCACCCGCATCGAAGGCTTCGGCGCTTTCGTCGAGCTGGAGCCGGGCATCGAAGGCTTGGTGCATATCAGCGAGTTGGACCACAAACGGGTCAAGACGGTGCATGAGGTGCTCCGCGTGGGGCAGGAAATTGACGTGCAGGTGTTGGAGGTGAACCAATCGAAGAAACGCATCAGCCTGTCACTCAAAGCCCTCAAGGAGAAGCCCGAGGAGCCGGGTGCGTCAGACGATCAGGCTCCCGCCGTGAAGCACGTCGATCCAGAGTCACTCAAGGGGGGAATCGGCGAGCCGACCGGTGGACAGTTGTTTGGAGACCCCAACAAGTTCGGTGGTTGAAGTCGGTCGGGCTCGACGAACGTGTGACTTGGGCGGACATTTCGTCACGATGCAAGCGGCATGAGTACATCGCAGTCTGAGAATAATAGTCCGACAGTCACGATTCGCATTCTTGTGGTCGATGACGATGAGGCTCACGCTCAGGCCGTGGCGGATAGCCTCATGAGCGAGTCGACGGAGTGCACCATCGCTTCGTCAGGCGAGAAGGGCATCGAGTTCATCGAGAGCGAGAATTTCGATGTCATCATCACAGACTTGCGGATGGAGGATTTCGACGGCTTGGCCATCCTCCGTAAAGCGAAAGAAGAGTTGCCCGAAGCCGAGGTGATCGTGCTCACTGGTCACAGCTCGGTTCACTCGGCTGTCACTGCGATGCAGGGCGGCGCCTACACATACCTCACCAAGCCGCTCGACATCACTGAGCTGCGCTCGTCTGTGCAAAAGGCGTCTGATCGCATAAGGCTCATTCGTCGTAACGCCCAGCTTTCCCAACGTCTGGATGAGAAGTTCGGCTTTGAGGGTGTCATCGGTAACAGTCCGGCGATGAACAAAGTCATCGACCAGCTGAAGAGCCTCGCACCGACTGACGCGACGGTGCTTATTCAGGGGGAGAATGGCACAGGAAAGGAACTGGCGGCGAAGGCGTTGCACCAGAACTCCTCTCGCAAGAACAAACCGTTCGTCCCGCTCAATATCTCGGCACTCCCGGAGAGCATTCTGGAGAGCGAGTTGTTCGGACACGAGCCGGGAGCGTTCACAGGCGCGGCAGGCAAACGCATTGGCAAGTTCGAGTACGCCAACGGGGGGACTCTCTTTCTCGATGAAGTCGGTGAGATGCCGATGGACACACAGATCAAACTCCTGCGCGTCCTCGAAGATCGCAAGATCACCCGTATCGGTTCCAACGATGAGAAATCGATCAACGTGCGGTTGCTCGCCGCCACGAATGCGGATCTCAAGCAGTTGATGGAGGAGGGCAAGTTTCGAGAGGACCTCTACTACCGGATTGGCGTCGTTGCGATCATCCTGCCGCCGCTCCGCGAACGTCGGGTCGACATTCCGGTGTTGACCGATCACTTTCTCAAAGACTTCAGCAGTCAATACGGCAAGGATGTACAAGGAGTGTCACGAGCCGCGCGTCAGGCGCTGATGGCGTATGAATGGCCGGGCAATATCCGCCAGTTGCGAAACACGGTCGAGCGCATGCTCATTCTTGACACAGATGGGCTGCTCGATGTGAACGATCTCCCCGAGGAAATCTCTCCACTTGCCGGACAGGAACTCGAAGGAGCGGCCTATGCCGCTGCGGGTGTCGACACACTGACTGGTCGACCACTGAAGGATGTGGAAGCGTACTATATCAAAAAGGCCCTCGAGCTCTCAGGCGGCAACCGCGAAGAAGCCGCCACGATGTTGGGGATTGGTGAACGCACGCTCTATCGGAAGATCAAAGAGTACGATCTGAAGGACTGAAGCCTTGCGGGAACACAACGGCCGGCCATTTGAAGTGACGTCATTCCCGCGAAGGCGGGAGTCCAGGCAGGGGACGGACAGGTTCTTTGGACACGCTGGATTACCGCCTTCGCGGGGATGTTAGTGCCGTCAACGAGGCAATACTCGTTTCTGAGAGAGTGAGATATCGCTTCCTCCGTTGTGTTCGGCGTCTCTGCTGATGAGAATGGGGGGCACGAGTCGCCGCTGCCTGGCGTTGCCTCTCATTTGTGCGGATGTTCGCGGAAGTGCCGATGAAACCTCTTCGATCTCTCATTCTCTGCAGCGTTGTCAGTGTGAGCGGGATTCTGTCTGCAGGAGAGCCTGTCGACTTTGCCCGCGACGTGCGTCCGCTGCTCAACGAACGCTGTCTCTCGTGTCATGGTGGCGTCAAACAGGCCGGCGAACTGTCGTTTGTCAGGCGTGATCACGTCTTTGGTCCGCGAGAGTCGGGAGCACGCGTCGTCGTGCCAGGCGACGTCGAAGCGTCCGAGTTGATCCGACGGGTGACGACCGCGGATGACACCGAGCGGATGCCGCCGGTCGACGAGCATCCGGAAGGACTCACGGCAGAGGAAATTGAAACCCTCACGACTTGGGTGCGTGAGGGAGCAGACTGGCATGACCACTGGTCGTTGATTCCCCCAGAGGGTCAGCCGTTGCCGCAGGTGAGCAATGCAAACTGGTGCCGACAGCGGATGGATCACTTCGTGCTGTCACGACTCGATGAGGAGGGTCTCGTTCCGTCACCCGACGCTGGGGTGGCTCGATGGCTGCGCCGTGTGTCGCTTGACTTGATTGGGTTGCCGCCGACACTCGTCGAACAGGAGGCTTTCTTACAGGACATCTTGCAACGAGGCGAAGCGGCATTTGAGTCGGCTGTCGACAGGCTGCTCGACTCACCCCATTTCGGCGAACGCTGGGCAAGCATGTGGCTCGATCAAGTCCGTTATGCCGACTCAAAAGGACTGGGCCTGGACGGGCGACGAACCATTTGGAAGTACCGTGACTGGGTCATTGATTCCTTCAATCGCGACTTACCCTATGACGAGTTCACGGTGAAACAGTTAGCCGGGGATCTGCTGCCGGATCCTTCGTTGGATGATCTGATTGCGACCGCATGTCACCGGACGACACAGTCCAATGAAGAGGGAGGCACGGACGATGAAGAGTTTCGCGTCGAGGCTGTCGTCGATCGCGTGAACACAACGTGGCAGGTCTGGCAGGGGCTGACCTTCGGCTGTGCCCAGTGTCACGATCATCCGTATGACCCGCTGCTGAATCACGAGTACTACCAGTTCATGGCCTACTTCAACAACACGGCTGACTGCGACGTCGACTCGGATGCGCCAACTGTGCAGGCACCGATCCTGTCGGCCGATGAAGTGCTTGCACGACAGCTCGATCGACGAATCGAGGAGGCCACAGAGCGCATTCGAAGTGCCGGTCAGAGGCTCTTCGAAGACGATGCACTCTGGCAGCCCCTGCGAGGCTTGAGTGTCGAAGCGACCGATCAGACGCCAATGGCAGTCGAGACACGAGAGGAAGGCGACGAGTACTACACCGTCGGTGCTGTGCAGTCCGACACGGGAGTTATCCTGACTGCTTCGCTGCCTGAGGAGGTGACGCAACTGACGGCCTTGCGTTTTACAGCCTCCCCGCTTGATCCCGTGTCAGCCATCATCGACCCCGAATGGGGGTTTGTTTTGTCTCACTTGAAGGCCGAATTACTTATCAGTGGCAGCGAAGAACCCGTTGAAATCAAGTTCACGCATGTCATTGGCGACGAGCCCCAGCCGTTTCTTGATCCACAACTCAGCCTGGATCCTGAGAACGAAGACGGCTTCGCGGCATACACTCGTATTCACTACCCACGTGTGGCTGCGTTTGTCTTGAGTGAGCCGGTCATCATCGCATCTGGGACAACCTTGCGACTGACACTGGTATTCAATCGGTCAGCAGGCGGTTCCCATCCGCTCGTCGCACGACGCGGCTCCTTCGCTGTCAGTGATGCGGCCCAATGGACGGATTGGCTGCACGACCCGGAACTGGAGACAGCTCGCACTCAACTGAACGCCCTGAAGACTGAGCGCAATGCGATTGAGAGCGTCAGTGTGCCCATCATGCGGGAGCGAATCGACCGACTCACGCGACCGACACACGTCTTCGAACGAGGGAACTTCCTTTCTAAGAATGACCAAGTTGATGTGGCACTGCCGACTGCTCTTGCTGTCGGGGAGGCAGAAGCTGCTGAGGATCGTCTGGCGATGGCGCGATGGTTTGTCAGTCCTGAGAATCCGCTGACTGCACGCGTCGCCGTCAATCGGATCTGGACTCAGTTGTTCGGGATTGGACTTGTCGCGACGCAGGAGGACTTCGGCTCCTCGGGAGACGCCCCTTCGCATCCGCGACTGTTTGATGACCTCGCCCATCGATTCAGGACAGATATGGGTTGGAGCCACAAGACGTTGCTGCGTGAGTTGACGCTCAGTTCGACGTATCGTCAGCAGTCGACGGTCAGACCAGAGTTGATCGACCGGGACCCTCAGAATCGTCTGCTCGCCCGTGGGCCCCGACATCGTCTGTCAGCAGAGATCGTGCGCGATCAGGCACTCGCGGCGGCGGGCCTGCTCAGCCACAAGATGCATGGTCCGCCGGTCCATCCGCCCATTCCGGACGGTGTCTGGAACCCGTTCCAGGCAGCCGACAAATGGACGACCGCCGAGCCGGGAGACGAGAATCGATATCGTCGAAGTGTGTACATCTATGTGAAGCGGAGTATCCCCTTCCCGATGTTCTCCTCGTTCGATACGCCATCGCGAGAGTTTTGCACTTCACGACGGATTCGGTCAAACACCCCTCTCCAAGCCTTGATGACGTTGAATGACACTACATTCGACGAAGCGGCTCTCGCATTGGGACGACACATGTTGAGCTCGCATGGCGAATTGTCACAGCAATTGGAACTCGGTATGAGAGTCACCACTTGCCGAAATTCGTCAGCAGATGAGGTCGCCGAGTTAGCCGCATTGTATGATGAAGTCCTCGCACAACAGCCGGTGCCTGCCGACGAGGCATCGCCAATTACGCGAGAAGAGCAGGCGATGGCCATCGTCGCGAGTGTGTTGCTCAACCTCGACGAAGTCCTGACGAAATAGTTTCCCTCTCGGGAGGAATCCAATCGATGTCTCGCCTGTCCGTCACCGATGAACTCGCCCTCCGGCAGTTGGAGGAGCGGACCCGTCGTTACTTCCTCGGCAAGTGCGCGACCGGTCTGGGGGCACTGTGGATGGCTCAGGGCACTCGCAGTGCTGCCGCGTCGACTGTCGAAACGTCCCACCCATCCCTGACGCCTCGAGCCAAGCGGGTCATCTTTCTGCACATGATTGGCGGACCGAGTCAGTTGGACCTGTTCGACCATAAACCTGAGCTTGATCGGTTTGACGGCAAAGAGTGTCCCGCTGAGTTCCTCAAGGCTCAGCGATTCCCGTTCATTCGGGGGGTGCCCAGGATGATGGGGACACAGTTCCCGTTCGAGCAGCGGGGCGAGAGCGGGGCGTGGGTGACAGACCGGCTGCCTCACTTCTCGCAGGTCGTTGATGACGCCTGCTTCATCAAGACGATGCACACCGACCAGTTCAACCATGGACCGGCCCAATTGATGGTACATTCCGGGCAGCCTCGGATCGGGTCACCATCGATCGGCTCGTGGGCGACGTGGGGACTCGGCAGCGAGAACGAGAACTTGCCGGGGTACATCGTGCTGCTTTCTGGAGGAAGGCAGCCTCGTGTGGGCAAGTCGCTGTGGGGATCTGGTTATTTGCCATCGGTGTACCAGGGGATTCAATGTCGCTCACAGGGCGACCCGGTCCTCAATGTTTCGAACCCGCAGGGCGTGACTCGCGAGTCACGCCGAGCGGCGCTCGACACTCTGCGTCGGCTCAACGAGCGGAACCATGAGACGTTTGGCGACCCGGAAACCCTGACCCGCATCGCTCAGTACGAGATGGCCTTTCGGATGCAGGAGACGGTTCCCGAAGCAATGGACTTCTCCTCCGAGCCGGCACATATCCAGGAGCAGTACGGGACCGAGCCGGGCAAGACGTCGTTCGCGAACAACTGTCTCCTTGCTCGACGATTGGTCGAGCGGGGTGTGCGATACGTCCAACTGTTTGACTGGGGATGGGACTCTCATGGCTCTTCGGAGCAACAGGCCCTCAATGTCGGTTTTCACGACAAGTGCCGCGGAGCGGACAAGCCGATGACGGCCTTGCTCGTCGATCTCAAACAACGTGGTTTGCTCGAGGACACACTGCTCGTCTGGACAGGCGAGTTCGGTCGCACTCCGATGCGCGAGTCACGTGCCGGCGAACGAAAGTTCGTGGGTCGAGATCACAATCCGCATGCATTCACGCTCTGGATGGCCGGCGGCGGCATTCGACCCGGCATGACTTACGGCGAGACGGACGACATGGGCTACACGCCAGCTGTGAATCCGGTCCCGCTCCGCGACTTCCATGCCACGCTGCTGCATCTGCTGGGCATCGATCACACGAAACTGACAGTCCCGTTCCAGGGCCTCAACCAGAAACTGACGACTGTGAATCCGGCCCGCGTCATTCACGAAGTGCTGGCCTGACGATCGACTCTGCCAACTTTGAATTTGACGAGATACTTATGCACCTGATTCGCCTCGCGTCCGTCTCCTTGCTCATCGCTCTGCCGGGTGCAACCACAGTGTCTGCACAGGATAATGCTGACGAGTGGATACAGCTCTTCGATGGGGAAACCCTGGATGGCTGGACGCCGAAGATTCAAGGTCATGTGCTGGGCGATAACTTTGCTGACACCTTTCGTGTCGAGGACGGTGCGATCAAGGTCGTTTACAACGGATACGACGAGTTTGACCGCCGCTTCGGACATTTGTTCTACAAGCAGCCTTACTCACATTATCGGCTGCGAGTCGAATACCGATTCACAGGTGAGCAAACCCCCGGCGGGCCGAATTGGGCACTGCGGAACAGCGGAGTCATGATCCACGGACAGGCACCCGAGACAATGGCGAAGGATCAAGACTTCCCCGTGTCGATCGAAGTCCAACTCCTGGGCGGCGACGGCGAACACAAACGGGCGACATCCAACCTTTGCACACCCGGCACCAATGTCGTCATGGACGGCAAGCTCATCACGCGGCACTGCATTGACTCGTCGTCGAAGACCTATCACGGCGAACAATGGGTGACAGCGGAGATCGAAGTCCGTGGCAACCAAGTCATCCGCCACATTCTCGACGGAGAGACCGTTCTGGAGTACACCCAACCACAACTCGATGAACGTGACAAGGACGCTCAGCCTCTCATCAAGGACGGCAACCTCATGCTCAGCGGCGGCACGATCTCGCTGCAATCGGAGAGCCACCCGGTTGAATTCCGAAAGGTGGAATTGTTGCCACTCGATGAGTCGGGCGATTGAAACTCGGCCCCCCGACCTTCGCAGGATCATCTGAAGTCGCATTACCTGTGGCGAGAGGGCACGGGAAACGTGAAGCAAGGCAGGCGGTGATCTTCCCAAAGTCGCCGTTCGCGCACATCGAGACGTGAGGTACGATGGAGTTGGAGCCACCAGGGATGTTGGGGGTGCCCCTTCATCGAGTCGAAACATATTGCGCTGCAGCAGGTTATGGCAGAGATGTTCATCCGAACGGCATTGCTGATCATGATCGCGTGGGGTGCGCCTTCAGCGACGAGCCATGCAGATGGTCGTTTGGGAAGTCTGGGGCGACTTGAGCAAAAGCATGAGGAACGGCATGCCCAATTTGCAACCGAGATGGAGGAGTTGGCCCAGTCCGCCGATGAACTGATGCAACCGGGAGTGTCTGCGACGATCCGTCGGATGATTCCCGTGTTAGAGGAGCAGTCGTTCGATGTTGATGCGCTCCCCGACGAGGTGACACCTGAACTTGATGCGTCATTGCCCGAGAACGAACGCCGCTGGCGGTCTCAGCTTAAGCGGATTCGCACCGACTATGCTCAGGATCTCTATCTGCTCTCCCGACGAGCTTTGAACGAGGAGCATGTGAGTCTCGCCTTTCATCTCGTGCGCGAGGTCGCCTTTCACGACTCGGATCATCGACTCGCCCGTCAACTACTGGGCTATGTCCGCTATCAGGATCGCTGGGTCACTCCCTTCGAGCAGCAGATGCTCCGCCGTGGCAACGTTTGGCATCCTCAATTCGGTTGGCTGCCCAAGACCCATGTGGATCGCTACGTGCAGGGGAAACGCTACTTCCGTGGTCGCTGGATGTCTACGGACGATGAGGCGTCACTGCGTCATCATTTCGAGAATGGATGGGAAATCGAGAGCGACCATTTCCTGATCAAAACCAATCAAAGTCTGGAACGCGGTGTCGAACTGAGTGTGGCGTTGGAGCGGTTTCATCGTTTCTTTCGACGTGAGTTTGCAGCTGTCTTCAACTCACCCCAGCAGATGCAGCAACTCTTTGATACGGGCGTTTCAGCCTCAAAGCGGAAAACACGACAGCACAAGATTCACTATTACCAGAGCAAGGAAGAGTTCCGCTTTCGCCTGCGCAGCAAGCAGGAACAGATTGACATTTCGAACGGACTGTACCTGCCCGACGATCGTACGGCGTATTTCTTTTACGATGCTGACGACCTGGAGAGCAACATGGAGACCCTCTTTCATGAGGTCACACACCAGTTGCTCAGCGAGAGTCAACTGAAGATCCCGACCGTTGGTCGCGAGGCAAATTTCTGGCTGATCGAAGGGCTGGCATGTTATCTGGAATCGTTCGAAGTCGATGAGGATGGTCGCATCTCTGTCGGCGATCCCCGGCACGTGCGGGTTGTCCGAGCACGACAGCGACGGATTGATGAGAATGTCTACTTTCCGATGGCTCAGTTCACGAAGATGGGGATGCGTGAATTCCAACGCCCCAAAGACCTGGAGACACTCCGCCGCTATTACTCGCAGGCGACCGGTCTAACCCACTTCTTTCTGGAATGCGAAGACGGCACCTATCGTGACGCACTCATTGAGCATCTGTCTCAGATTTACAGCCCCAACTCTCGAGTCCGCTCGAAGCCGCAGACGATTGCCGAGTTGACGGGTGTCCCTTTCGCCGAGTTGGACCGACAGTATTTGTCCTACATGACCGAACTGAACTCGGCATTTGCCAGTATCGGTGATCCTGCTGAAGACTCGACGACTTTGCCACGCTGACTCGGGCCGTTAGACTGATCGTCGGCCATTCGTGCCGTCCTCTTTGCTCAGATCGAGCCGCCCGACAACGTGAATCTCATGCATCGTTTTCCCGCGCGTCATATCCTGATCTCTCCCTGCATTGCCTTCTGCCTGTTGCAATCAGCGCCTGGGATCGCTGCTGATCAGGTGGATGCTGACGTTGTCCTACGTGGCGGCACTTTGGTCGATGGCACCGGTGTTGCACCACGTCCGGGCGATATCGCCATCCAAGGTGATCGCATCGTGGGGGTGGGAGAATTTGAAAGCGCAGGGTCTCCGCGCGTGATCGAATGCACAGGCCTGATTGTCGCGCCGGGGTTCATCGACCTGCACAATCACAGCGACGAAGGAATTCTTGAACCGGAGATGCGTGCCCATCTCAATTCGCTGGTGCAAGGTTGTACGACTGTCGTCACGGGAAATTGTGGTGCAGGCCCACTCGACACAGCGGACTACTATGCAGCGATCGACAAGAACGGAGCAGGCACCAACGTCGCCCACTTGTTGGCACACGGCTCACTGCGCGAAATGGTGATTGGTGTCGTCAATCGATCAGCGACGTCAGATGAAATCTCGCAGATGCGGAAGGCTGCGTTCAAGGCGATGCAGGACGGAGCGTGGGGCATGTCGACCGGGTTGATCTATGTGCCCGGCTCGTATGCGGACACAGACGAACTCGTGGCGATCGCGGAAGTGATCGGCCAGCACGGTGGATTCTATGCCAGTCATATGCGGAACGAAGGACCCCAACTCCTCGCTGCAGTCGAAGAACTGTTGGAAATCGGTCGACGAGCCAAACTGCCGGTGCATGTGTCTCACTTCAAGGCGAGTGGGGAGGAGAACTGGGGACTTATTCGTCAGGCGGCTCAGATCATCGAACGGTCTCGCAGCCAAGGGCAGACCGTCACCGCTGATCAGTACCCCTACACGGCATCCAGTACGTCATTGGCAGCGACCATCTTGAAACCGTCCGACCGTGCGGGAGGACGTGAAGAACTTGTGAAGCGCCTCGACGACTCAAACGCGGGCCCTCGGATTCGTGCGCACATCGTCGACGTGCTCAGTCGCAAACAGGATGGAGTGGCGATCCGTATTGCCAGGTATGCACCCCGCCCGGAATGGGTGGGCAAGAATCTCAAAGAGATCGCCACAAGCGAGAAACTGGCGCCGGTCGACCTCTGCCTGCAGATTTTCCGGACAGGTGAAGCGCAGATCGTCAACTTCAGCATGTGCGAAGAGGACGTGCGATTTGGTATGCAAATCCCCTGGGTCGCGACCGCGTCGGACGGGCGCACCTCGCTACCCGGTCCTGATCGTCCGCATCCTCGCTACTACGGCACGTTCGCACGTAAAGTCGGATATTACTCTTTGCGTGAGGACGTGACCCCCTTAGAGCAAGCCATTCGAAGTGCTACCGGTTTACCAGCCGATATCCTGAGAATGACGGACCGTGGCTATCTGAAACCGGGTCAATTCGCGGACATTGTCGTGTTCGATCCTGAGCAGTTCATCGACACGGCAACATTCGATGATCCCCATCGTTACGCGACAGGTGTCCGATACGTGTTCGTCAATGGTACGCTCGCAGTCTCAGAGGGCAAGCCAAATGGAGCCCTCGCAGGTCGTGCATTACGATGCCCTGAACGAAAGGCGTCTGAGTGACGGTCACATCCGGGTCGAAGAAGTTGCTCGTCAGCGTTCGCAATGTCGAAGAAGCAAGAGCCGCGCTTGCCGGTGGTGCTGATATTATCGACGTGAAGGAACCGGCGCATGGGTCTCTCGGTCGTGCCAAGGTGCAGATGATCTCAACGATTTCCTCGACTCTCGCGGTTGAGCGATCAAGCATCGCCGTCAGTGCAGCATTGGGAGAGGTCAGTGACGCATCCCCTGCAGAGGAGTTTCGGCTGTCGGAGTCGGTCCGCTACGCGAAGCTCGGACTCTCGCTGTTGTCGGGAGACGAACAATGGGTCGAGCGTTGGGTGACTCTTCGAGAAACGTATGATTGCTTGCGGGCTACGAATCTGGAATGGGTCGCCGTCATCTATGCTGACGAAGTCGCTGCGCAATCGCCTCCCGCAATTGAGATTATCACAGCTGCCGCCAAGACAGGTTGCGTCGGGGTGCTTGTCGACACATGGTCCAAATCGGACGGAACACTTCTCGATCATGTGCTCACGAGTGAACTCACAGACTGGGCGAACCGTGTTCATCTCGCCGACATGTTCTTTGCCGTCGCGGGAAAATTGTCACTGAACGATCTTGCACAGCTCAGTGCCGTGAACATGGACGTCATCGCTGTGCGGTCAGCTGTGTGTGAGAAACAGAACCGTCAGGCAGCCGTCGAAGCCAAGCTTGTTGCGGAGTTCCGGAAAGCCGTCAATCAGATGCCGTCGCCTCTGACGTCCATTCAACCACAGGCCGCGAGTCTGACCGAACGTTGATCCACGAGACGGCCAACCGGGCAGCCACGAGTGGGAAGTGTGTGTCAACGAGACCCTCTTCGGCGGCCTCTTCGAGTGAGATGCCAGTCGGCAGGTCCAGGGACTTGAGCAGGGTCAGTGCTCGTCCCCCGAGACGCTGCGCGACCCATGCGGCGATCGAGTCACTCGTTGCCGACCAGTCATGGGGGAGTGAGTGGTCTCCAGTCTCCTCCTCGGCTTGTAGAAATCCTTCTGCAGACAAGATGGGCAGAAGTCTTGCATTCCATGCTGAGTGGATTTCACCCCGATCTCTAACGACCGCGGAATGTGGAAGCAACTTGTGCAGCAGGGCTTCATTGAACGACATCGCACGAATTGCCAGCCAGTGAGCGAGTTCGTCCGAGAGCGAATGCACTGTCTGCCAATCACGAACAAGATCTGCCGCCGCGCCACCACCGACGACAATCAGTGGTCGTCCCATCGGAGACGGTGAACGAAGTCTTTCGAGCTGTTGCGGCAGGTCGGGGAGGGAGAGCAGGCTCCCACCCAACTTGAACACGACCGTCCGTTCGTCGGCAGTCATCGTGATGAATCGGTATCGTGCATCCGACTGCTCGCTCAGTCGATGATCTTGCTGATGGGGAACTCGACGATGCCGGTTGCACCAATGTCCTTGAGGGCGGGGATGATCGAGCGGACGACTGCTTCGTCAATGATCGTACTGACCGCGACCCAATCAGGATCGGACAGGGACGAGACCGTGGGGTCTTGCAGGGCAGTCAACGTTTCCAGAACAAGCGGCAAATCCTGTCGGCGGACGTTCATCATCAGTCCGACCTTGCCCTCAGCGGCCAGACAAGACTGTAGCATCAGGGCGATATTTTCGAGCTTGGTCCGCTTCCACTTGTCGGACCAGGCAGCATTGTTGGCGATCAGCCGCGTTGTGCTCTGCAAGACTTCCGCAACGATGCGGAGGTTGTTGGCTCGCAAAGATGATCCGGTTTCGGTGACCTCGACAATCGCATCCGCCAATCGGGGCGGCTTCACCTCGGTCGCTCCCCAGGAAAATTCGACTTCCGCGTTGACGCCGTGCTCGGCGAGATACCCCTTCGTCAATCCGACCGCTTCGGTCGCGATGCGTTTGCCTTCAAGGTCTTTGACGTCTTTCACAGGCGAGTCCTCTGGTACGCACAGCACCCAGCGCACCGGTCGACGGCTCACCTTGGAGAAGACAAGTTCGTCAACTTCGTGGACATCGGCATTCGTCTCGCAGATCCAGTCGTACCCGGTGATCCCGGCGTCGAGAATGCCCTGCTCGACGTAGCGAGCCATCTCCTGAGCCCGGATGAGCAGACACTCAATCTCGTCGTCATCGATGGTCGGATAATACGACCGTGACGAAAACTTAATATTGTACCCCGCCTTCTGAAACAGATCGGCTGTCGCTTCTTGCAGGCTCCCGGCGGGGATGCCGAGTTTCAAGAGGTTTTCGCTCATGGTGGCTGTGCTTGGCTGTTTGCGTTTGGTTGATGGTTGTTGGCTGCGTTGCCGTCACTTCTTGTAGACCTGGGTGGGGTCGAAAACTCGCTCGCCGATGGTCGTGACATCGCCCGTCTGCGGGTCAACGCGACGGAAGAAGCAACTGCGGTATCCCTCGTGACACGCGGCCCCGCCGACTTGGTTCACTTTGACGAGCAAGGTGTCTGCGTCGCAATCGAAGTAGATCGATTTGAGTTCCTGCACGTTTCCGCTCTCTTCGCCTTTCCGCCACAACTTTTGCCGACTGCGACTGTAGTAGCAGACTCGGCCAGTGCGGAGAGTCTCCTCGTAGGCTTCCTTGTTCATATAGGCCAACATCAGGACGTCGCCTGTCTCCTCGTCCTGTGCAATTGCAGGCAGCAACTCGGCTTTGTCGAAATCGGGACCAGACATGTCAGCAGCCTTCGTAGTCAGCAAGTAAGAGAAAGCGTCATCGTGGTGCCCCCTCAACATAGCAAGAGCC
Source organism: Planctomycetaceae bacterium (assembly GCA_029259815.1). Classification (GTDB taxonomy): domain Bacteria; phylum Planctomycetota; class Planctomycetia; order Planctomycetales; family Planctomycetaceae; genus JAHBXU01. The sequence goes on along the minus strand of JAJDEJ010000134.1, from coordinate 49,285 downwards.
GCCGCGCCGCTCCAGTAGCCTGAGGACTGTCCTGCGGGACAGGTTCATCTTGAGCGATGGACAGGCCGCAGCCGGAATGTCGGCACGCCGTCAGAGGCATATCCGCTCAAACTCCAGTGAAACCAAAATAGCGATCAGGGAAGACCAATGGCGGTCTCCCCTGATCGCATTTGACGCCCCCGGAAACAGGCTGCGATGAATTCGTTAGACCATTTTCATGGTTTCTGTGCAGGAGCTTGTTCGAGGAATGACGTCTGCATGCTGAATGGTCCTCCTGCATGACACTGCAGAACAACTTGGGAATTGCTCTAGAACTCCCAGTGCACGGCCAGACTCCAATTCTGCATCGACCATGTCTGGTAGTCGATGTTGGGGTAGGGAGTGTCTGGGAAGGCTTTCCATTTGATGGAGTCACCCGCTCGGGCCATGTTGCCGACCACCGTATAGGTGTAGCCTGCCTGGAACTGTGCCGCTTCGAACAAGTGAACCTTGTTAATGAATGGGACATACTTCAGCACGTTCGCTTCGACGTACACGGACTGCTCAAACATGGGTGAAGCGTGTGTGTGTGTCTCCTCATTGTCGAATCGAGTATCGATGTCGTCATCGAGGAAGTTTTCACCTGTAAAGAAGAAGAAAAAGCCGGCTTCGCCGATGTTCTCACCGGAGATTCGTACCTTCTCATGATTCGCGAGCAACGCAAATGTGCTTTGACCCCAAATCGTGAAGTTCTTGCTGTTGCCGAAGTCGTAGCGGAAACCTGCTTCGGGGCCGGCCAGATGACTGTCGACCGTCGATGTCAGGCGAGAGTCCATGAACAGGGAACTGATCCCTGCGGGTGCGACGACTGAACCTCCCTCGGGGTGGAACGTAGGTCCGACTTGGCCTGCACCACCACCAGCACCACCAGCACCAGCACCAGCACCACCGCCAGTGGCACCGCCATCAATGTCATATCGCAGTCCGCTGTCAATTCCTCGGAAGCGAAATCTGTCGTCGACATAGAGGTAGCGGGCACCCACCGTTGGACGAACAGTGACCCATTTCCGCTTGTAGATGGGTTCTTGGTAGACATTCAGCATCCCGCCGAAAGCGTTTGTTTCAGTTTCAAGCTGATAAAAGACATCATACTTTTGCGTATTTCCCGTAAAGCCGAATGTGAAGGGACTCACTCCCGTGTCAGGAGAGACACCGGCGGCGAATCCTTCTGCAAACTCCAGCGGGAGACCGCCGTAGATGGCTGAAATGGGAGCGAAACCGTCATCGGGAGTGTTTGCCAAAATCAGATCCTGGGTGACGGGGATGCCGTTGAAGTGCGTGTAGCCACGTTCGAAATTCTCCTGACCATTGCCTCCCCAGAAGCCTGTCAGCATGACGCCAGTGCCATTTTCGTTGGTGTAGCCCATGCGGCTCCGGAGACCATGGGCCGTTGTCGGGCCATTGATAACCGTCAGATCACGAGCAGGAAACAACCCGGGGGTGGTGTCTAAGACTCCAAATGTCCCCCCTCCCAATGGATCAGGTTCGATCATGAGAACATAGGGGAGCACGCCTGGTCCGACAGCAACGCGTTGCAGTCCGCCGAATCCTTCTAGCCCAAATTCCGCAGGAGCCCCTCTCCCGAAGTTGCTGATTCGGAATCCGACCAGGCTGTTGTCGATCGGACTTGTCGGCAGCGGTGTTTGTCCCACCGTCGCGTTTCCGGGCCCGCGATACTGGGTGTAGATGTACTCGAGGTTGAAGAAATAGTCTCTGTTCCGATAGAGAATATCCTTGAACCACAATCCATTTCGGTTGTGAGTTGTGTGCTGAGCAACACTCGTCGGATAGAATGGCGAGATGGCCGGATCGGGCTGAAAGCTTTGTGGGGTGTTCGCAGGCCAGATGACACCCGGGTTGTTGTTACCATAGGCAGGCTGGAACCCACCGGCACCCGGAGGACCACCATATTGCATTGACTGACCACGGATCTCCGTCTTGGGCGGACTCGTGTCACTGAACGATGTCAGAGCCACCCGTCCAGTGAGGGCATCGTCAAACGATGCTGGCGTCACGGAGTGGTCCGGTGATTGGGCTGACGTCTCTCCAGCAGCGAGCAATAACAGTACGCTCGACAAAGCTGCGATCCAGGTTGGAATCCGCATCTGATACGTCCTTGGCTGACATCAGGGGGCAAACTTCCGGTCTCTCACACCCTGTACGCATTCGGGCGCAGGAAGACAGACCTGCGGGTAGTATCGGTCTGCCGGTTTGGCAAACTGTAACGGTTATTCCGAAGTTGACGGATTTCCGACCTGTGCAGGTCGTGAGAAGTCTGCAGCGGTGCCTAGACAGTCACTTTCGTGAACTGTGAGTGGTGTTGAGCGGCCAGATTCCGGCAGCTGATGCCGGTCAGGCAGTCTCAGAAGCGGGGACTTGGTGACTTTGAGCGATGCTGCCAGAACAGCCGGTCGGTCGTTACCAGACCGCGGCGGAGTGCGCAGTTCAGGCAAACGTGCTCGTCGCCGCTGCGGAGGAAAATCTCGCCATCGAGGATGAGATGGAAATAATCTTCGCCAGGATTCTGGACATAGCAGTACAGTCGCTCCGACCCTTGTTTGGTCGCTGCCTTCCAGTTCTCGCCATCCAGCACGTACAGCCGCAGATCAGCAGAATCTGCCATCAGTCCACGGCCTTTCGAACAATCTGGACAGCTTCCGTGCACAAATCGCGAGCCGTGTCGTCATTGGGGGCCTCGGCGATCACGCGAATGATGGGCTCCGTATTACTCGCACGGACTTGCACCCAACGATTGGACCAGTCGAGCCGCAGTCCATCCCCTTCGGTCGGTTCAGCATCCGCGTACTTCTCACGCAGAGCATCGCAAGCGGCGCCGACTCGTTCGGATGGACAAACGAGCTTGTCTTTGATGATCGTATAACGCGGCAATGAGTCGGCCCATTCTGCGACCGTGCGACCATGCTGCGCAAGTCCCGCCAACACGTATGCCATGGAGACGAAGCTGTCACGCACGAACCCGACCTTCGGCTCGATCACGCCGCCGTTTCCCTCTCCTCCCAGAACTGCGCCGACCTCCTTCATTTTCGCAACGACATTTGCTTCGCCCACGTGACTCCGATGAAAAGGGCAGTCATATTTTTTGGCGAGATCCGCCGTCACTCGGCTCGTCGATCCATTCACCACGATCGGCCCCTTGCGATCAGCAAGCACGAAGTCGGCACATAAGGCGAGGGTCAACTCTTCGCCAATGTACCTTCCGTTGTTGTCCACAATCGCCAGTCGGTCCGCATCCGGGTCCTGAGCAAAGCCCACATCGGCCCCCTGCTTCCGGACGGCATCACACAAGCCGGTAAGGTTCTCCGCCAACGGCTCGGGCGTATGCACAAATTGACCATCCGCTGTCCCTCCGAGGACAGTGACATCGCAGCCAAGTTTTTCGAGGAACCCCGGCGTCGCGACCGCTCCCGAGCCGCGATTGCAGTCCAGGACGACCTTCGGTCGACAGCTGCGAATGGAATCAGCGTCGATCAGTCGCAGCACACGTCCAATGTGCGGAAGAGCCGGATCGTCGAGGGTTTCGATGGTTCCCATCTCGTCCCACGGACGCCACGCAAACTCACCCGATTCCAACAGGGCAACAAAACGCTGCCCCAGTTCTGCGTTGAAGACCGACCCCTCCGATGAAAAGGGCTTCAGGCCATTCCATTCGCTGGGGTTGTGCGAAGCGGTGATCTGCAGCCCCCCAGCGGCGTCGTGCTCCGAGCAAAGCACTCCACACGTCGGCGTCGTCGCAATGTCCGCATCCAACACCCGACACCCTGTCGCCATCAGACCAGACAGGACAGCATGTTTCACCATCGTGCCCGTCGCGCGGCCATCACGAGAGACGATGACCGTCCCTCCACCGGCCATCGTTCCCAACGCAGCCGCAAAGCGTGTCACGTATTCCGGGTCGAGTCCATCGCCAATCACCCCGCGCAGTCCCGAGATGCTGAGTATCCGCTGTGTCACAAGATTCTCCGATCAAAGATGAATTCTCAGACCCTCATCATACAAGGACCATCGAGAATCCGTCACTCTCCGGATAGTTGAAGGCCCTCTGTCAAATGGCGGGAAGTCGGATGGCAGCGACAAAGGACTGGTCATCGACCAGCCGCACCCGTCGGACAAGGTCAACTAAACTTTGTCGAAAAACTCATGGTAGCCATCACGCTCCGCGTGATGAGCGGATCGACGGACGACTCTCGTGCTTGGAATCCGTACCCTTCATCTGTTCGTCTCGCGGGGAACGTGGGATTAACAATTGTCTCGTGGATGTACACGGTCATTTCTCAGCCTCGTCATTCCCGCGAAGGCGGGAATCCAGTGAGCGTGGAGAAAGTATCTGAGCGTTTCGTGGTACTCAATGCCGGCTGGATTCCCGCCTTCGCGGGAATGACGTGCTCAGGCCGAGTTTGAAGAATAATGGCCGGACAGTTATTCTTCCCACGTCCCGAGCGTGATGACTACATTGGAGTTTTCCGACAGAGCCTAAACTTTGTCTGCAAACGAGAGTTGATCGTGGGCGGCAGGGTCAGAAGCGAAGGGGATGGCCCTGAACGCACAACGTCTGGGCCTTCCCTTCGGTCCAGACCCAGATGGGGCAGCCGACGCGCCCGTCAGGCAAGGTGAACCAGTTACGGGGCATTAGTGACGCGGCGGACTGTCAGTTCACTCTGTTGACTGCTCCGTGAGAGTTGCACACTGATGCCATTGTCTTTGAAGAGCCAAAGTTCTGAGATCCGTCCAGCGGAGGCGATGCGAACGATGGACGACGGAGCACTTCCGATCGAAGCTCGCACTTGTTCACCTGTCATGCCCTCCTGCGGGCGACCTTCACGAATGGCTTCGGCGAGCTCGTCGTCTGCGGACATTGGTGTCTCCCCCGGCTTGGTCCACTTTCCCTGATTCAAGAGATAGCCATGGTCAGCGAACCAATCGGCGGCGGTTCTGAGGTTGGGGTTTTCTGTGTAGGCCAATTGAAATATCCGAGCCGCACCTTTCTCATCCTTCAGGAGGTTGAGATACTCTTCACCCAATTCCATGAGTCCGCGTGGACCATCGGCTCTTGCTGATGTTTCTCGTGATTGGAGCCAGCGGCGTTTCACATTCGTGACCTGCTCCGACTCACCGCGCTGCTCATGCTTGCCCACGAGATCGAGGAGTTGCTGGCGTGTGAGTTGCCCGATGCGACTGTTGAGGGAGGCCAGTTCCTGCTGTCGATGACGATCAGCGATGTCTTTCAGCTCCGGCAGTTCCTTCTCGATGCGGTCTGCGATCGCATATCCGTTGCGTCCGTCATCGGCGGCTTCGAGTTCAATCCCAGCACGCACGACCTGTGTATAGAACACACGCTCCAACCGTCTGCGGGTCTCTTCGTCTGCAACACGATAGACGGCTTCGGGTGCCTGTTCGTAGTCATCACGTAACGAGGCGGCACCCTCCGTGACTGGTGTGCGACTTCCCGGGAGATCGCGAGCCACACGGGTTGCCACCGCTGCATAGTTCGGTTTTTCCTGCCCAGCGGCAGCCGTGAACTCGGCTCGATTTGCTTCATGAAGGAACTGCAATTGCAGACGCTCCTCGAGTCCGAATTCTTTGACCTTCGCTGCAAGGTCGCGGATGCCTGCTGCATCGCCGTCTGCAAACGTCTCGTAGGCTCGCATCATCCCACTACGAAAGATGTCGTTTGCTGCCTGTTGCAGTTCTTCGTCTGAGTAGAACTTGCCTCGTTCCCGTGCCCACTTTCCCAATTCGTAGTAAGCATCGGGCTGAGTCGTGTCCAAGACGAGGCGATCAAGCTGGAGCCGCTCCATGTCCGTCGGTCGTGCATGGAGCTCACGAATCAAAAACACAAATCTGCCGTTCTGCTTGGTCAGTTGGCCAGCGACCTCGACATTCGTCGACTCCCCGCGGGGCCGGATGAGCTTGCGTTCCGAGAGGAATCGAACATCACACTCAGCGAAGCGGATCTCTTTGCCGCTAAACACAGTGACCCGTCCCTCCACTTGGAGTGGGCGTCCGACGAGTTGCGGCCAGCGATCTCGGGCAGCGATGAAGTCTTGAATCGACGAGGTCCGTTGATCCTTGTCCGCCGCGATTGCTGTTGAGGTTGCAACACTCGTGATCGTGGCGATGGTCAAAAGATATAACAGCCGGGTCGCACCGACGGCGAGTCCCGTCTTCTGTCGTTGGTCATGCCGTCTCATGGGTCGATCCCCAGGAAGCGAGATTGTTCGAGGAGTTGCTCCGTCGCCTCTTGCTCTGCCAGGGCGTCATTCTCAAAAAACCCCAGACGTTTCAGGTTCTCGATGTCTGTCCACAGGAAACAGGTTTCTCCATCGAGCGACACCTCCCAAGACTTTTGTGCTTTGTCGAACACGCAGGCTGCGAGAGTCGCAGCGAACCAGGCGACTTGTGGCTCGCTGTGAAATCCCAGTTCAGAGGCATTCACATTCGTGACAGTCAGCGATACGGGGGCTTCTGCATCACCGACAAGTATTGGCATTTCGACCACCAACGTCATCGGTTGTTCCGTCTCATCAGCCGTCCGGACGGGCGCCTGCATGACGAGCCACGTTCCCTGAAACTTTCCGCCGAAGTGCAGAGTCCATGCCTCGGGAGTCTGTGCTTGGACGATAATCTCCCCTTCCTCCAGCATCTCGATGAGTGACGCAGGTGCGAGTCGAATGAGTGCTGCAGTCTCGTCTGCCATTTGCCTCGCGATTCGTCCACGGGTATCAGTCGAGTTCAGACGATCGGCGGCAGCGGCAGCATTTGAGAAGTGTTCGTGGGCGAGCGAAAGGTCGTCGGCCTTCAGCGCGTCCTCGCCAGCCGTAAACTCGACACGGAGGGCTTCACGAGCCTGATCGAGCCCGCGAGCTCTGATCGTCCAGGCTCCGGTGGCGAGTAACATGGTCAAGACTCCCGCGATCACGATGCGGAAGGGAGTGAAGAGTGATCGAATCCAGGTCAGCAAGCCCGTGACTGTGCCCACAATCCGAGTCCTAATCGAGTTGGTCACCGACGTGACCGCACCCCGAACACCGCTGCCAATGGCTCCCACCGCCTGCTTGGCTCCACCTCCCGCGCGCCTCGACCGTTGACCATCACGTGCAGACTGCGAAGCTCCACGCTCATCCCGACTTCGCCGTTTCCGTTTTGGCTTTTGTGGTTTGAGTTCGGGGTACACGTTTCGCGGGAGCACGAACAGAGCTGTCCCGCACGTTTGACAGATGATTCGTTGTGCGCGTGACTTGCGTTGTCCCTGGTGTTCTGTCCCGCACTCGCACGTGAGCTGAAATGGCTGCGGCACGTCGACCGTCTCTCGGGAGAGAGCACTTGACGCTTTGGCGAGCCAGTTGGCCATGGCAGCTGCAAGAAGGTGTGGGGCGAATGATCATGGCATGAACTGCCGTTGGTCTCTCCCTCTGATTATCCGTCCGACAGCGACGTGGTCAATGGGGCAGCTCTCCGGATCGTCGCGAGTCTCAGAATCGGAGCAGTCGTCACTCCCCACAGGTCAGCCATTTGGAGCGTAGCGCAAACAGGCTCTGTCGTTTGCCTGTCACGTTGGCTTGTCCGGTGTCTACCGATTGCAAGGCCCGTGACAGCGGTGAATGGGATCAGCGGTCATCCCAACGACTTGATGGAAGTCAGCACACCCGCTCGGTTTGACAGCGATGACATTTTGACCGGACTCATTTAGTGAGCTATATGCTCTCGTCAGATGTTGTATTTCGACAACATCTCGATGGGCCCATTGCCGTTTGAGCCCTGCAACACGCCAGGATTTTCGAGACGTATCCTCTCAAGGGACTGGAGCCTCCAATGATTGATCTCCATTCACAAGCCGGCATGCCTCAGTTGATGCCGACGACGATTGAGCGACTGTGGCTTGTCCCTGCACGACAGACCGCTGAGCTGTCATCCATTGCTCTGCCGCAAGGTCGGACGGAGATTGGGTCATCGTCAGCATGCGACATTTGCCTGTCGGTTTGTGGTGTCGATGCACAACACTGCTCGATCAACGTCGAAGGCACACGCGCCGTCGTGACTGCGCACTCGCGAATGACATGGATCAACGAGGGTCCTGTCACTGAAAGCTGGTTCAAACCGGGTCAGCGTCTCGCCATCGGTCCCATCGAATTTCAGTTGGAGTCCCGGACTGAACAGATCCTCACACCTCTTCCAGAATCCCACACAGCAGAGTCTGGCTCAGCTGTCGAAAACCGGATCGCACAGGCACTCTCGACTCTCCAGCAAGGAGTCGATGCTCTGCAATCGAACGCGCCTTTGCCGAAGCATCCGCTGCCGATGGAGTTGCCGTCCACTCCGCTGCCAGAACCTGTCCACAATGCGGCCAATCTCTCACAGTCGGTCCGCGAACTCGATCGTCGTCGGTCGTTGATTGAGGATTTGCAGATCTCATTGAATGAGCAGGCGACAGCAGAGCTGAAGTCATTCAGAGATCGCGCGGAAAAACAGCGACAAGACCGAGAGGAACTCAGCCGTCTGCTTAACGAACAGGCGAGTGAGCGGGCTGCTCTTCAAGACGAGAAAGACGACATCGCGGCCCGACAGACCGAAATGGAACGTCGCCAGAAGCGAATCCAGGAAGACGAACAGGCACTCTCCATTCGACGCTCCGAACTCGAACAGGTTTCAGTCACCATCGAGGAGCAGCGGAGAGATCAATATCAGCGTGAGCAGTCGTTGCAGGCCCGCATCGAAGAAGTCAACGTCGGTGAGGCGGATCTTATTGATCGCGAGGCGGAAGTGCGGCTGCATCGTGAGCACTTTGAGGAGCAGCAGTCCTCTCTCGAGGCGATGTCTCTGGAGTTGGAGGCCGAGCGTGAAGAGTGGCTGCGTACCCGAGAGGACGTTGATGCGTCACTGCAACAACTGCGTGCGTCACTTGACCAACGGGAGGAAGAGTTGGAACAACTCCTGCTCGCCTATGAAACCGATCGGGAACAGCTGCTGCACACAGAAACAGGCCTCGCTGAAAAACAACAGGAGTTAACGGATCAATGCGAGCAGCTCGACGAGCGAGAAGAGCAGCATCAACTGCGGGCATCCGAACTGGATGCACGCAGCGATTCGCTGAGCGTTCACACTCAAACACTGCAACAATGGAAAGCCGAACTCGATGCGTCTGCCGCTGGGCGTGATGACCAACAACGGTCGACACTCGATAAGCTTGCCCAACTTGAGTCTCGCCAACAGGAACTTGAAGCCACTTGCCAACTCATCAAAGACGAACGTCGTGAACTGGCAGCCGGTCAGGAACAACTGGATGCGGAAAGGTTTCAGCTGCAGGCAGATCGTGAGCAGTTCTCGAGGGACCAGCAGGAATTCGAGACTGCTCAAGCGGAACTCAGCGAACAGCGGCAGGCTCTGGCAGAGGAGCAAGCCGTCCTGCTCGAGCAGCAGACGAAGTTGCAGATCCAGCACGAGACAACAGAGGAACGACTGACAGAACTGGAGTTGCACGAAGAACAAATCGCAACACAACAGGCACTTCTGGTGCAGGAGCGAGAGCAACTCGCAGAGAGCCAACGCGACTTCGAGACCATACAGGAATTGCGACAAGAGCAGCGGGAAACGCTCGAAGAAGAGCGCGCTGCGCTGCTCGTCGCTCAACAGGAATTCGAGGCACGTTTACAGAGCGATGTTGAGCAGTCTACCGACCTTCAAGCCGAGGAAGAACGACTAGCCGCTGAACAGTCTCAACTGGAGATCGATCACGACCAACTCGACAACGAGCGCCGTGAGTTTGAAGAGGCTGAAGCAGCACTGAATGCACAACGTGAGGCGTTGGAGCAGGATCGTCAGGAACTGACCACAGAACGCCTGCAAATCGAGACCGCACAGGAGTCGCTCGACGAATTGAAGGCGTCTCTCGAACAAGAGCGTGCTGAGCTGATCCAGAGTCGACAGGAGTCGGATCAACAGGGAGAAACTTCCGATCCACAACTGGCTGACCTTCAAGCCGAGCAACAACAGCTTCATGAACTGTCGCGGGAGATTGATCAGCGAACCGAGGCACTCAACGACCGCGAGGAACAGCTCGCTCAGCATGAGGAGCAACTCCAGCATCGCGAAATTGAGCTTGATGCTCATGATGTTGCCACAGACCCAACCAGTGGTGACGTAGCGGGTGATGCACTTGATGCGGAGCGACAAACGATCGAGGAGTCGCGTCTGTCGCTGACTGATGCGAAGTCACAACTCGAGCAGGAACGGGAGTCATTCGAACAGCAACAAGAGCAGCTCGCGGCGGACCGTACAGAAATTGAGACGGCTCAGGAGGAGATTCAACGGCAGATTGGCGTGTTGGAGTCTGCACGCGATGAGCTGATTGCCGAGAGAGACCGTCTGGAAAGCGACATCTCCGACTTCCAACGTCAGCGAGAGTCTGCCAATGGACATCATGATGGTGTGCCTGAGCAGCTCGACACCAACCCGCCGGTGTCTCTGGAACCAACGGAGACGGTCACTGCCGATGAGCGGGATGAGGAACAGGAAATGTCTGTCGCGGAGGCTGAGGAGTCAGCCGACGAATATGAGATGACGGACTTGGAAGACGAAACGTGTGACGATGGTCTCTGCGAGGAGGTGGTCGAAGACGAAGCCGCTCGGATCGCCGAGGATGAAGAGGCCTCAGGTCTCCGTTCACAGTTGGCTGAACTCTTTGGAATGCCGTCCTCCGATGGCGAAGTGGACGCGGAGCCACCCGCACAAGTGGATGAGGCCGCTAGAGCCGTTGACACAGATGAAGTTGAACAGCCCGTCGATTCGGAGAGCGTCTCCACTCCTCAACAACATTCTGAGGAGACGACTACGATCAGTCATGACGCTGGCGATCCCAATTCGATTTCGGCCTACATGCAGAAGTTGCTCGCTCGCAACGGACAAAGTGGCACTGGCTCATCGCAGGTGCAGCCTGTCTTCGAACCGGAGCCGAAGCCAGAGCCGTCACCAGTTTCGTCCAGTGTCGACGCTCCGCCCGTGCCCAAATCTGTTCCGCAGTTAGAGCCAGTGACCGAAACTCAGCAATCGACTGCGACGTTGACTGAGATCGGCATGGAGTCCAAATCTCGGAATGCCGATGTCGAACGAGCGAACATAGACTCACTCCGGGAGGTTGCCAATCTGTCGGCTCGGGCGGCGCTGGCAGTCCACAACTCGGCAGGGTTGAAGAACCGTTTTCTGATCAAGGGGATTGTGTCGACTGCTCTCTTCGTCGCCACGATTGTGTTGTTGACGGCTCACTTTTGGGTTGGAGTCTCCTACGTCTCCTGGGGATTCATCGCCGCTGCAGCGACATGCGTCAGTGCCTTTGAGTTCCTGAAGACGTTCTCGCAACTCGAAGCGAACAAAGTCTATCAGACCAAGGAAGAGAAAGAGTCCGAGGATGCAATTCTCAAATTCATGGGGAAGCTTGCGGGTGTTGCAGAGCGGTTGACATTCCGGCGACAGCAGCAGGCCGAAGACGTCGACCAAGTGACAGCAGAGACAGCAGGTGATGACGTGCCGCCTGCGAGTGATCCCGCCTGTGACATGCCTTCGCCTGACGAATCCGTGGACGACAAGCCGATTCCGACAGAGTCAGGATGTCGCGCTAACAAACTCCTGACCGACAGCCATGCCGTCGACGCAGAGGGCTTGGCGGAGGAGCTGGGCGGAGCGGAGTTGCAAGCGAGCAATCCCATGCACGATTACGTCCCAATGTCCATCGACAAGCTGTTGGATGACGAGTGACCCGGGCAGGTGCTTGAAACGCTGCGAGACGTAGCGACCGGACGCTCAGATGATCTTGGAGATCGGCTCCGCGCCTTCGACACCGACCAGCTTCTGGTCCAGTCCGCCCGAGAAGTACGTGAGTCCGTTGGGGTCGAGTCCCATCTGATGCAGCACGGTCGCGTGGAGATGCTTCACGTGCAGTCGGTCTTCAACTGCCTTGGACCCGAGTTCATCCGTCTGCCCGACGCTCACGCCTCCCTTGATGCCGCCACCGGCCATCCAACTCGTGAAGCCGTACGAGTTGTGGTCACGGCCCGTTCCCTTCTCGTACTCAGCAGTCGGCTGCCGGCCGAATTCTCCACTCCAGACGATGATTGTCTTTCCCAAAAGCCCGCGCTGCTTGAGGTCTTCGAGCAGTCCGGCGATTGGTTTGTCAGTCTCTGCGGCATGCAGGTTGTGGTTCTGCTCCATGTCAGTGTGAGCGTCCCAGTTGGCGTCGTTGTGATGTCCGCCTGAGTAGATCTGCACGAACCTCACACCACGCTCGACCAGTCGTCGTGCCAAGAGACACTGTCGACCAAAGTGGGCCGACTTCTCATCGTTGAGACCGTACATCTCCTGCGTCGCTTGGGTTTCCTGAGCGATGTCGACCGCCTCGGGAGCGTGCTGTTGCATGTTGAATGCCAGTTCGTAACTGGCAATGCGGGCAGCCAGGTCCGAGTTGAAGCTGCGCGTTTCTCGATGGTCCTCATTGTAAGCCCGCAAGGTATCGAGCAGTTGTCGCTGTGCCTTCAGCGACAATCCTTCGGGCGGCTTGAGGTCGAGGATCGGCTCGCCTTGAGATCGCATGACGGTTGCCTGATACGAGGCCGGCATGAATCCCGCACTCCAGTTCGTCGGACCGGAGATCGGTCCACCACGCGGATCGAGCATCACGCAGAACCCCGGCAGATTCTCATTCTCCGTCCCAAGTCCATAGTTCACCCAGGACCCCATGCACGGACTGCCGCTGAGAATGCGGCCCGAATTCATCATCAACATGGCCGATCCGTGAATCGGACTGTCAGCCGTCATTGAGTGCAAGAACGCGATGTCATCAACTTTCTCGGCCAGATGCGGAAACAAATCACTGACCCGCTTGCCACATTCACCGTATTGCTCGAACTTCCAACGCGGCTCGATCAGCCGGCCGACGTTCTTGTGTCCGCCGCGTCCGAAGGTTTTGACCTCGATCGTCTGGTTATCCCGCCCGTACATCTCGGGCTTGTAGTCAAACGTATCGATATGACTGGGACCGCCATACATGAACAGAAAGATACATGCCGTCGCGTCCGGTTCGAAGTGCGGCTCTTTGGGAGCAAGCGGATTTGTGAATGGCGTCTTTTCATCCGCAGCTACTGACTGAGTCGACAGAAACCCGTCAGCCCCCAACATGGCAGTGAGTGCCGCTCCACTAAAACCGCAGCCACTCTCCCACAGAAACTCACGGCGTGTTCGACCACAGAAGTTCGGACGCTCAGCAGTCATCAAACGATCCTCAGAATCCGAGAGTGTTTCCTCGCATCTCCATCATAGCGGTCGACGAGACGTCCGTCAGCAGGTCATCGTCCGACAGCTCTCATCGACGCCTCCTCCTCCGCACTTTCCGCCGTACACGGACGTCGTCCAGACCGTTGTACGTCACGAGCAGTGCCCCTTCGGCGGCGAATGAGTTGAACACGTCGCCAAGAATGTCGTCCTCATCCGGCCACGGGTAGGCATAGATGATGTCGAAATCGTCCAGGTCAATTTGCAGGGACTCGTACGCGTCGGCCCCTTCCGTTGCCAGCCAGGCCACCTCGCCCGGTGTCACGGCGATGTCGTCGGCGTCCGCAGGGACAAAGCTTCCCACTGCGAACTCCGCAGCGATGTCAAAGTCGACCGCGAGTGACTCTGCCTCGGCAATCAAACTGCGTTCGATCTCGATCCCATACGCTTCGTACTCAAGGAGTGCAGCCAGGCAGGTGACGACGCCGAACCCGCTGCCCCATTCACAGAAGAGAGACCCGACTGCCAGAGACTGCTCCTGAATCGCGGCCAGCACCCAATAGGCAGCGATGAAGTCGCTCGGCACGAAAGCCGGAATCGGCTGTTGCCTGGTGTTCTCAGTGAAGTCGTCAATCCGCTGCGTCGCTTCACGGATGAACTCTTCGACCGGGCTCGGCAGACGACTCTCGCTCGTCTTGACGTCAACTTCGACCAGTGCCACTAGGCCCCTCCCTTCGACAGCGGAGAACATGACTTGGTCGCGTGCCACAGGATGGTTGCCTAGACTCCTGCCAATTCCAACGTCTTGCGGCTGACACCATCATGACAGCGATCCGGCCCTTTCTGCAACTCTGCCGTCTCCCCGCCGTCTTTACGGCGCTGGCGGATATCTTTCTGGGGTATCTGCTCGTTCATGTCTCGTTCCTTTCCGGACATGAGCAGTCGCCGGTTGACTTTCTGTTACTGCTCGGCACCTCCGCGTGTCTGTATCTGTCAGGCATGGTCTGGAACGACGTGTTCGACAGAAATGTGGACGCGACCGAACGACCGAACCGGCCGCTTCCATCGGGACGCGTCTCGCTGGGGACGGCTGTCATGTTTGCATCGACTCTGATGCTAACAGGTCTGATCTGCGCTGTGATCGTCGGACGCAACACACTCATTGTCGCCGGTCTGCTGACCGTGTGCATCATGGCCTACGACGGTGGCCTCAAACGGACGATCGTCGGCCCGGTCGCCATGGGCGGGTGTCGGTTCCTGAACGTCATTCTCGGAGCAAGCAGCGACTGGCTGCGATTCGAGCAGGTGTGGTGGCGGCCTCAACTGTGGGTCGCAGTCGGACTGGGAGTCTACATTGTGGGGGTCACCTGGTTCGCCCGCACGGAGGCCCGGCAGAGCAATCGCATGCACCTTGGACTGGCGACGTGTGTTGTCAACTTTGGACTGGCCATCCTCATCGGCTGGGTGGCGCGCGCTCCGAATCCCGCCGTCACGCCCGCGTTGTTCGTCCTGGGAGTGATCGGTCTCAGTATCAATCGGCGTTTGCTCGTCGCCATCTCAGACCCGTCTCCCCAAAGAGTGCAGACCGCGATCAAGACCATGCTGCTCTCGGTCATCATGCTGGATGCGACATTGATCTTCGCCAAGCTCGGACAACCCGGAGCGGGGTATGCCGTCGCCACCGCAGCTCTCATCGTCCCCGCCCTGCTGCTGGGCCGCTGGATGCGATTCACGTGAGTCATTCCCTGATGACCGTCACCTCATCATTAGTCGATCACCCGCGTCAATGGGGCGCACACTACACACCCGCACCGATCGTGAGGTTCATGCTCGGTTCGTGTCTGACGGGACCACTCGCCTCTCGGGTGGGCGACGAACACGACCCGGTCTCGATTCTCGATCCGGCGTGTGGAGACGGTGCGTTCGTCGTTGCAGCAATGGAAGAGCTGCGGCAGCGATCGGATCAGCTTTCGCCGATCGATCTCATCGACCGGCATCTTTATGGCGTCGACATCGACCCATGCGCTGTGTCACAGCTTCGTCGCAGACTTGAACAGCATGTCGCTGGAGAAGGAGATTTTGAACCACGACTGAGTGAGGCGCTCGATGCCCGGTTCCTTCGAGCAGACGCTCTCTCTGGCCCGGACTTCGCTGGATCTGGACCGGCACGGAAAGATCTGGGGACGGAAGGCGTCATTTGGCAAGATGCGTTCCCGCGTATCGCGGAGCGGGGCGGGTTCGATCTCGTCATTGGCAACCCCCCTTATGTTCGAGAGAAGAACGCGAAGCCATTGTTTGACAAGCTAGCGGACACCGAACTGGGCCGCTGCTATCGACAGCCACGGATGGACCTGTGGCACTACTTCTTTCATCGCGGACTCGACCTGCTGCGACCGGGCGGTGTGTTGTGCTTCATCGTCAATAGCTACTGGACCTCCGCCATCAGTGCGCGGCCGCTCATCGAACGCCTCGTCGCCGAGACCACCGTCCAGCAACTGGTCCTTTTGGGAGAGACCCCATTGTTCAAGGGGGTCACCGGACGGCACATGATTCTGCAGGTCCAAAAGCACACATCAGCCGATGAGTGTCGAATCTTCGATCTGACTCGCTGCACGGATGCACTCGGCGCGCTCGAGCAATTGACCGGCTCGACGGAGGCTGCCGACACTCCACCCATCGGGGTGCAGGAGTGGCGTCGACCGCAAGCATCACTGTTTGATCGAGGACGATTGCAGATCAGTCCCCGCCCGAACGTGACGAGCAGTGATAACGTCCTGCGAGTTGCCGATGCCTTCACAGTACGACAAGGGATCGCCGAAAACCCGCCGTTCGTCACCCGGAAGATGGCGGCAGAACTTCCAATTCCCCTCGACGTCGGCAGCGGGGTGTTCGTGCTCACCTCAGCTGAGGTTGCCGATCTCAATCTGACCGACGATGAACGTGCCCTGCTTTGCCCGTACTTCGTCACACGGTCGATCGGCCGCTACTCGTTGCCAGTGGAGCCGACGCATTGGATTCTGTATCTGACCCGGCAGACAGCGCCGGATCTCTTTTCGCTGCCCAACATCGCCCGCCATCTCGACTGCGTTCGTCCCATCCTCGAACGTCGTCGTGAGGTGCAACGAGACCTCATTCGGTGGTGGCACTTGCACTGGCCGCGCGAAGAGTGGTTGTTTCGCCAGCCGCGCATCCTCGCTGTGCAGATGGGACGTCGACCGCAGTTCGTCTATGCCGAGACGCCGACCTACGTGGGCTTCTCAGTCAATGTGGTGCAGTCGACGGACACGTCTGCGATGTCGCTGCCGGCACTCACGGCTATGCTCAACTCACAGTGGGCAGAGGACTGGTTCAATGGGAACGCCAAACGGCGAGGCATCGCTCTGGATATCAGCGGCACCGTCCTTCGAGACTTCCCACTCCCAGGCTTGTCAGAACAGACATCAGATCGTTTGACTGACCTGTGTCACCGACGACAGTCGGCACCGGAACAAGAACACGCATCGATCGAAAACGAGATCGATGCTCTCCTTGGTCACCTGAAATGAAGGAACACTAATTCTCACTCATCATTGAATGGAGACTGGACGTCGTTTCAGGGAGAATGATTAGCGAGAATATGTGGCGATTAGTGTTCCAAGAATTCACGCTCTCGCAACGTTCACTTGTCCAATCGTCCCCATCGAAGCCGTCAGTTGCCACTGGTCCATCCGCGACAATCTGCCCGATCCGAGTCATCCGTGTTCTACCACCTCCGCGAATGACGTCACTTCGTGCATCGCTCGCAATCGACAAAAGTTGACAATCTATAACCATTGGGAGTATCATGATTTGGAGTTGGCCAACTGGCCGATGAGAGAATTGCTCACCTATTGCGTCGATATCCCCTGTCGACTCCCGCCCCCATTGCTCCACGATGGAGACACGCCATGTTGACCATTCTCGGTAATCGTTTGTCGATGTGCGACAACCTTTCGCGCCGATCATTTCTACAGATCGGTGGATTGGCGATGGGGGGGATGTCGATGCCCCAACTGCTGCAAGCCGAGCAGGCGAGCGGTGTGGGCTCGAACAACAAGGGAATTATTATGATCTTCCTGCCTGGTGGACCGCCCCATCAGGATATGTGGGATCTCAAGATGGACGCGCCCAGCGAGATCCGCGGCGAGTTCCATCCGATCGCGACCAAAGTCCCCGGCATCGAGATCTGCGAAGAGTTCCCACGACTGGCGGGTATGGCGGATAAGCTGACGTTCATCCGCTCCATCGTGGGGGCGACAGGGTCGCACTATTCGTTCCAGTGCTTGACCGGTCGCACTCATCGCAACCAGCCACAAGGTGGCTGGCCTGCAATGGGGTCGGTGCTCTCCAAGCTGTATGGTTCGCGTGACCCTGCCGTGCCGCCTTACGTGGGACTCTCACCCAAGTGCGGGCACAAACCCTGGGGCGACAACGGTCCTCCGGGCTTCCTCGGTGTCTCGCATGCACCATTCACTCCACACGGTGATGGCAAAGAGGACATGGTCCTTAACGGTGTGACGCTTGATCGTCTGCAGGATCGCAAGTCCGTGCTGGGAGCATTGGACCGCTTCCGAAAGGACACAGACGACAGCGGCATGATGGAAGGTCTCGATACCTTCAACCAACAGGCATTCGGAATTCTCACCTCCAGCAAGCTCGCTGATGCCCTCGATGTCGAGAAGGAAGACCCTGTCCTCATCGAACGCTACGGTCGAGGCGAGGACAGGTTGCAGTCAGACGGCAGCACCCGACTCCTCACCAACTTCCTTGTCGCGCGGCGTCTGATCGAAGCAGGCGTGCGGTGCGTGTCACTCTCGTTCAGTCGCTGGGACTGGCATGGCGGTAACTTCAATCGCGGTCGTCAGGACTTCCCGATGCTCGATCAGGCCGTCAGTGCCCTCATCGAAGACCTCGAACACCGGGGCATGCTCGATGATATTCCGGTCATCGTCTGGGGTGAGTTCGGTCGCACTCCAAAGATCAACGCTAACGCGGGCCGCGACCACTGGCCTCGCGTCTCCTGTGCCATGCTCGCAGGCGGCGGCATGCGGCACGGTCAAGTGATCGGAGCGACCAATCGTCTGGGTGAGTACGCGACGCAGCGACCGGTGCACTTTGAGGAAGTCTTCGCCACGCTGTACAAGTCCCTCGGCATCGACGTCGAGTCGACGACGCTCCGCGACTTCCAGGGCCGCCCACAGTTCCTCGTCGACCACAACCAATACGGCCCCATGCCCGAGTTGGTCTGAAAGTAGTCATCACGCTCCGCCGTGATGTCACTATCGCTCGCACGGGAACAAGCATGTCGTGAGTCCGCCCTGTATCCGCTTAGCACGCGGAGAGGTTGTGAAAGTCTCAACTCACTCTGCGTGGAGACTGGACGGGGTGAGGCTGAGGCGCTACTCAGAGATCGCGAGTGCATGAAGATGGCCGACGGCGGCTTTCGACCGGCGGACAACGTGCAGTTCGCGACCACGAGCGACCGCCGCTCACCCTGGAACCATCAACGACCACCCCGCCACCAGCATTCGACGACGGCTTCGCGGCAACAAAACCTCCCCATCCCTCAATTCAAAGCCTCAAAGGCAATCGCTTCACAACCTCGGAGCGTGACGGCTACTTTCAATGACCCGCAGGCCTTCCTCCCTTGCGAGGGTCGCTCGCACCGCTGACTCCTGCAGCCGTGCGACTTGCCGCCTGCGTTGCTGCCAACTTCTCCCGATGCGTGACCATGTGCCCGCGCTCCTCCAACGGAGTCTTCACCGACGGCAATAACTCCGGCTCGACGAACAACATCTCGCGCAGCCAATGGTGATGAAACCGGGGCGACGTCACCGCCTTCTCGACCGTCTGTCCGAATCGCGTCACATTGAGCAACACCTGCAGCGTCGCCGTGATGATCCGAGGACCACCAGAAGCACCCGCGACCAACGTCGCCTTGCCATCCTGCACCAGAATCGTCGGTGACATGCTCGACAAAGGCTTCTTCCCCGGAGCGACGGCGTTCGCTTCGCTTTGAATCAACCCGAACGCGTTCGGCTGCCCCGGCACGGCGGCGAAGTCGTCCATCTCGTTATTGAGCACGATCCCGTACGTCGGCTCGACGACGTAACTGCCAAAGAATGTGTTGATCGTCTCGGTGCACGCGACCGCGTTTCCGTCACGGTCGATGACACAAAAGTGACTCGTGCCGCCATCTTCAACCGGGTCGAAACGTCCATATGCATCGAGCGGCTGCGTGCGGTCCGGGTCGATCTTCGTCGCGAGTCGTGAGGCGTACGCCGGGTCGAGCAGCCTCGCGACGGGGACGTCCGCGAAGTCTGTGTCGCCCAGATACTCAGCTCGGTCCGCAAACGCATGCTTGAGCACCTCAGTCACAAGATGCACGGTTCGCGGGTTGTTGTGACCGAGCCGCGTGAGTGACTGCTGCGGATGCTCTCGCTCGTAAGCCGTCAGGATGTTCAGCGTTTCGATCAGGGCGATGCCCCCACTCGATGGCGGCGGCATCGAGATCACCTCGTACTCGTCGAACGTCCCCCGCACGGGCTCCCGCACGACTGGTCGCTGTGATGACAGGTCCTCGACCGTCATGATCCCGCCCTGCTTCGCTACTTCCTCGACAATCGCCTTCGCCACCGGCCCCTGATGGAATCCCGCCGCTCCCTGCTCCGCGATCAACTCCAGCACGTGCCCCAATGGCGAATGAAACCGATCCCCTTTTGCGAACGGCTCGCCTCCATTGAGATACAACTCCATCAACGCCGCATACTTCTTGGCATACTCCGGATGCCTCGCAAAGTCCGCCAGTACCTCCTCTTGCACGTCGATGATCGTCTGATCAACCACGTACCCATTGCGTGCCAAACGAATCGCCGGCCCCAACACGACCTCGCGCGGCAGCGTGCCATACTCCTCCAACACCCAACACAACCCGGCCACCTCTCCCGGCACGGCGACCGCGAGTCCCCCGATCTGACTCAACAACGAATCAACCGACTTCCCATCTTCACCGAGATACATCTCCCGACTCGCGGCTGCCGGTGCCCGCTCCCGATAGTCAATGGCGACGGCTTGCCCTTTCGCTGCGTCCCAGTAAACCAGAAACCCACCGCCTCCAATCCCACAACTCTGCGGTCGTACGACCGACAAAGCAAACGCCGTCGCCACCGCCGCATCGACGACATTCCCCCCACGCCGTAACATCTCAGTCCCCGCCTCACTGGCCAACGGATGATCGGCAGCAACACAAGCGTTGGGGAACTGATGACGCCTGCTCGCCTCAGATGATGCTTCGTCCGCAGCACACGTCGCAATCACACAAGCCGGGACAAGCATTGCTATCAAGTAATGAGTAAACTGATGAATTCGCATCTCCTCACCTCCTTGCAGGCCATAATATCAAGAAAGTTCAGGGTGGCCCCGTCAGAATGACGAGAACAACCCGGACCTCCTCCGACTTTGGAATGATCAATGTGGCTCCACGCCTCCTGCACACTGCAATTCGACATCCCCGTCTCCACGCCGTTTCTGCTGATGTTGCGGCCGCGGAGTGGGGCTCAGCAGTGGGTGGCGCGGGAGCAGTACGTGCTGACACCCAGTGTGCAGGCGGTTGAGTTGACTGATCCGTTTGGCAACTTGTGTCAACGTTTGGTTGCCCCCTCGGGATCGTTTTCTATTCAGACATCGGTTGATGTCGAGGCGTCTGACGCTTCAGATGCAGCACCGGGGGCGTTCTTCATTGAAGTGCAGCACCTGCCGGAGGAAACCTTGCCCTTTCTGTTGCCGAGTCGATTTTGT
Source organism: Planctomycetaceae bacterium (assembly GCA_029259815.1). Classification (GTDB taxonomy): domain Bacteria; phylum Planctomycetota; class Planctomycetia; order Planctomycetales; family Planctomycetaceae; genus JAHBXU01. Next base: position 28,156 of record JAJDEJ010000134.1, on the reverse strand, counting down.
GAGTCGGATCGTTGTGTCGAGTTAGCGTCGTCCATCACGGAGGGTGTGGCACCGGGGTACGATCAGTGTGCGGCCATTGTCAATTACGTCCGCAATGCAATTGCCTATACGCCGGGCGATGGCCAGCAGATCATCAGTGCGTGCGAGGTCAACGAGCAAGGCAAAGGCGTGTGTCGTGACATGGCCCATTTGGGGATTGCCTGTTGTCGTGCGCTGTCAATCCCGGCTCGCATGGTGGTCGGCTATTTGGAGACGCTGGTACCGATGGACCTGCATGCGTGGTTTGAAGCCTACGTGGGCAACCGTTGGTACACGTTCGACCCGACCCAGCTCAGCCTCGACGGTGGCCGCATCGCGATCGCCTATGGTCGAGACGCTGCTGACGTCGCCATCTATACTCAGTTCGGCGACCCTGTGGAACTGCTGAGCATGCAGGTGTCCGTGGAGCAAATGTCAGAGCCTCCGCAATCAGGCAAGTAACGAAGTACCGTTGCACCGTATCGGAACCCGCACTGATGACGGACGGTGTATTTAAGTTCATGACACCTCACCCTCTTCTCTGCATCATCAAGCGACAAGGCCATCTCGATTGAACCCTTCTATCATCTCTTGGACTTTGATTGTCTCATCCATTCTTGGCCAGACTCTCTTCGGCGGCGACGAGAGCCTGTCCATCCAACATTCGATCGCTGCGATTGAGGAGGGGCGGTTTCATGGGTGGCCTGCTAACAATGGGGTGTGGCAGTGGGGGGAGGAGATCCTGGTCGGGTTCACGCAGGGGGACTTTGTTGTCAAACCGGGGCACAACATTGCGGGGCGAGAGGACAGTCTGCTGGCTCGGAGCCGGGATGGGGGGCGGACGTGGACGATGTTTGACCCGCAGGGGTTTCTCGACAACGAGCATCAGAAATATCGCGGTGAGGGGAAGACACGGCTGACTCATCCGTTGAACTTCACGCGCCCGGACTTTGCCATGCGGGTCTTCGCGGAGGGGTATCATGGCAATGAGGATCCGGAAGGCGGATTTTTTTACTCACTCGACCGGGGACAGAACTGGCTCGGCCCACATCCGCTGCACGGGTTGACCGAGCATCCTGATCTTCGCGGGCATGCCCTCTCGCCACGGACGGACTACATCGTGCAGGGGCCGCAATCGTGTCTGATCTTCATCTCGACACTCAAGCCGCCACACAATCTGAAGAGAATTGCTTGTGTGCAGACAACGGATGGCGGGCAGTCGTTTGAGTTCATTTCGTGGGTGACGCCGGCGTTCGAGAAGTCAAGTGCCATCATGAGTCAGACGGTCCAGTTGGCCGATGACGAGTTTGTCTGTGCCTTCCGCAAGATCAACCGGGGCAGCGACGAGCCCGACACGATTGATGCCTATCGCTCGTCGGACGGCTGTCGCACGTGGGAGTTCCTCAGCACGGTGAAGGTGATGCCAACGCACTCGAATCCGCCTGCTCTCGTCAAGTTGCAGGACGGTCGGCTGTGCTGTGCGTATGGTGATCGCCACGTCGCCGAGATTCGTGCCCGCTACAGCAGCGACGGCGGTGAGACCTGGGGGCCGGAGTTCATTATCCGTGACGACTTTCAAGCCCTGCCAGACGACCCCGACTCCGAGACGGGTCTCAACGCGGATATCGGCTACGTGCGAATGGTTCAACGTCCAGATGGCAAACTTGTCGCGATGTACTACTGGGCGACTGCCGAGCATCCACAGCAACACGTCGCGGTCTCGATCTGGCAGCCATCGTAGGCCACCTCGACACCTTCTTGGCAGAGTGTTGGTATGGCGCTGGTGCAAGTCATGCAGGGCACCCACCTTGGTGACCGATCTCGGATTCCGCTTCGTGACATCCAACCAAATCCACTGGCCGTTGTGTTAATATTTCGTTAATATCGCGAAAGTCGCGTCTGGCAAGGAGGTTGCGGTGAACCGCCATGCGGTTCCTCGTTGCGCCCATTCGTCCGGCGCTTTCCGCACCGGCAGGCGCTGATGACCTTCGGGCGACAGCGAATCGCGATCCTTGCTCACCTTGAAATCATTTCTCAGCGCGGATGGAGTGGTCCCGTTGTCCCACAAGCGTTGATCCTGAGTACCACGACAGACTGGAAGATAGACACTGTATGTTGGGGGCATCGACTCCGCCGCTTGAATTGGGAACGATGGGGATGGGGCTGCTGGCCGGTCTGGCCTTGTTCCTGTTCGGCATCGAACAGATGACCGATGCGCTCAAGGTGATCGCCGGCGATCGGATGAAATCGCTGCTGGCACGGCTGACGACGAATCGGTTCAAGGCCGTGTTTGCCGGGGCGTTTGTGACGTCGGTGATTCAGTCCTCTTCCGTGACAACTGTGCTGCTCGTCGGCTTCATCTCGGCCGGACTATTGAACCTGCAGCAGGCGATCGGCGTGATTATGGGGTCGAACATCGGCACGACCGTCACGGCACAGATCATTGCCTTCAAGGTCACGCAGTATGCCCCCCTGTTGATCGCGATCGGGTTTGCGTTGCTCTTCCTCTCGCGGAATGAGCGGATCAAGCACTATGGCAATATGGTGATGGGGCTGGGTCTGATCTTCTTTGGCATGCAAATGATGAGTGGGGCCACGGAACCCCTCCGCAATTATCAGCCGTTTGTCGAGTTGTTGACCCATCTTGAGAATCCCCTCGCCGCGATCGCTCTCAGTGCGGCCTTCACGGCGATTGTGCAGAGTTCATCCGCGACCACGGGAGTGATTATCGTTCTCGCGTCACAAGGCTTGATTAGATTGGAACTCGGAATCGCGCTTGTCTTTGGAGCGAACATCGGTACGTGTGTGACGGCGATGCTTGCTGCGATCGGCAAGCCACGCGAGGCGGTGAAGGCGGCATTGGCTCATGTTGTGTTTAATGTGCTGGGAGTCTTGATCTGGTGTCCATTCATTGCGTGGCTGGCCCTGGCCGTTCGGGAGATTTCCCCATCACATGGCGAACTGGTCGGAGCCGCGCGACTGGCTGCGGAGACGCCTCGGCAGATCGCTAATGCACACACCATTTTCAACGTGGCCAATACCCTTCTGCTGATCGGATTCACGACACCATTGGCCATGCTGGTCGAACGGCTGGTTCCCACACTCCGTCGTGAACCGGAGCCGGACGGAAAACTCCAGTACCTTAACCAGATCACCGAACACACGCCTGTTCTGGCACTGGACATTGTGCGAGCGGAGGTTGCCCGACTTGGCGGCCTGTCGGTGGCGATGCTGCGTGCGGCGTTCACTCCCGTGGTCTCTGGCGACGTCGCCTCGATCCAACACCTTCGCGACCGGGACGATGACGTTGATCGGCTGCATGGCGAACTCGTCAAGGCTGTGGGACGTCTGTCCCAGCAGAACCTGACCGATCCACAATCACGTCAGTTGCAGCAATACATGGCTGCGGCCAACTACTTCGAGGGGATCGGCGACTTGATCGAAACCAGCTTGTGCGAGATCGGGATGGCACGAAATCGTCAGCAGGTGGAGATCAGCGATGAGACCCGCGACCTGCTCTCTACTTTTCATCAACGTGTCACCTGGTCGGTTGAGGAAGCGCTGCACGCTGTCGCTAACCGCAAACGCCAACATGCACAGAATGTCATCGCAGCGAAAGCTGAAATCACAGCGTTGGCCGATGATGCGGAAGCCCATCTTCTCAAGCGACTCACCGCCGACCAACCGCGACGCACACAGACCTTTCGGATCGAAACCGACCTGTTCGAGAGTTACCGACGGCTGTACTACTTCGCGAAGCGGATCGCCAAAGTCATCGAGGAAGGAGACGACTCGAAAGCCGTTGAACAAACGGAAATCGACCCACCCGCGGATCTCTCGACGGGTCCTGCACTGCAGCCACAGAATCTGGTGTAATTGCCGCCGACCCGGCCATTGACACGCAATTCGGCGAACCTGTGAAACACTTAAGCATTGATGTCTCTGTCGTGCGGATGTCAGAGCCTCCCGACAATCGCTAGTGCCACGGGCACTTTTGTGTAGCGGCGTTTGGACGTTGAAGGGTCTATGATTCCGGTCTTGTTCGCCGCTATGGACGCTACACTTATTTGATTGCCGCAGTAGACTGGCCGGAGACTGGCAGGGGCCGACCAACGTGCCCCTGACTGATCGATGGGGCATCTCCGACAACGTCAACGATGAGAATCTGATGCCAGAGTTTGTCAAACTGTTTGCAGAAGGCGCAGCGTCGCTCGTCGAAGCGATCGGCGTGTTTGTGATTGTCGCCACTGCGGTCTACACGATCGGAATCGCAGTGGTGCATGCCTTCAAGTCCTCATCAAACGGGAACACTTTGCAAGCCGTCCGACAGCGACTGGGGCGAGGCATCCTGCTTGGTCTGGAGTTTCTGGTTGCCGGTGACATCATCCATACGGTCGCCGTGGAGCTCACCTTCCAAACAGTCGGTGTCCTAGCCATCATTGTGCTCATCCGAACGTTCCTCAGCTTCACCCTCGAACTCGAACTCACCGGAAGCTGGCCGTGGCAGAATCGAGACGTTGACAAATGAATCTCACACACTTGATTCGATAACAATCCTCTGGAGACGTCGGTATGCCCGAGGTTCTAACGACCGGTCTTCCCTCGCGGCGACGGGTGATTGTGTTCTGGCTCGCGTCGGCGACGTCGTTTCTGCTGTACTTGCACCGTTACACATGGAACCTCATTCGGCCCGAGTTGCAGGCGGAGTATGGGTTCAGCAATACGACGCTCGAAGGGTTGGGAACAGCGTTCTACGCGACGTATGCGTTCGGTTCGATCCCAAGCGGAGTAGTCATCGACCTGTTCGGGCCGCATCTGGTGCTGGTGGTGATCGTTCTCGCGTGGTCGCTTGCTTTACCACTGCATGGGTTGACGGGGAACGTCTACGGCTTGGGGGCTGTGCGGCTGCTCTTCGGAGCCGCTCAGACGGGAACGTACCCCGCGCTCGGTCAGGTGACGCGAACGTGGTTCCCCCGGTCGAGCCGGACTAAGGTGCAGGGCTGGGTCGCCAGCTTCTGCGGGCGGGGCGGCGGGGCCATGGCATCTGTCCTGATGGGCACGGTACTCATGGGCACCTACGGCTTGTCATGGCGGGAGGCTCTCATCGTCCTCGCTGCGCCAGGGGTGGTGTTCGCATTGGTGTTCCTGGCCCTGTTTCGCAACTCACCGGAGGAAGACCCCCATGCCAATGAGGCCGAACGAGAATTAATCCGGGGTGACGAACGATCAGGTCTGGAACAAAGAGGCGTGATCTCAACCAGACAAGTGCTCCAGAACAGCAGCATGCGGGTGATGGTCGTCCAGCAATTCATGAATGCCGGAGCAGACATCGTTTACACATTGGTGATGGGGAGCTTCTTCCTGTCACTGGGAGTGGCAGACATGAAGAGCTTGGGGTGGCTGGTGAGCCTGCCGTTGATCGGAGGCGCATTCGGCGGCATCGCGGGTGGGGCGTTGAACGATTGGTTAATCCCTCGAGTCGGCAGCCGCTGGGGACGCTCGCTTGTCGGTGTCTCGGGGAAGGGATTGGCCGCCATCTGTCTTTGGGGAGCCATCAGTCAGCCCAGTCCTGAGCGTGTGGCGGTCGGTTTGATGTTCGTCAAGTTCTTTACTGATTGGACGCAGCCGACGGGCTGGGGCACGTGCACTGACATCGGCGGTCGTTTCGCTGCGACAGTCTTCAGCATTATGAACATGGCCGGCAACGTCGGAGGACTGATAATGCCGCTGATCTTCGGCCCCCTGCTGGACTACTTTACGACTCAGACGGTCGTCAACGGTGAAGTGCTTGCACAGACCAACTTCACGCCTCTATTCATGGTCGTAGGCGTGTTGTACGTCGCCTCGGGCATCTGCTGGCTGTTCGTCGACTGCACGCAGAGTGTGGACGTGCCTCAGGTGACGATGTCCGACCCGAAGTGAAGTTGACAGGGAGAGGCGAGCGGCGAGGAGGTGTGAACTGTCCGCCCCTACTCTGGCTGACAGGTGACGATGACTCGACGATACCTCGTCAATGGCGGACTGCCATCGTCTTGGACTTCGCAGATGACGTGAACTGTCTCACCGGGTTGACAGTCATCAGGCATGCGCATCGAGGCGTGCGCCTGAGTCATGTCTTCGATCGTGATAGTCGATTCGCTGGTACTTGCTTCCGCGTGGTGCCACCAGTGATAGTCCAATTCATCACCATCGGAGTCATCTGCCTGGGCAGCCAGTTGTACGATCTGACCGGGATGGGCGACCAGGTCGGCGCTCGATTTGAGCGTGACTTCCGGCGGATGATTCGCCTGCTCGTAGGAGCTGACACACCAGTCCGCACGAGCTGCCCAGTCGTTCTGAAAGTCGATCGCCCAGCGGAGGATTGAGTTGGGCTCTTGCTGCTGATCACGATCAGCTGATTTCCAATAATGCTTACCAATTTGGATGAAGCGACCGCCCCAGCCGCCATAGGTGGGGTCTTCGTCACTCCGAAGACCTGTGTTGATGACATGCAAGAAGGCGGGTGAATCACCCTCGGAGCGGAACCGCATCTCCTTGTGCTCATACATGTCGAGCAGTGGACCGTGATTCTGCAAGATGTGCTTTCGCATCCAGACACGACCAAAATACGGCTTCACCTCGGGCGGCTGCATTTTTCCCCATCCGTAGGCCAGCGTGCCGAAGCTGGCATGGTTGCTGAGGAGGACATCCACGTTGGGCCACTCGGGACGGATGGAGTCCTCATAGGTTCGATCCTGCTTGGAAATGAGGTAGATGCGAGCCTTGGCCGACACTTCATCCACACGATCCGGATGTCTCTCGCGAATGGTCTTGAGTGCCCGGGCAATCGTGTTCGATCCGCCCCATGCCTGCAGCCAGACAGGAGACGGATCATCGTCGAGCAGGACCTCGACGATGCGATTCGAGCCGGGCGTCGGCTCCCGCACGTCGCCTTCGGTTTCGATGTTGCCGATGTAGACCTGACTCCGCAGTTCATCGGGTGTGGGATAGTTGGGATCGTGCAGCTTCAAGTTGGGATACACCGCCTCATAAGCCACGAGTTGCTCGTCCAGCCAGGAGACGTCGGTCCATGTCTGTCCTGCGACCTGCTCGTTGCCCTTCCAATGATGCTTCGAACTCGAATGAATCAACCCGCACACTTCCCAGTCATTGGTGTACAGCAGAAAGCGAATCATCGAACAACGATCGTCCACTTCACCATCGGTCGTGACGATCACACGAGGGCGACGCGTTGTCTGTTTGGCGTCAACATGATTGGATTCACACAACGCGATGAGTGTAGTCATCCACACGATGGCAACGAGTGGCTTCTTCATGTCGAGATCTTTTCCCATTGGGTTTTGCTGTGGCGGACAGGGCTGATGACCGGACTGTATCCATCTCAATAGCATTCTCACTCGCGCATTGTCGACACTTCTGACAGTCGGTGTACTGATACCACTGTGTGAGATACTCCGTCAGACGACAATCGGAGCGTTGGACAATCATCGCAATGACATCTCACACGAAACTCTCTCCCACCCACTTGATCCTCCCCATCGTAAAAGTTGTTCTCGGGCCGCTCTTCTTGGCACAGGGCAGTTACGTTCGCCGGAAGGCACTCAAGTTGCCGGAGTCTCCGGGCGAGCGACGAGGCATGTGCGGACAGGGTCGACCGCTGAGACTACTCGTCACGGGCGACTCGGCTGCCGCCGGTGCCGACACTCAGGAGGAGGGACTGCTGGGGAACATCCTTGAGGGCTTGGTTGACACCTACGAGGTCGAGTACCGACTGATCGCCAAGACGGGGGCCAAGACCCGATCCACGGTGAAGCGACTGGCCCGACTCGAATCGGTCGCTTACGACGTTGCCGTCACCTCGCTGGGCGTCAACGATGTGACGTCTGGACGCTCAGTTGCCAGCTGGATCGACGACCAACGACGACTCATCAACCTGCTCCATGAACACTACTCGGTCAAGCAGGTGCTCATCTTCGGCCTACCGCCCGTCTCACACTTTCCACTGCTGCCACAGCCGCTGCGGTGGTATCTTGGGAATCAGGCCCACCTCTTCGACCACAGGTTGAAACAACTGACCAACGAACTCGACTGCGACTACGTTGCCCTCGACGTGACCAAGGACCAGTCACTCATCGCGACTGATGGCTTTCATCCCGGCCCGAAGGTGTATGAACTCTGGGGACAAGACGTCGCTTCAAGAATCAAGGATCGGCTGGACTGATCGCCCCATCGCCAATGAACCGTCTGCAGCAATGCGTTCTCATCGGATCGTTTCTGCCACTTTGCTGGCTGGGAATGATGGGAGTGCACGAGAGTGGTCATGTCATTGCGGGATGGTTAACAGGTGGGACTGTGACAAAAGTCGTGTTGCATCCATTTGCGATTTCGCGAACTGATGTGGTCCCGAATTCGATGCCTCTCGTCGTCGTGTGGGCCGGTCCCGTTGTCGGTGTCGCACTTCCACTATTGATTTGGGGAGCGATTCTCGGTTTGAGATTTCCCGGAACCTACCTCGCTCGATTTTTTGCAGGCTTTTGTTTGATTGCCAATGGAGCATACATCGGGGTGGGGTCATTTGACGGCGTCGGTGATGCGGGTGAGATGCTGCGATGTCGCACTCCGATTTGGTTGCTCTGGCTGTTCGGCATACTCACAATCCCATTCGGCTTCGTGTGTTGGCACCGTCTGGGAACACACTTCGGATTGGGTCAGTCACACGGCAGGGTCGATGCCAGAGATGCCTATCTCTCATTAACGCTCCTCCTCATCGCATTGACGATCGCGTTCACATTGAGCCCTCGTTCGTAAGCAGTCGCAGAAACTTCGCGCCGCCATAGACCTCCAATCGGTCAAGTAACGACCTCTCATCCTCGCGGCGAGATTCAAGGACGACTATACTTCTCCCATTGCCGTCAATCTCTCATCATTTCGACAAACCAATGTCCACTCGCACCTGCCGTTTGGTGACTCTTGGTTGCAAGGTCAACCAGTATGAGACGCAGCTGGTCAAGGAAGCCCTTGAGCAGAACGGCTACCGTGAGGCGTCCGAGGACGAGTCGGCCGACCTGTGTGTGGTCAACACGTGCACGGTGACGAACGAGGGGGATGCGAAGAGTCGCAAGGAGGTGCGTAAGCTCGCGAAGCACAATCCCGGCACGCGGACGATCGTGATGGGCTGCTACGCCACACGCGACCCTGATGCCGTCGCTGAGTTGCCGAGCGTCTTCGAAGTCGTGACCGACAAACGGGAGTTGCCTGACGTCCTCGCGCGACAGGGCGTCGCTGACATGCCGACAGGCATCTCGCACTTCGAGGGTCGCAAGCGGGCATACGTCAAAGTGCAGGACGGCTGTGTACTGCGATGTACTTACTGCATCATTCCCCAAGTGCGACCCGGACTGCGGAGCCGGTCGCCCGAGGACATCGAAGCGGAAGTGCGTCGGCTGATCGACAATGGATACAAGGAGATCGTCATCAGCGGCATCCATGTCGGTCACTATGGGGTCGACACCACGCGAGGCAAGTCGGGCAAGCCTCCTTTTCGACTGTGGCATCTGTTCCGCAAGTTGGATCGCATCCCGGGCGACTGGCGGATGCGGCTGTCGAGCATCGAAGCGAATGAGGTCGATGATGAATTCATCAGCGCCGCAGCCGACTGCGAGCATCTTTGTCCACAGTTTCACCCGGCCCTACAGAGTGGGTCGAACGGGGTTCTTTCTCGAATGCGTCGGCGGTATCGGGTCGAGCCGTTCCTGGAGAAGCTGGACCGTCTCCGCGAGGTCATGCCGGATGTCGCCTTCACGACGGACGTGATCATTGGCTTTCCCGGCGAGACGGACGGGGAATTTGAGGAGACACTCGATACGTGTCGACGGGCACAGTTTATGAAGATGCACCTGTTCCCCTTCAGTCCCCGCAAAAGTACACCGGCTGCAACGTTTGAGCAGCAGGTTTCACCAGAAGTTCGCAAGGAACGCATGCAAGAAGCGGCCCTTCTGGAACGTCAACTGGCCATGCGGTACTATGACACGCAGATTGATCGAGACGTAGAAGTGCTCGTCGAGCGTGAGTGTCACGACCGAGCCGGCTGGGTGCGAGGCACCGATCGTCACTACGTCCCGGTCGAGTTCCCCGGCACAGCCGATGATGTGGGACACTTTCGCATCGTCCGCGGGGAAGAGTCGTTCCCGGAATACCTGCGTGCGAGCCGATGACTGACATCACTGATTACGAACCGTCCTATTTTGATCTCGAAGTGGACAATGAAATTGCGGTTGCGTCATTCCACAAGGATCAATTCACCGAAGAGGACAACCTCGAACAGTTCGGCAACGAACTGTTTGCATTGGTGGACCAATACCATTTCCGCAAGGTCATTCTCAATCTGTCCCCGGTCCAGTACGTGACGAGTTCGGTGCTTGGCAAGCTCATCACGCTGCACCGCAAGCTCGGTCGCAACGAAGGTCAATTGGTCATCTGCGAGATTCACAAAGATCTCGAGAATGTCCTCAGGACCAGCAAGCTGATGACCTACTTCACGACAACCACAGACATTCCTGCTGCCAAGGCAGCCCTCAAGTAGAGTCGGCGAGGTCATCCGTGGCAGTACTCATCGCCATCGAAGGCATCGACGGCTCGGGCAAGGGGACCCAATCGGCACTTCTTGTCGACCATTTGCATCAGCAGGGCCACTCGGTCGAACTACTGAGCTTCCCACGCTATGAACACACCAGGTTTGGCGCTGCGATCGGCGAGTTTCTCAATGGGAAGTTCGGACAACTCGATGAAGTGCACCCACAACTCGCCTCACTCCTCTTCGCTGGCGACCGCTTCGAATCGAAGGACGTCATTCTTGAGGCCGCTGAGAGTCATGACATGGTCGTATTCGACCGCTACGTCGCCTCGAATATTGCTCATCAAGCGGCCAAGCTTGACGAGCCGCAGCGACTAGACCTCATGCAGTGGATCGAACGCATTGAACACGACGTCTACGGACTCCCGCGACCCGATCTGACGATCCTTCTCGATCTGCCGGCAACAGCCGCCCAACGACTCATCGCCGAGAAATCCGCCCGTTCGTACACAGACAAAGCCGCCGACCTCCAGGAAGCCGACAGCGAGTACCTCGAACGAGTCCGGCAGGTGTACCGCACACTCGCAGCGAGCAACGGTCAGTGGCAAGTTGTCGACTGTCTGGACGGAGACGACATCCGCCGAATCGAAGACGTTGCCAAGGAGTTACATTCGTGCGTTACGAAGAGGCTCTCGATGACCGAGCGGCCAGAGTAGTCAACACGCTCCGCGTGAAGACACAAGCACCAAAGGACTCTCTGAATTCAACACTCTCCCGCAATCCGCTCATCACGCGGAGCGTGATGGCTACTTTCCCGCAGCATCGTTGCCATGACTTCATTCAACGAATCATCGTCTGGCCGGGATGTCCGCCTCGCGTGTCGACGTGGTGACTGGACAGCGCACACCTCGGGGTTGGCCGCGGAGTTCGCACAGGCGAACCTCGTGATCCTCCCGGCAGAGCATGCAGATGACTTTCGGATTTTCTGTGAACGGAATCCTCAGCCGTGTCCACTTTTGGAGGTCACCCAACCGGGTGATCCCGTGCCGCATGTGATGGCAGGCGACGCAGACTTGCGGACCGATCTGCCGCGCTATCGCGTGTGGAGAGACGGCGATGTGACCGACGAGCCGACGGACATCACCGACCTGTGGCGGGACGATTTCGTGTCGTTCCTGATCGGCTGTTCGTTCACCTTCGACGCGGTACTGCTGCAAGCCGGACTCCCCGTGCGGCACGTCGAGGAGAGTTGCAACGTCCCCATGTACCGCAGCAACATCGATTGCGTGCCTGCTGGTTCATTCCAAGGACCACTCGTCGTCTCGATGCGTCCATTCCGTGTCGACGAAGTAGCCCGTGCAGACGAGCTCACCGCGAGGTTCCCGCACTTCCATGGCCGCCCCGTCCATCAGGGTGACCCGCAAGCGATCGGCATCGAAGACCTCTCCCTCCCCGACTTCGGCGACCCCGTCCCGCTGCGTAAGGACGAAATCCCCGTGTTCTGGGCCTGCGGCGTCACTCCACAATGTGCCCTCGAAGCGGCCCGTCTCCCACTCGCAATTACCCACGCCCCCGGCCACATGTTGATCACTGACCGTAAGCACGACGAACTCTTGTGACGCAAAGCCCCCGGTTGCTTCGAGCAGCCGGAGGGGCTGACACGACCGTCATTCGCCTGATTCGTAGCATTCGCGGTTCCTCTTTTTCAACCGCGAATGTCACGAATGATGCGAATCCTGTGATCCACCCACACTCAAATCCCGTTCTCCCTGGTGACACATCACATCAGATTGGGGAGGCCGATCATGAGTAGCTCATTCCAAACACCCACGCGTGAGGATCTCTCGGTCCTTGATTTGATGTATGTTGGTTTCAACTCGCGGGTCGTGGCGCTTGATCGAGACACGGGCGAGATCGTCTGGGACTGGAAGTCGCCCAAAGGCAGCGGCTACGTCGCTACCCTGCTCGACGGAGACCGCGTGATTGCCTCGGTGCAAGGCTACATGTACTGCCTCGAAGCCCTCACCGGCGAGCAACTCTGGTCCAACCCCCTCACCGGCATGGGCCTCGGCGTCCCCAGCTTGACGTCGATCTACGGCAATAGTGGCTCCACAGCGGCAGCGGCCCTCATTGCCCAACAGCAGCAGCAGGCACAACAGACAGCCGCGTCCTGACGCGAGACACGAACGGCCTGCTCACGTGACAACTGTTCTCGGCTTCGCCATCAACAGCACGCAGCCGACGAGGATCATGGGCAGACCCAGCCATGCGATGGGAGACGAGAGCAGCAACAAGGCGAAGAGGCCCAACAGCAGACAGCTTTGGCCTGTGATACGGGTCCAGTTGACCGCGTGACCCCGTGACGCCAATCGCCACAGCGCAAGGACGGCGAGTGTCAGCCAGAGGAGAGTCCACAGCCAGCGAAGACCATGCTCGACTGACTCGCGGGGGCGGATGGCGAGCGTCAGCGCCGGGTCGCCACCAACACGGGTGAACGTGAGTGTCTGTCCTGCGACCGGGATGTCGACCGATAGCGAGAGACCTCCGGTGTGCGTGATGCCGGCAGCATCTTCGCCGAAGTTCGGGACCGCGGGCAGCGGGAAGTCAATCCGGCCGATGAATTCGAAATCGTTCATGAATTGCATCGCGGGGAGCTTGTCGTCCATTGAACCTGACTGGTCGTACAGCTCGTTGCCGCGACCGCCGAAGGCTCCTCCTCCGCCAATGCCCCCACCACCTGCCACGTTGCTTCCAAATCGATTCGAACCCGGACGATCAACCACTCCGGCATTGATACCTGACTGTCGCCCAAACAAACTCTCACCTGATTGTGGAGTATCCTTCGCCGGAGCATTCTCGATCAATGGCTCCTGACGTGACAGGCGTTCCTGGAGTTGCGAGCGTGACTTCGACCGTGGCAACTCGCGGTCGACAACCGGCCCGGCTTTCCGCCCGTGACTCTTTTCCTCTCCCGAGGTGACCGAGCTCGAGTCGAAGCGAAACTCGTTCTTCGCTCCTTGAGGACGTGACACTTCAAAATCACCGTTGTCGTTGAAGATGATTGCACTGTTGCCTTCGATGTAAGCGCGACCATTCTCGTTGAGCTTGAAGCCCAACACCCCATTACCGTCGGCGTCCTCACCGGACGTGCGGCCGTACTGCTGCTGAAAGGTCAGAGTGTTCTGATTGGATTCGGACAGCAGTTGCTCACGTTGCTGGGCCAGTTCCTGCACTTCGGGCGGCGATTCCTCGTACTCGTACGACCAGAAGCTCTCCTCCTGTTGTTTGAGTTCCTGCTCCAACTTGATGAGGTTGCTCGCTGCCCGTTCTCGCTGCGAGTAACTCGCCGAGCTGTCTCCCACTAACCGGCTGAGGTCGGCCAGTTCCTGCAGCGTTTGTTCGATGGCATAGCGTTCGGAGCCGCCGACCGGTTGGAACTCGACGTTTGATTCATCTCCCTCGACCATCGAAGCCGCGAACTCGTCCGGGACGGTGACGGTCCAACGGGTGTGCACGACAGGCACACCGTACTCGACCGACTCGCGGGGCGTCACGATCGTCGGCACCGGCAGCGTGAAGCGTTCACCCGTCACCGCCAGAGTGCGTGGCAGTGTGCGGGCGAACTGACCCTGGAGCACCAGCGTGACCGTGAAGGACAAGTCAGCCGCGCTCGTTTGAGGCAGCGGCACCAGCAGCACTGGCTCGTCATCGAGCATCGTCCGCGAGATGCGGGCAGGCGACTCCTTCACCATGACTGACAACACGCGGGCTTTGCCCGGCACGCGCACGGCGAGGAACTGATGCCCCCGGTTCCGCACGCGGTACGACGCCTGTGTTCGCCAACTTCCATCGGTCGCCAGCATCGTCCTCAATTCGGCGGCTGTGACGGTGGCGGTCGCCGTAGCCTGTTCGGTCACTCGCTGCATCTGCCACGTGACGTCCTGTTCCCGTTGCAGCCGCACGATCTCCATTGCCTGCGCCACCAACTCGCTTCGCAGCACCAGCGGCAGATTCTCACGCTGGACAACATCATGCGTCTCACCCGCACCGGAAACGATCTGGGCCGACGACAGATTCACCAGCACGGCAAACTCCTGTTGCGATGCGACGTCGACGTACTCGTCCTCCGTCTCACTTGCCTGTTCGAATCGCACCTCCGGAGCCGGCACGATGCCGTTCGCCGCAGGCGGAAGTGTCGCAATCGCTGAGAGCAGGTACTGGCCTCGCACGGCATCCTGCAACTCGATCATCCAACGGACGCGACCGTCATCGAGGATCGCCGACGAGGTCTGGCGAACGCCTGGCCCGGTGAACTCCAACCGTCCGTCAAGCCAGCCGTCGGTCGTGAACGTGAGCCGCTCAGCCGCGGCCCGCTCGATTGTCCAACGCAGCGTCAGTCCGTAATCGAGTGACGTGTCGCTAGCCGCAATGAGTGCCACCGCGTCACATGCCAACCGAGGCTGAGCTCGATTTAATATGAGAATGATCAACTCGGGTTCCAGGGCTGTCGTGCGGAATGCGAACTGCACTGGCTCGCGATGTAATGATCGGAGTTCAGACGAGAGGTCGCCCGCCTGCACGGAACGCCAACCTTCAAAACCATCGAGTGTCGCGGTCAGCCCGTCATCCACCCAGACCGCCAGATGCGATTCCAGCCGGTCCACATTCTGCAGCAAGGGTGTCTCCAAAACTGCTTCGGTGTCGCTCGCATCACGCGTGATGTGTCCATCGAACGTCACCATAACGCGACCGAGCCGTGGCTGACCGAGATCGAGCACTAATTCTCCATCCTCGACAAACCAGTCCTGCACATCCGGACTCCGCAGGTCGACCATGAGGAAATCCTGAGGGAGCACGATCCGCAGCAGCCGTCGGGGGGCTCCGGCCAGATCGAATTGCAGCCTCGCACCAAGCAGAATCTTACGACTGCTCACCAGCATGCCGTACTCGGCGGTTGCCCTCGACTCTGGTGCTCGTAGCGCCGCCGAGATGCTGAGATGCCAAGGCCGCGATGTGAATCGGTAAGTGTCCCGAATCAGTAAGTGATCGGGATTGAGTTCGTCAGGCAGATCTCCCGTGAGAACATTTGTCCGCGAGACGCTGTCCGACTCGTCGATGCGAAGCTCCCGCTGTTCGTCGGCTAACAACACAATCTGCCCTGACTCGCGTGTGACGTCTTGCGGTGCAAAATCGGGCACCTCAAATGACACGTCGTCTCCGGCTTCCGCGTCAGGCAGGAACAGGTCGACGAACACGAGTGTTTGGTCGTCCACTGTGCGGCGCAGGAAGACGGTCAGCGTACGCTCGTCGCCCTCACCATCGATCTGCCAGCCTCCCACATCGGCTCCCCACACACGTTTCAGCCGCACGGACTCCGGGAAGCGAAACAACAAGCGTGACAGGGCTCCCTGCCGCACGGTGACGTCGTACGCCCCCCGCAGACTGGCCCCCGCGTCATCAATCTGGATGGCCGTCTTCGATTCGACGTGCACGATCCCATCTCGCCCACCGGCTGTCTGCTCCGGCTGCCAGGCGATCGAGACTTGTCCGCCCCGATCAATGGGCACCTCAATCGTCACGCCGTCATCACCTGACTGTCGCCGGTATCCGATGGGGGTTCGACCGTCTCGTTGGACGTTAATGGCCCAGTCTTCCCGTGTCGGCAGCGTCACCACCACGCGACCAGTCGCGACAGGACGCAGCGGCAAGGTGAACTCACCCGAGGTCGCCTGCAAATCGGCCGGCACAGCGAATGTGAGATCCAGCACGTGACGCCCATGCTCGGGGACGACAACTTCCAGCCCCCCCTGCTCCGTCGGTCTCACGATGCCTGCTTCACCATCCATCCGGGCTGAATCCACAGCGACGTGACCCAGCGGCAGTGGCAATGCGACCGGCTCATTCCGAAAACTGTGGAGCACAAATCTCGCTGTGACGTCGAGGCCCTCCGCGTCATCCTGCTCCACCCGCGCCGCATCGATCCGCACGTCATAGGTCGCTTCAGCGACAACTCCATCCACCGGTGCAGGACCAACACCATCCACATCCGGCGACGCTTGTCGTCGCAACAGATCGAACAACTCTCGCTGCAGTAACACCCGGTCTGCGTCCAACGGATCGCCTTCGCCATACGGCACGATGATTGTCGGTATCTCGTCAGCCTCATCAGTCTGGGGTTCCACGACATCGGCGACTAACGTCTTTGATTGGACGACCTCTTCCGCAGTCAGTTCCGTCGCTCCGGAGAAAAGACACCCCATGACCAGAAGGCTCGCAACCACAGGCTTCGTCGTGCTCGATTCCACACGCCATCTCCGTGTTCGCACTTCGACAGCCATCACAACCGCACGCACTCCCCACAGCACGACCCCGCCGCCGCCACCAATCAACACACCTTCCACGATCATCGAACTCAGCGAGGGCACGATCGTCACCAGCGCCAGCGGCACAAGGACCGTCAACACGGCAAGCACACCACGCGTCAAGGCATTCGCCAGCCGCAACCACCACATCAGCAGCAACACGCCCGCCGCCACGATGAGCGACAACACCTCCCGCGATGAACGCGAGGCATACGTGACATCGATCGCCGGTGACTCACTCTCCAGCCGCGTTCCCAGCGACGTGAACGTCATCTCCCGCAACCGATCCGGAGCTTCGAGATCGAGCGACAATGACAGGAGTGCACCGCCGACATCTCGTGGCTCCGCTGCTTGTTGCACCCGCAGGCCGAGGGTTGTCTGATCGTCGTCCATACTCCGCGGGTCAAACCCTCCGAATTCGATAACCTCATCAATCACCCCCGATTCAGGTCTTGCCTCTTCCACGGTCGGAGGGGTTGCCGGCATTGGTGCCTGTTCGGACGGGTCCGATGGCACAACGAAATCGAAGTCCACCCCATCTGACTGTTCGGTGCTCGCCCCCGACTGCGGCTCCATCGGTGCGTCGAATGGATACCCAAGACTCTTACGTATCGTCTCATCCGACAGCTCTGACGCATTACCGATCTGCCTCGTCGCTGGGGTGGCCGCAAAGTTCTCAGCATTGGACAGATCCTGAGCCGCAAATGTGTAAAACAGCAAGATCAAGAACAAACACAGGACACACAACCCAAGAACAAGGACTATCGGTGCCATAATTCGTCTTGAGTAGCCAATCAGCCATACAACACACATGGATCCGATCATGAAACTCAATCGCCACCAAACACTTTCCAAGCTGGGCAGTGAGAAAGATGCTCTCAGTCGCCCGAAGAATGTGTCGTCTCGCAACCCGACTGCCGGGGTGAAGGTGCCGTCGCTTTCAAGCAACACGACGTCTTGCGGATAGCTGAGCGACCAGTCACGGGTGAGCACGTCGATCGGTTGGGTCTCGCCGTTGCCGTGTTGAATGGCCAGGCGTGGCTCGACCTGTTGCAGACGTCCGGTGTGGTCCAACTCGCCGACATCTGTCCGATAGAACACCTGCAAGCTGCGCGCGGTTGCCGGGGTCTCGGTCATGGGGAGCGGCACCTGATAGCCGCCGGCGGATTGGCGCACCTCGATCGGCTTGCCGTCGACTTGCACGGACCACAGCTCGGCCTGCGGGGGAAGTGCGACGAGCAGGCTCTGCACGCCCACGGCTCGAAAGGCCGCCTGCAGACGATGCTGCACGTCACCCGCTTCGCCGAGGACACTTTTCATTTCGAGTCGATCAATCACTGCCGTCGGCACGGTTGCTCGTTCGAACTGTTCTTCGCTGACCGTCGCCGACGCACCGGCTCGTGAAAAGCGAAACCCGCCGACGATCCTTCGTGTGACCGTGTCGTCCGCTGCCATGCCCGGCAGATCGATCGGATCGACAGCCCGTAACGGCTGTCCGACGACATCTGCTGCCCTCACCGCCAGCCGTTGGTCATCGCGTGCCTCGACCGCGATCCAGCCGTTCTGCCGATCGGCTCCTGTGAACGTGACCATTGGCAACGTGATGTCGCCATCTCCTTCGTGCGGTTGCGTGAGTAGAGCCGTCAGCTCATGTGTTCCATGCAATCGTCGATCGAACCGCAGCGTCCATGTCCGTTCCCCATCGATCGCCTCAGAGACCGTCTGCTCAATGATGGTGACCAGTTCCTCCGGCAGTACGACTTGTTGGCGTGAATTGCCCAAGACCTTCACCGGTTTATGGAGCATGAACCTTGCATCGGGATTGACGTCATCCGGCAATTGGATCAACAGCCCCTCCAACCCGCCCCCATCAACCGTCACCGACGCGCGGACACGTGTGACGGCTCGCTGCGGTTCGAGCCGCGAGAGCAAAAACGTCGATGTCGACAACCGAGCAGGTCGCCGAGTCACGTCGAGTTGGCCGGAGAACACCGTGTCCTGATACGTGAACCCCAATCGCAACGACAGCCCCAATGGCTCGAGCAGTCGTTTGAGCGCCTCGGCCTGCTCTCCTCGCGCCGGGTCGAGACCAGTGAGATCGACCGTTTCAACGTCGAGGTCGCTGTCTGCCGTGATGGCATACCGTGCCTCGACCATGTCCGCTTGCGGCAGTCCGACCTCCGGGAAGGCAAGCAGCACCGAATCGTTCTCGACGGGCCAGTCCTCCGGGTCGGCATGGGCTGTAAGGTCAATGCGTCGCGACTCGCCCGGACGCAGTGGCGGGTCAAGCGGAATGCGGGCTTCAATCCGACCGACATCCTCCGTGCCCAGTGTCCATTCGACCGCCTGTCCGGCGACGGATGCCTGCGTGACTTCATAGTCAGCGGGCAGCATCACTCGTATGTCGAACAGCGGAGCCACGGACGCCTGCACATCAAGGATACTCGTGAGATCGAGGCCGTCATCCGCGATCCTCAGCAGATTGGTCATCGCCACTTGCACCGTCCCCGTCTTGCGAGGGGTGTAGAACGACAACTCGAACTCCGGCTGCATCGCATGGAAGCCCATCGTCGGTTGGTCGGGGCTTGCATCGCCCATGTCACCGATCTGCAACTCGTCGGCCGTTGCAGGGCGGACTGTGTCGTCGAAGGTCGGCTGCAAACGCAGGTCCGCATCGTGTTGCACGATGATGGTGCCAACGTGTGAGTCGGTGCCTTCCAGCAACAGCGTCGGCACACTCCATTCCTCCTCCGGCACGAACACGCTGCGGATGAGCACATCCCGCGAGCCATCAAACGGCTGCCGATACGTGAGCGTGATCTCCGTGCGATCTCCGTCCGCTGTGTCGTTCATGTCCCAGGATGCGAGCCCCAACGACTCGACCGAGACCACGTCCAACTCCTGCGGCACGGTGAACTGCAGCCGATCCAGAGTGCGACCGTAAGCGATGAATGTTGTGTTTGTACTCCACGTCACCTCTCCCGGCGCCACGTGCAGACCGTACGCAGAGCGTGCGAACAACAACTCGTCCGCCGATTGCGTGGCATCGCCGTCGGACAACCGCAATGCGATTCGTGACTTGCCACCCACCGGGATGCGATACTTGTCACCCGTGCGGGACACCGCCAGTCCATCGACGGAGAGCGACTTCTCCTCCGGCAGCGACAATTCCAACGTGCCAGATGGCGCGCCCGGCAGATCGAACTGCACAATCGAATCGCTGCCGACCGCGTTGACCGTTACCGATAATTCGAGCGTAAGCCGATGCGTGCCTTCCGTCCGGCTGAAAACCAACAGCGAATCCTGATTCTGTGGGTCTCGTGAGACTGCGGCCGGTTCTCCATCGAGTGTTGCCCCCTCCACGCTGAGTCCGCCCACTGGCAACCGCAATACTTGCCACTCGGACGAGAATTCTGTGAAGGTCAACTCCGCCGTGAGCAGAAGTTGCTCACCCTCCACGCGCGCCGCGTAGTCCGCCGACGATAACACGATGCCTGCGGGCGACTGCAAATGTGCCACTTCCGCTCTCAGTGCGTCGAACCACAGCTTGCGAAACTCATCACGTGAGAGCAGCACACTGCCATCGTCCTGTTGCAGCAGCGTCTTGAGCTCACTGACCGGAACGTACACCCGCCGCACTTGCGGCTCCCGCTCGCTCATATCACCGACAGCCGTTGATTCAATTGTGTCCGGCAAGGGCGGTGCCGGCTGGGCGTGGACATGTTGAGTCGAAGACGGCCCGAACAAACATGCAATCACCAGAACCAGCGAAACGAACTTGCATCGACGAAAGCCGCCATCACGCTCCGAGGGTGATAGGTTTTCGTAGGACGGATTTCCAAATCCGTCCTTGGTTCGATTCGACCTCAGAGATTGCCAATATCGATGCTGTCTTCGGACGGACTTGGAAGTCCGTCCTACGGCGTCTTGCAACCGAACAACAAAAAATGACAGCCTCTCCGCGTGATGAACAGAACACGGACAATCTTCCGCCACGGGTGAAAACATATGAGCCATCACGTCACTCGCCCTCCGGCTTGTCAAACGTTCCGGGCGGCGGCACAACGGCGACTTGTGCGGTCGTTGGTGTCGGCCTCCCGGATAACTCTGTCGGCGGCGCTGTCGACGTCGGCCGCCAGAAGCCGATGATCTCTCGCAGGAGCCACAAGGCCGCCATGAACAGCAGGCCGAATCGAGCTGTCGCGAACGCCTGCACGGCGACATGTTCGCTCTTGAGTCCGAGCAAGAGCCCGCCGAACAAAATCAACAGCAGAATCCCCAGCTTGTTCTCCCATGACGTCGGCAGCAGGACGAATCCGATCACTGCCAAAGCCGCACTGACGAGCAGCGTGTATTGCAGCGTGTTCCACCACAGGACTTTGATCTCGCGGGCACTGCCCAGGTGCGAGTAGTGATAGGGTGTGCGGCCGGTCGTGGGAAAATCCATCAGCAGGTTCTCCGTATCGCCGATCCAGGCGTTCGTATCCTCGCGCGGTGCCCCCCAGACCGTGCCGCCGAAGAGTGCGCGTAATGGTCGCACGTTCCCGAGCAGAGTGAAGCCGTCGGGATCACCCACGAGTGCATAACCCCTCGGCACCCAGACCACGACTCGCGTCTGTTGCACAGCCGCGTTCGAGGGATCGCCCAGTCGAGGCAATGGCAGCACCATGTTCCCTTGAAAGCCTCCTTCAAACGGAGCCGGATGCACCTTGCCCAGAAACTGAAACGTCAATTGGAACGGATCGTCACTCGCTCCCTCACGGGCCACCTTCACAAAATATGTGTCCCAGAAGTCACCCTGTGTGTTCGTCGGATCGGGCTCCAGACGCACTTCCGTATCGTCGACCAACACGGATAGCACCTCGATCGCCTCGGGCAACTCGACCCGCAGCCGCTGTCGCTCAGTTGACTTAAGCCGGTACCGGCAGCGGAATGTTGCCGTCACATTCTCACTCAACACCACCTCGACCAGCCGTCGCGAGACGACCGTTGCGATGACCTCCTGCACTTCATATCGCGCCTGTGTGACGTCAACCTCGATCACCGCCTCAGCCGGATGCTTGCGGTAGCGAAACGCCATTGCTCCCGACTTGGGGAGCGTCGTCAGTTCCCGCACGTCGATCGGCTCGACGTCGGCACCACTCGCCTCGGCAGTGATCGTCAGAGACTGCTCCTTCTCGATGCGAACTTCGCCCGTCACACGCGAGAGGGGTGTCGCATCCTGTTCGTCGTCGGCTTCAAGGCCAAGAGGTCGGATGAGACGAACCGTCAACCCCTGCCGATGTGGGTCGACCTGTTGCTCGTCCGGAGCAGTCGCCGCGTCATCGCCGTCAGTGTCTGTTGAAGCGTCTGTGTCAGATTCAGTCGTATCGCCATCGGTCGCCGCTGGAGCGTCATCTTCCGCCGACTCCGTCTCTGTTGTGTCGGCCTCGGGCGGATCAGCTTGCGTGTCACTGGAGTCGGTCGAGTCATCGTCACCATTCCCTGGGGTGTCATCTGCGTCAGCTGCATCCCCATTAACAACTGGCTCTGCCTCGACCGTCTCATCCACAGTAACCGGGATCAAGACTTCGCCCGGTTCGAGGTCGTACGTCACTCGAAAGCGTTGGCGACCGAGGACGTCCCGCTGCATGATGAGGGTGTATGGCACCCACCCGTCGGCATTGTCTCCTGGTGTTTGCTGTTTGAGCGTCGGCGAAGTGGGCGTTGTCGCGACGGCCTCGATTTGCAGCGTGTCGATCGCCTCTTCGGGCACCGAAAAGCGAAACGTATCCAGTCCCGCATACTCCACGTTGAAATCGACAAGTGTCCTCACGCGGGTCCGCGTCGGCTCGACATTGATCGTCGTGGCGACTGACGACGACAGCCGCGTCGGCTTGCGGGTCATGGTGATCGGAATCACAACTGGACGATTCGTGTACTTCCATGCGGCTCGCAACCGCGCAGTTCCCCGCATCTCCTGCGGCGGTGCAGGAGCTGGTCGTGCCGACTCCAGCGTCTCCGCATCTGTCGCCACTTCCACCGAATCGTCTGCAAACAAACGCACGATTCCGGTCTCGCGCTCGACGTCCAACGGCTCCGGGACCGGCAGCGTCAGCTCAGTCGCGTCCGCATCCAACTCGACATGCCCCTCGACCGCGATCGCCACGTTGCCCTGCGTTCGCTCTCGGAGCAGAACCGTCAGCAGATCGTCATCCGCCCGATACTCTTTGAGATGCTCAGACCGCACATCGTCGACGACCACACCCTCGGGCAACTCGATCCGCAACTCAAACAGCCCGGCACGTTCGATCGTGTACGACAGATTGGTCTGCACTTCCAGCTCATCATCGCCGATGACCAGATTCGTTAACTGTGCGACTGTCACCCGTGGTTCAACAGCCGCAATGGCAGCACTCAGCGTCAACTCGGGGTTGTAGAACTTGAAAGCCAGTGCGCCCGGTTGACGGATCTGCTTCGCGACTTCGTTCGGCTCGATCCGCACGACTCCCGACTGCTCCGTCACCCGCAGCGTCAGGTCGTCGCTGTGTGAGACAACGAGTTGTCCACTCTCCCGCACGACGTCAAGAGCGTGAATGCCATGCACAGCTCCGCCCTCGATCAGTCCGCCAAGATTGATCGTCTTGCCGTCCAACTTCTGTTCGGTATGCACCTCGACAGTCACTTCATCATCGACCGCAGTCAGCAGGTCGATCGTCAGCACCTGTCGGTCGTCGCTCTCTTCCGCCTGCCAGCCTTGCACCTTTGTCGAGGCCGACACATCGAGGATGCGGTGCTCGCGCGGGACCACCACTTTCACCTGTCGGAGTTCGCCACGCAGGACGTCGAACGTCAGCCAGGCATCCGTGTGGATCAGACCGTCAGCAACGTGAAACCGTTGCCTGTTGGTGACACTCGTGAGCAATTGCATCTGTGGCTGTGCTGTCGCACGCGGTCGCCAGGCGGCGGCGATGTGCTTCGTCGCTCCCAAACTGGCCCGCACTCTCGTCTCATCCTCGCCGTCATCGACGGGTTGCTGCACCAATCGCGGTCGCACTTCGATCTCCTGATCGTCCGCCGGCACGCTCAGCTCGAACGTCGTGATCGCAACGGACGGCACATCAAGGTCAATCTGCCGACCATCGGGGGACGTGACCACGCGAGCCGTCAGTTCCAGCGTGACCTTCTGCTCGCCCTGTTTCTTGAGCAACAGTGAATAGGTACCGTCGCCCGTCCCCTGCAACAGTACGTCGCCTTCTTCTCCGGTCACAGCCCCAACTGCTGCATCACCAAAGTTCAGCGGCACCTCGACCCACGGTTTGCCGATCACGTTGATCGTCAATTCGGCTTTGATTCGTGCAATGTCTTTCTCGACCGTCGCCAGGTATGACGCAGAGGTGACCACCGCATCGACCGGCTTGCGATCGACCGCGTCAACCGCCGTCTTCAATGCCCACAGTTCGAGATACTCCGCATACGGCAGCACAACCGACGCGTCCTGATTCTCGAAAACATCCTCAAAGTCCTCAAAAGGGACATAGATGATTCGTTCCGGCGGACCATAGACGGGCTTGGACTCAGCAGACGCCTCATCCTGAGCAGACAACTGACCTCCGCCCAGCATGACCAAGCAGATCCCCGCGACCGCCAGACCGCTAAGAATTCGACGATTTCCAGACATCTCTTCCATTCCTCGATGCTCAGGCTCGGTCTTTCAGGCAGATACGAATGCAAGACTCGTCCCTGCATTCACCCTCTTTTCACGGAAACACCTATTCCGTGTAGTGTTCAACCGCCTCCTACTCTAACTCACAACGGCTCAGCTTGGCGATCCTGAGATGCGGTTTCCTGACCGCAAGCCCCCCGGCTGCTCACAGCAGCCGGGGGGCTTCAATCACACAATCGACGCAAAGCAGATGTCGCAATGGACGCCTCGCCGACGCTGTCAGTTCCCCAGATTCTCTGCTTCGCCGGGGACGCTCGACATTTTCGCGCTCTGTATCGATCCAACGTGGTGAAATGGTGCAGCGAAAATGTCGTGTGAACCCTCGGGGTCGGTTTCACCCCTGGAGGGTCCACCCGACTTTTTCCTGACAACGTCTTCACCAATCTCTATGCAACTGGTGGAAAAAGTCGAGCGTCCCCACACCTCACAACATCGCGAACCGATCAGCCCGGTTGACTGTCTTTGTTGACGTGGGCTAGAACGCGCTCACGGTTCAGCGTGCAACAGTCGCCCCTCGTAACGGCGACCGCGCTTGATCCCAATCTCCGATGCCCCTCGCGCGACACCCCCCAAGCCCACGGGTTACACCCCGTGGGAATCAACAGCGTCTCCAAGGCATCATTCGCTCAAAGGCACCTCATGCCCACCATCCAACTCCCCGACGGCACCACCAAGGACTTCCCCGCAGGCTCGACCGCCCTCGATGTCGCCAACTCCATCAGCGAACGCCTGATGCAACAGACCATCGCCGCAGAGGTCGATGGCAAAACCGTCGACAGCATGCGGCCCTTGGAAGAACTCTCTGAGTCCGACCCCATCCCGCTCCGTCTGTTCACCACGCGCGATGACGAAGCCCTCGGCGTCCTGCGGCACTCGTGCGCCCATGTGATGGCTCGAGCCGTCATGCGTCTGTACGACGGCGTCGGTCTCGCCTTCGGCCCCACCACGGGCAACGGCTTCTACTACGACTTCGATCTCGCCACCCCCATCAGCGAGGAAGACTTCCCGAAGATCGAGGCCGAGATGCAGGCCATCATCAAAGAGGCCGAGCCGTTTGAACGGTTCAACCTGTCGCGAGACGAAGCGGTCAAACTCGTCGACGATCTCGACCAGGAACTCAAAACCGAGCATATTCAGACCGGCCTCGCCGAGCACGACAGCTTGAGCTTCTACCGTCAGGGCGAGTTCGTCGATCTCTGTCGCGGCCCGCACATTCCCCACGCCGGCAAGATCAAGGCATTCAAACTCCTGAGCATCGCCGGCTCCTACTGGAAGGGCGACGCCAACAACAAACACCTGCAACGTCTGTACGGAACCGCCTTCTTCGACAAGAAACAGATGAAGGCCTACCTCGAACAAGTCGAGGAAGCCAAACGCCGCGATCACCGCGTGCTCGGCAAACAGCACGGCCTGTTCACCTTGAGCAACGACGTCGGCAGCGGCCTGTGCCTCTGGCTCCCCAAAGGAGCGACCGTCCGCGCACTCCTTGAGGACTTCATCAAGCAGGAACTGCTCAAACGCGGTTACGAACCGGTGTACTCGCCGCACGTTGGTCGGGTCGAACTGTACGAGACCAGCGGCCACTTCCCCTATTATCGGGAGTCACAGTTCCCCCCGCTGTTCGGTCACCCGGCCGGACAACTCGTCGACTACTGGAAGACCCAACTCGGCGAGGGCACCATCAACGACGATGCCGAATCCGACTTCCTCGCGGCCGCCAAAGACATCGGCTGTCCCTTCGACGACTACCCGTTCGCCAAACCAGCCGACGAAAAGATCGCCTATCTCAAGGCCTGGGAGAAGCACCAAGAACGTTACCTCCTCAAGCCGATGAACTGCCCGCACCACGTGCAGATGTACAAGGCCATCCCCCGCTCGTACCGCGATCTGCCAGTCCGCCTCGCCGAGTTCGGCACCGTCTACCGCCACGAGCAATCAGGCGAACTCAACGGCATGCTCCGCGTCCGCGGCCTCACCCAGGACGACGCCCACCTCTTCTGCACCCCGGACCAAGTCGAGCAGGAGTTCAAGGACACCCTCGACCTCGTGAAGTTCGTGCTCGCCAGCGTCGGCCTCGAAGACTACCGCGTCCAACTCTCCCTCCGCGAACCGGGCTCCGACAAGTACACCGGCTCCGACGAACTTTGGGATCAAGCGGAATCAACCTTACGCCGAGTGTTGACCGAATCCGGCTTGCCGTTTAGCACAGCCGAAGGCGAAGCGGCCTTCTACGGACCCAAAGCCGACTTCATGGTCAGCGACGCCATCGGTCGCGAGTGGCAACTGGGCACCGTCCAACTCGACTACAACCTGCCCGAACGCTTCGACCTCGAATACGTCGGCGACGACAACACCACTCACCGCCCGGTCATGATCCACCGCGCCCCGTTCGGCTCGATGGAACGCTTCGTGGGCATGCTCATCGAACACTTCGCCGCCGCGTTCCCCCTCTGGCTCGCCCCCGAACAAGTCCGCATCCTCGGCCTCAACGACGACATGCTCCCCTACTGCGAGGAGATTCAAAAAGAGTTCCGAACCGCCGGCTTCCGCACCACCATCGACCACCAATCGGCCAACGTCAAAAAGAAGATCCGCGACGCCCAACTCGACCTGATCCCCTACATGGTCGTCGCCGGCCCGAAGGACAAAGACCAGAACGGCCTCTCCCTCCGCGACCGCCTCGAAGGCGACCTCGGCTTCATGCCCACCGCCGACGCCATCGCCAAACTCGTCGAAGAACGCGACACCCGCCAAATCCGCCAAGTCATCCAAAGCGACTTCAAAGGCTTTCAGGGGGGCGATGAAGAAGCAAACTCGTATTGATTGCCGTTGACCGACGTCATCAATTATCGAAAGATTGAATGCATGCCTCGCATCTCCGAGTTCTACGGCATCGCGATCTACATGTACTACCGCGACCACGCTCCGCCGCACTTCCACGCGATCTACGGCGAACATGAAGCGACAGTGAACATCAACTCGCTGGAGATCGAGGACGGTTCACTCCCTCGGAACGCCAGGAAACTCGTCCTCGAATGGGCGGGGCTTCATCAGCAAGCACTAACAAACAACTGGGCACTTGCGACTGCAGCCGACCCGCTCGTCCCAATCCCGCCTCTCGACTAATGGAGTCCGCCATGATCCTGCGCATCACTGAAGCCCGTGTCGTCGGCCCGAGCTTGCTTGACTTGACGTTCAACGACGGTGCAAGCAAGACCGTGGATGTAGGCCCGCTTCTCAAGGGACATATTTTCAAATCGATTGCGGACCCTGTCGAATTTGCAAAGGTCACACTTGACCCTGTCTGTGGCACAGTCACATGGCCAAACGGCGCCGACTTAGCCCCCGAAGCCCTTCATTCGCTCTCTCCGGTCAAACAAGCTGCGTCAACCAAGTGATGCCTTCTTCGCAACTGCCTCGAAGGGCGACCTCCGCTTCATGCCCTCCACTGCCGCCCTGACCAAACTCATCGAAGAACGCGACACCCGCCAAATCCGC
>JAJDEJ010000133.1 GCA_029259815.1 Planctomycetaceae bacterium | reverse complement strand
CGGAGTGTCGGCTGTCGCCACCCAAAACGTCCCCTGCCGCTCACTCTCCCGACGCCCCATCCCCATCACACATCCTCCTGATTCGACTCCACACGAGACCCAAGTCTATCATCCCAGTCAAGCACGTTTTTCAACGGGCTGCTAGGCGGCTCTCATTCATTCGCTCTGTGGCTCGCGGTACTAACGGGTGTGGCAGCGTTCATCCTGACCGTTCTCACAGACCACAAGCTCGGTATCTTCCGAGTTCTGCCTTACTCACTTCACCTGGCTGTCGACGCTGCTGTCGGCGTCACATTCCTGATCGCACCGAGTCTATTCGGCTTCTCAGGTCTTGACGCGGTTTACTATTGGGCAAACGGTGCAGCCGTACTCTTTGTCGTCGGATTGCACAAACCAGAACACGCGACAACGCGTGCCATTGCGGCAGCGTAGCGTTTGCCACTGTCGAGAAGTAACGAACCCGGCCAACCGCTCGAGCGGGACAGAGCGAGTGCCGTTCTGACCCCGCTGGCGATTGTCGTCACTTGGTCTGCTTCGATTGCGAATGGCCCGTGCACCGGCGAGAGTGCAGATCATGCATCAGCGAAATTCGTCTGGTGACCAGAAGGGTCGGCGTATGATTGGACAGGAGTTTATCCATGGCAAAGCAAAAGAGTGAACTACCGCACCCACAGGCTGTCCCGCTCGAGGAAAATTTTGACGGCACACGGCCTTTCGAAGCTCACTAAACCGAGGCGGAGGGCTTTCGTATGCACTACATAGACGAGGGTCAGGGTGAGACCATTCTGGCCCTTCACGGCGAGCCAACCTGGGGATACCTGTTCAGGAACCTCATCAAAGATCTATCGCTGCAACATCGAACGATCGCCCCCCAACCACATGGGCTTCGGAAAAAGTGAGACGCCCCAGGACCGTAGCTAACTTCTACAAGACCACATTGACAACCTGGAGCAGTTTGTCCTGGATCTGGACTTGAGAGACATCACACTAGTGGTTCAACCGAGCTGGATTGTCAGGCTGAACCACATTGGGTGGCGGGGTCTGAAGCGAAGCGAAAGGCCCCGGCGCGCGTGGGCCTCGAATGCCAGGGCCATTCGCTGCGCTGCTGACCCTGCCACCCAACCTGTCATTTCAGGTTGGATGGTCGACTAGACAATTTTTATGGTTTCTGTGCAGGAGCTTGTTCGAGGAATG
Organism: Planctomycetaceae bacterium; assembly: GCA_029259815.1. Taxonomy (GTDB): domain Bacteria; phylum Planctomycetota; class Planctomycetia; order Planctomycetales; family Planctomycetaceae; genus JAHBXU01. The sequence goes on along the minus strand of JAJDEJ010000133.1, from coordinate 26,584 downwards.
ACCTCTGCCTGCTCATAGGCCCTCCTGCATGACACCTGAAGAACAACTTTCGAATTGCTCCAGTCATGCACGACTTCGGCGGTTCGAATTCTCCCGGGGAAATTCGACTGACGTCGACTTCTGGTGCTGATGCAGGGAATGAATGCAGGAAACCGCAGCGATCCGGGGCGGCACCAACAAGACCTTTCAGCTTTCTGGTGTGGTATTTCATCACTCAAGCTGCAGGGGTTCCTTCGTCGCGGTATTCGCACTCCTATTCCATCCGCGCGATGATTCCTCCTGAGCCGCGTGCGGCTGCGAACAAAGGTGCTGGTCGAATCGCTGACTGTCGTGACGGCTGTACGGGATGCGGGTCCTACAGAGTGTAGGTCTGCTGGTAGCCTTCCTGCATGGTCTTGATGGCGAGCTCCAGCGCTTCGCTCCATTGGCGGGCCAGGTCAGGCTGCCACTCGTCGCCGAAGAATTCTTCCAGAGTCTCCACCAAGGCTGTCTGAAACTTGGGATAGTCGTCAAGTTGCACGCCTTCGTGAAAGTGCCGATGTCCAAGCACCTTGAGATAGTGTTCGGTCGCAGGAAAACGCTGTGAGTAGTAGGCCTCGACCGAGGCCAGCGCCACGGTGAGCATGCTGGCCTGGACTCTCATGTCGAGGTTCTCGAAGTGACGCTGTAATTCGGGGTGCTGTGAGAACAATCGGTCGTAGAAGTGCTCCACGACACAACCTTTGCTGCCCATCAGAGCCACGACGCTGGCGGAGATATCCATTGTGGCAGTCCTACGAAGGGAGTTCGGTGATGGCGTTCCATAAGAAGTCGGCAAGGGCCGGCAGGTCGCTGCGAGACAGAACAGGAACAGGGCTCTCGATCGGATCGTCTGACACCAAAGCCAGGATCTTGGTAATTTGATCTGTCCTCGGTGGTGTGTCCAGAGCAGCACGCCAGACCTCGATTTTCGGGGCCGTCGTTCGCGTGTCCCCTTCGACGAGCACCAGGTCACAATCATGAAACGCCGCTGTCAATGCGTCGTAACGTTGATCATGTTGAGCAGGGTCGTCCGGTGACTCCGCAGGAGCATTGGGCCAGTAGACGGCATTCATGGAGCGCGTGAGAATCCCCACCACGGCTGCTCCAGACTGGCGATGGCGATGCGAATCCTTCCCCGGCGTGTCGAGTTCATGCTGATGGTGTGTGTGCTTGATCGTGCCCACACGCAATCCTCGGGCCTGGAACTCGGCAACAAGTTCACACGTGAGTGTGGTCTTGCCGTGATTCTTGCCGCCGATGATATGGACACGTCGCATTGCCACGGGCTTCGTCATTCAATAGGAATTGCCGGAGGCTTCCAAACGTTGTGCGTTCGGGAAGAGGATGTTGTTCTCCTTGTGGACATGCTGATGCATGTCTCTTTCAAGTTCTCGCAGGCCCTCCAGCATCACCTCCCATGTGCGGCAGGCGTCCGTGGGGGGCCGAAAGTCGTGCGTCAGTTCGCGGATGCGTTTGAGGGCACTGCCGGCCGCATCGTGCTCTTGTTCCATCACGCGGATCGGGTTGGCGACTGTCCCGAAAGAAAACTGCGGATAGATTGCGGACTGCTCCAGATGTCGAATGGCCGGAAAGAGGATTTGCTCCTCCTTGAGCATGTGCGGCTCCAATTCTGCGCGCAACTCGCCGAACACGCTCTGGAGTTCAAGGACTTCCGGATGACGATCACTGTGCGCCTGCGCCACTTGATCGACAAGTTCAGATAACCTTGGCAGTTCCTTTCGCAGAAAGGCGTGATGGGTCTGCTCGATGTGGTCACAAAGTTCGGTCGCTGCGACCTGCGTCCAGTCCTTGAATGACTCGTCGGGAGAATTTGCGTTGGCCTCCTCCAAGCGGGCGACGAGGTCATCAACACTGATCCGGTGGTCAGTGCAGGCTTGATGAATTGTTTGGTCGCCACCGCAGCAATAGTCGATCTCAAGTTCCTCAAAGACACGTGCCGCCTGCGGGTGTTCCGCCACGTATCCCCCGACGGTTGTGGATTGATCAACGTGTGACATCTTTCCTTCTCCTGTGAACTTCTTAACCTTGCGACTACCAATCGTCCGGCAAGTCGTCCTTCGTTTCCCGGAGAATTCCGAGAATGGCTTTCCGCACAGGGGGCGTGAGATGGTCGAATCGCTCGTCGCTTTCCAGTCCATTGAGGATGCGGTGCAGGCGAAGATAGACCTCCTCTTTGGCCGGATCGGGGAGAGCATCGAAGGGTTCGGAATAGATCAGATAGCTGCACGGATACTTCATCAGCCGGTGAGTCAGATCGAACTGCCGCAGTGAACGTCCCTGGTTGTCAAACGGTCCGCGGGCCGTGAACTCCGTCGCAAATTCCGACGTCCCCACAACCGAGTCTTCGAGAGGGAACTCGTCAACAAACAACAAATGGTCGACCAGTTTGTTGACGGCCGACTCGATGCGTCTCGTGGTGGTGTCGCTGCGATAATCGTCCTCACGATCCAGGGCCTTGTTCATGACGGTGTCGTAGTGCAAGGCGCTGCGTGTCTCGAAGCCCGTCCGGGTGATCTGATTTTGCGTTTGGGTCTGATGCTCGAGCACCATCAAGGCGACGATGTCGCTGGTGTCTGTGAGGTAGGGGGAGACATTCAACAGGCTGTCCAGGTCGATCACGTTGGCCCCGGACTGTCTATCAAGTGTTTTTGGATCGTCGGAGTCCTCCATCACAACGTTACCCATGTGCCGTTGACGACCGTGGGTCCCGCTGACATACCAGCCGCCCCACCGTTCCTCAAACGGGCTGCGATGGTCCGTTGTGAACGTTCCCAATCCGAACAGCGGCTCTCCCGAGCGATCCGCGTAGACCGAACGGACGAAGTGTCCGGGAATGGCGGCTGTTCGTGAAGAGGCGTGACACGTCAGGCACTGGCCCCGGTCACGCACGAATCGTGGTTGATCAGATTCTTCCTGGCTGACGGTGTAGAACACCGCTCCCAATTCGCGATCGGCAGTGGACAGCTCGATGACCTCTCCTCTCTGTACCCAACCGACATACACATCGTCATTGAAGTACAACGCGCGAGGGCGTCGTGGTGAGATGCGTCTCTGTTGAAAGCTCGTTTTCGAGAAGACCAGCATCTGCGAGGAGACGGGGACGTCGAGAAACTCCAGCAGTGAAAGCAAATATCCCGATTCGTCGTCATACTCCAGCGTGACATCGCCACTCTCAACGCGCGCTGCCAGATCGGCCACACGATTCGCCACGGGTGCCGATTCGTAGTTGATCGGCGCCGACTCAAAATCAAGTTGAGCAAACGACTCGCGAGATGCCAGCAGCAACATCGCCACACAGAACCACAACAATCGGGTTCGGAGCATCAACGTCGAAAACTTCATTTCGCTGGTCCTCGTGATGTTAGGGTGCATCGGAGTCATGACATTTTCGATCATCTGCGAGACTTGGAACGCGCACCTTTGGTGTCCAGTGAGAAGACTCTTTTCTCCTCACACAACGGCGTCACACTGCCCGGCTGCGAGAGCACTTCGGCAACAGTCGTGTCCCGGAACATCTTTTCGATCGTTTCCATCGCGCTGTCCAATCGCCGGTGCAAGGGACAAAGCCCCTCGCCGTGTGACTGAATCCCCAAGGGGCATTCGTGAATTCTCTGGATCGGCTCCACCACATTGACAATGTCCCAGATGGTGAGGTTCTCGGGTTCTGTCGTCAGGACGAACCCGCCATGGAGACCCCGCTGCGAGTTCACCAGTCCGCCCCGCACGAGGCCCTGCATCAGCTTCGAGAGGTAGGCAGCCGGGACTTGCGTGATCTCCGAGATCTGCCGCGCGGTGCACGGTTTTCCCTCGTGCTGGGCGATGGTCGTGATCGCACGGAGTGCATATTCGACAGTTTGCGAAATCATGGCGACAATCGTTGAGTGAGAGGTGACGAAGAGAGACCACAACCATTTTAGGACCTTGACATCCTGAATATCAACGGCTAACTTGCCAGAAAGGAGATAAACGGACGTGTATGTCCTTTGCGACCGCTTTCCATGAATGATAACCGACTACGGAATGACTCCAATGGTTGATTGATGAAACGGGAAATTGAAGACGTCTGACTTCAATGGTCCGGTTCAATATTCCCCGCTGCAACAAAAGCGGCACGATCCGATTCGAAATCCAATTGAGGAGATCCCATGTTCTGTAATCAATGCGAGCAAACTCAAAATGGCACCGGCTGCACAGACATTGGTGTGTGTGGCAAGGACGAGGACATGCAGTCGCTGCAGGAGATTCTCCTCTATGGGCTCAAAGGGATGGCTGCTTACGCCAACCACGCACGACGGCTCGGCAAGACGGACGAGAATGTGAGTGCTTTCATCGAAGAGGCGCTCTTCGCGACCGTCACCAATGTCAACTTCGACATGGAGAGCCTGCTCGAACTAGTGCTGGAGTGTGGTCGTCAGAACATCCGTGTCATGGAGATGCTCGACGAGGGTCACACCGAGCGACTGGGGACCCCCGAACCGACGACCGTGTATGAAGGCACGAAGGAGGGATCCGGCATTCTCGTGACGGGTCATGACATGGTCGACCTGCTGGACCTGCTCGAGCAGTCGGCTGGTCAGGGGGTCAACGTCTACACGCATGGTGAGATGCTTCCGGCCCACAGCTATCCGGAGTTGAAGAAGCATCCTCATCTTGCTGGCCATTACGGTGGACCGTGGCAGAATCAGTCTTGGGAGTTCCCGGCCTTCTCGGGGCCGATTCTTGGCACCACCAACTGCGTCTTGATACCACCGGACAGCTACTCGGCGCGTCTGTTCACAACCCGAGTGACTGCTGTTCCGGGAGGCACGCGTCTCAAGGACAATGACTTCTCCTCGGTCATCGAGATGGCCAAACAGTGTGACCCGTTGCCAGACAACAAGGTGCGGGAGTCAACCATCGGCTTCCATCACAGTGTCATTCTGGGTTTGGCCGGACAGGTTGTCGACGCTGTCAAGTCGGGTGAGTTGAAGCGATTCTATCTCATCGGTGGTTGTGACGGGGCGGAGGCAGGTCGCAACTACTACACGCAACTGGCTGAGTCGGCTCAACAAGAATCGATCATTCTCACGTTGGGCTGTGGCAAGTACCGCATTCGTAATCACGATTACGGCACAGTCGCAGGTCTCCCGCGATTGCTCGACATGGGACAATGCAACGACGCCTACGGAGCCGTGCAAGTGGCACTCGCGTTGTCGAAAGCGTTCGACTGCGGCGTCAATGATTTGCCGTTGGAGATCGTGCTGTCCTGGTTCGAGCAGAAGGCTGTTGCGGTCCTGCTCAGCCTGCTGTCACTGGATGTCAAAGGCATCCGTGTCGGACCGGTCCCTCCCGCGTTCGTGTCTCCGAATGTCTTCCAGATTCTGCAGGATCGATTCGATCTGAAACTCATTGAGCCTGCACCGCCCGCTGAGCTGGTGCAACTCGGTGCGTGATCAATAGACAACTGCGGTGAAAGCGGCGACGATTGGAATCTCTCCAAGAGTCGCCTTCTTTTTTTCCCTTCACGACACCAGGAAGCCATGCAGACGATCGACGAAGCACAACTCGACAGTGACCCCCAGTACCGTTACGAATTCCTGGCCGATTTCATCGGCTTCACCCCGGAGGATGCGGCGGCCATTCAGGCGTTTGCGCCGCATCTGGGCCCCCGGATCGGCGAACTGGTTGATAAGACCTATGAAAAGCTTCTCAACTATGACGTCACTGCGAAACACTTCATTCCCAAACAGTCCGGCTATGACGGCGAGGTCCCCCTTGACCTCTCCGAGATTGGCCCCGACCATCCACAAATCCAATTCCGCAAAGACCACCTCAATCGCTACTTCCTGCAGCTCATTGGTCGGTCTTACGATGCGAAGATGGTGCAGTACCTCGACATGGTCGGCAAGATCCACACACCGCAGGCCGGAAACACAGAGATCAACGTGCCGCTGATTCAGATGAATGCGTTGATTGGCCTGATGTCCGACATGCTTCTGGAAGCAGTCGCCGAATCACCGCTTGATGCCGCGACAGCCCTCAAGACACAAAGGGCCTTCACAAAGCTGCTCTGGATTCAAAACGACTTCGTGCAGCGGCACTATGCCTGAGTCCAACTCGATCCGCAGTTTCAGGCTCTGAGGTCAGCTCATCTGTGCGGTCGTGTCACACTGTGGCCGATTCGTCCACCACTTTGCGCCGACTATTCTGATTCTAGGTCATGATCAAGGGGGACAGTGGCTCGCTGATGCGCTTGCGATGAATTCCGCTCACATGACCAACGGGATGGCACCGAGTTATCTAATCAGGAGTGCCATGTCCAGTTTCATGGACGTCCGCTTTGTCGTTGCGTTCTTGATCAACGAACGTAACGAATGCGGAGGATGTGCGGATCAGGAAACGGAGTTCAATCATGAGAGTCAGGTCGACGGTTGTCGTTGCGGTTGTCAGCTTTTCCACACTTGGCACCCTCAGGGCAGATCAGCATTTCTCCGCCCCAAGCACTCCCGCTGCGGAGTGGCTCAGTGTCGACGATCTCGCCAGCCTACAGCAGGCAGATGATTCGCCGGGGAGCGACGAGTCGACCGACGTCGAGTTGGTCGATCATGCCTCACTAGGCAACGGTCTCTTCTGTGATGACAACTGTCTACCTCCGGTGATCGACGGGTGTGACTCTGCTTCCACTTGCGACGGCTGTGCGACTCACGGCCTGTGCGGCAAGGACGGTTGGCTGTCGAGCGATGAGCCGTTGCTCAAGGACCTGCGAGGCAAGACCCTGTTTGGAGATGTGAAGTACTCCGTCGGCGGCGAACTGCGTTACCGCTACATCGATGAACGCAATCGTCTCCGCCCCCAAGGGACGCAAGCTCGCGATACCTATCAGCAATGGCGGTTCACTCCGTTTATTGAGGTCGGCAACGATTGGATCAAAGGGTACGTTCAAGCCATCGATGCATCGACATTCGGCGAAGATCTTCCCATCCTGCCGATCGACGAAAACCGCTGGGACCTGTTGCAATATTACATTGATGCCAAGCTGCTCGAACTCGACGGTGGCGACGTGCGAGGACAACTCGGACGGCTCTTCCTGAAGTACGGCGACCAGCACTTCATCTCTCCACTGGGCTGGGCGAATACTTACCGGAACTTTGAAGGTGCCAAACTGTACTACTCGGGAGACGACTGGAGCATCGACGGCTTCGTCGTACGGCCCAACAATGGTGCGGCTGCGCCTTCGGTATTCCGTCCCCAAAGCTTCGATCAGCCGGACCAAAGCGTGGTCTTCAGCGGAATCTATGCGACCTACAAGAAGGCTCCCAATGGCACGGTCGATCTCTACTGGCTGTGGAACAAAGAGGACCAGCCGTTCCTCAACCGTCAGGACGGCAACCGGCACACCATCGGTGCCCGCTACGCCGGATCAACGCCTGTGAAGAATTGCGAAACGACCGTCCGCACCTACATGTGGGACCTGAATGGGGGATGGCAGTTCGGGACCGACGATTTCGGAGCGGGACTGGATCAGGACGTGAACGCTGGCTTCTTGTCCGCCATCAGTGGTGTCACCTTCAACGAACTCCCCTGGTCACCGGGCATCACGGGTCTGTTTTGGTGGGGCTCAGGCGACGATAATCCGAACGACAACAATATCAACACGTTATACACGCTCTATCCGTTTGGACACAACTACTGGGGGCTGATCGACAACTTCAACGGTGCCAACCTGTTGGACTATAGCGTTCAGGTCTCTGTGAAGCCCGCTGAGAAGGTCACACTCGCGGCCCAGATGCACTGGTTCGACAAGGCCAACGAGAACGACTTCATCTACAACATCGCCGGCGCCCCTCTGGGCAACACGACCACCGGCGACCGGCACATCGGCAACGAACTTGATCTGCTAGCGACCTACCAGGTCAATAAGAATCTGCAATTCCAGGCCGGCTACTTCTGGTTCTGGTATGGCGACGCCGTCGACAACCAAGCCGCCCTCGCTCGAGACGACGCCCACCAATTCTACTTCATGACCACGTGGGGCTTCTAAAAGCCATCCGCGTTGGTGAGGTCCTTTGCCGACAATTCGCTTCTCGCACGCTGTCGGACGTCTGGTCAATCGAGTGAATGCTGTGCCAATGATCGCAACCGTCAGGACAGTTGTGCGATCAGCACGGGTGCGAGGATTGTGATCAGGATGAGTGCCAGTGGATAGACGGCGGCATAGCTGGTTGCGGGTACGCTGGAATCAACTGAGGAGGTGACGGCACCCAGACCCGGGGTGGAGGTCATCGCCCCGCACATTCCGCCACACATCTCCCAGAGTCCGAGTCCGAAGAGAAATCTCGCGACCAAAAGCCCGACGAGCAGAGGTACGGTCACAATGGCGATTGCTGCGAGGGGAAGTGCAATGCCGTGTTCCTGAATGACCGCGACGAACTCACTCCCGGCTTGCGATCCTGCCTGAGCGAGAAAGAGAGCGAGGCCGATTTCTGACAACAGAAACCGTGCGGCCCGCGGCATGCGAGGCACAATTGGTCCAATCCGACCAAGGTGGCCAAGGATCAGACCGACAAGCAGCGGGCCACCTGCCAGACCGAGTGAGATCGATTTGCTTCCGAGTGTCAGCTTGAGACTTCCAACCACGATCCCCAGCACCAGCCCAGCAGCGAGTGAGATGAGATCGGTCTCGTCCAACGTTCGCTCACGATGACCGGCGAACCTGACGAATTGATCCAACCCCTGTAATTCTCCGACGGCAGTCAGGGCATCGCCATATTGAATCCGCTCTTGCGGGTTCGGCACGAACTCGATGTCCTGTCTGGTAATTCGTGAGATTGTCACGCCATATCGCGAAAGCAAGTGGAGCTCTGCCAGGGTTTGACCAATCATCTCCTTGGAATTCACCACAACTCGTCGGTGTTGACGCTCCAGATCAAGGACGTAATCCACATCCTCGCATGGCTCACCGAGGACCTCGGCAACTTCGCGAATGTGACGTCTCGCTCCGACCACCAGCACCTGTTGCCCCGGGGCCAGACAGAACGACGCGGGGATCGGCTTCAGCTTGCCATCCACAAGCAGCCGCGAGACTTGGCAGTTCGCATGGGAAATGGCAGCAATGTCACGTAGCCGCTTGCCGACGACTCCAGGATTCATCACGTGAATCATCATGCGGCTGATCGGTTGGTCGCCACCTTCCGTGCTTTGCGAGGACGTTGTTGGCAGGCCAGCACTGTATCGTGGCATGAATTGAACAAAGAGGATCACTCCGATCACACCAAAGGGATAGGCGATTCCAAAGCCGACGGCGACCTCCGGGTCCGAGGGGAGTTGCTCGGCTGCCGCTGCCAACGCCGGTGTGCTCGTCATGGCACCGGAGAACAGCCCACTGGCGAGCCCGGGGCTCAAATGCAGCAACGATGCTGCGAGCCAGGCCACGAAGCCGCCTGCGAGAATCATGGCGACCGCCATCACGGCCAGTTGCTTTCCCTGTTGAAAGAACGTGCGCAGAAAACTCGGCCCGGTGCCGATCCCCAGACAGTACACAAAAAGCACGACTCCCACGCTTCCTGCGACTTTGGGGACCTGGAAACCGAAATGCCCCGCAATCAGGGCCACGAAGACAACGCCAGACGTGCCCAACGAAATGCCACGCCACGCAACTTGGCCGAGTGCCAAACCAATTCCCATGACACCGAATAGAGCGACAATCTCCTCGTTTGATCCGTCCATCAATTGTTGAATTTATTCCTCGAGAGCATCGGTGTTCCATGCCACTCGTCCTCCATCAGGCAAATCGTGTGCCGGATTGAGAATCTCCCTGCATGTCCATGAGCATGTCACGTGTACAGGCAGCTCGTCGTCTTGTGGTTCGTGGCTTATCTTCCCGAGTTGGATAAATATCGCATGAACCGCCACGATCAACCCTGGCGGAACCCAAAGAAGCACGGCGTGCACGTCAGGTGGGCACTCTGCACCGACGGACTTCTTGCGATGACAAGTGAGTCAGCACTCCTCTGGACGCGTCGAACGATACCACTCCAGCGGTCACTCACGCCAGTTGTTTTGACCACGTCCACGTGAGGCTCAAGCAGGTTGGGAACAGCGGCGACGAAACCCACGACGAACGGTCGGCTCAACTTCGTTTCACCCACCTGTCCTCATGCGTTGCCTGATGCTATTTCAACGATGAGAAAGAGGGTACGATACGATCAGTCAACTGGTTGTTCGTCTCCCTCCTGAGAGGTGTCGCTGTGATTCGATTTTCTGGTCTTGCGGTGTTGGGTGTTGTCCTGGCACTTGTGTGTGGTGTGCGAGCGACCGCGGCTGAGTCAGACGAGGGGCCTGTTTATCAGCTGCGGATCTATGTCGCTGCTGACGGCAAGCTGGATGTCCTCAATGAGCGGTTTCGCAAACACACGACTAAGTTGTTTGAGAGACACGGCATCGAGAATGTCGGCTACTGGGTCGCCACCGATGAACCGAAGTCGGAGACGATGCTGATCTATCTTCTCAAGCATCAGAGCCGAGATGCTGCCAATACGTCATGGGCCGCATTCGGGAAAGACCCCGAATGGCAGGCGATCGCGAAGGCGACCAAAGATAATCACGGAGACATCCTGCAGGAGAAGATCGACGCGACCTACATGATCACGACTGACTACTCGCCTGAGATCCATCCTCCCCGTGCTGACAAGCTCTATGAATTGCGAGTCTACAAAGCCAATGATGGCAAACTGGACGCACTGCACGCCCGCTTCCGCGATCACACGCAAGACATCTTCGCCAGCCACGACATGAGATCCTACGGTTACTGGTCACCCACCGAAGGGACGAAGGCCGGCGACAATCTGATCTACATCCTCGAGTACGACAACCGCGACGCTGCCAAAGCGGGATGGCAAGCATTCTTCAAAGATCCGAAGTGGCAAGCGGCCTACAAGGCGTCGATCATCAATGGCCGACTTCTCGCCGAGAAACCAGAGTCGATCTACATGCAGCCGACCGATTACTCGCCAACGAATCAGTGAGCTCAAACACCGCGACAATCTTGCAAGTCTCAGTCGGTCAGCCCCAGACATACGTCGCGGAGGATGCTGGGGACCGTCGTCCGGCAGAGTGGCGGACAGCTTTCTATAAGTCGGTCGTTGACGGACCGGCACAGGTCACTGACGAGGGCATCGAAGGGGACGCCTGTGCAGACCGTCAGAACCACGGGGGGGTCGAAGGAGCCGTGCTGCTGTACGCGGCTGCTCACTACGAACGATGGCGTGTTGAGCTTCCGGAGCATGACTGGCAGTTCGGTGGATTTGGCGAGAATCTGACCGTTGATGGCGTCACCGAAGACGATGTGTGCATCGGCGATCTCTGGCGGATCGGAGATGTGTTACTGGAAGTGTCGAAGCCGCGTCAGCCGTGCTGGAAACTCTGTCGACGTTGGCAGCTGCCTGATCTTGCGAAACGGGTTGTCCAAACAGGGCGCGGCGGCTGGTATGCGCGTGTCTTGGAGACAGGGATCGTGTCAGCCGGCGACGAGTTCTCACTGGAGAACCGACCGCAGCCGCAGTGGACGGTGACACGGACCAGCCGGCTGTTTTACGGCCTCGATCGTGATCCGATTGCTGCTGGGCAGTTAGCGTCGTTGCCACAGTTGTCTCTGAACTGGCGTGAGGAGTTGCTGAATCGCCGGGCGTAAGACATCTCCGATGCAGGATTTGACCGTCCATCAGACGTGACGTACGTTCTTGGTGAGAGTCCCGAATCTGCGCTCGCAGGGGACGTGGCGTTGTGATGGTTGCAACGCTTGTCCCTCGTATCGGGGCGTTCGTATTCCGAATTCCCTGAGAATCCTAACGTGTCGCTCCAGGCACGTCTGCTGCCACTCGCGTTCAGCATCCTCACTCCTCGACTGACGGTCTCATGTCTGACACTGCCCAGAAACTTCTGCCTGCGGAATTCCTGGCCGAACTGACATCACAGAACGATGGCAACGCTTACACGGCGGAGGTTGCTGAGGCGATGCCGGATGCGTTCGCCAGTAAACCCCAACCGGCTGTCGACCTCGACGAGACGGCGGAAGACAATCCCGAACCCGAGACGCCTCAGCCGGAAAGTGATCTCGACGGTGGGGCAGCTGAATCTGACCACGAGGATGTTGCGTCAACTGATGACGTGGAGTACGTGAAATCCGGTCGGGGTGGCATTTGTCAGAAACGCGCACTCACGGTCCCGGACGCGGCTCAGGGGAACTCACATCTCTCAGAACTTTTCGAGCGAGTGAGCAATCTCCTCGGTGGGGCGGGAGTGGGAGATGACGAGTTCTGTCCAAAGTCGCCGGAAACTCTGAATGAGGCGCTCCTGACCAGTGAGGACGTCGAGCGACTGGCGATGAAGTTTCTCCTGCAGAAGGGGTCGGCCTCCGGACGAGAAATCAGCGGACAACTCAAGTTGCCATTTTCGATGATCGATCCGCTATTGCGATTGTGGAAGAAGGATCAGCTGGTTGCTTTCAAAGGGTCTGCTGAAGTTGGTGACTACTACTTTGTCCTCACAGACCCGGGACGTGATCGGGCGAAGAGATACCTGGATGAGTGCAGCTATTGCGGGTCGGCTCCTGTCGCCCTCGAGGACTATCTCAAAGCGATGGAGGCTCAGAGCATCGCCAAGCAGGAGGCGACTGAGGAGGATCTCAAGCGAGCGTTCTCGGACCTGCTCATCAGCGACAAAATGCTGGAGACACTCGGGCCGGCAGTGAACTCCGGACGCGGCATGTTTCTGTTCGGCGAGCCGGGCAACGGCAAGACAAGTATCGCCGAGCGAGTCACGACCAGTTTCGGCTCCACCATCTGGATTCCGCGAACGTTGGGTGTTGATGGTGACATCATCCGGCTGTTTGATCCCGGAGTCCATGAGGTTGTCGAACTCGAAGGAGAGGAGAGCAGTCTGTTCGATCTCTCCGGTGTCGATCAACGCTGGGTTCGCATCGTGCGGCCGACGGTTGTCGCCGGTGGTGAATTGACAATGGAAGAGCTTGAGGTCTGTCAGAATCAACAGACAAAGATCTGCGAAGCTCCGTTGCAGTTGAAGTCCAACTGCGGGACTCTCGTGATTGACGACTTTGGCCGTCAGACGATGCCCGTGGAGGTGCTCCTCAACCGATGGATCGTGCCCCTCGAAAAGCGTTACGACTTCCTGAACCTCCCCAGTGGCAAGAAGCTGCAGGTGCCGTTCGATCAGCTGATTATCTTCTCGACAAACCTGGAGCCACGCGACCTCGTCGACGGCGCATTCCTGCGACGAATTCCCTACAAAATCGAAGTCCCCGATCCGAGTGAAGAGCACTTCCGTCAACTTTTCGAGATCATGGCACCCATTCTGGGGATGGTGCATAACCCCGATGCGGTTGAGCATCTCATTGAGAAACATTACAAGCCGGTCAATCGTCCGTTCCGCGCGTGTCAGCCCCGCGACCTACTGTTACAGATCCGCAACTACTGCATCTATCGCAAGATCCCCAAAGAGATCACTCCCGCAGGTTTTGACTTTGCCGTCAGCATCTATTTTGCAGTGATGTGATCCGGCACAACAGTTGCTCCTACCGTTAGACTTTGTTGACTTTGCCTCAGTGGTGCCATCCATTCGCAGTTCGTCCTGTCAGGCGGAATCCGCCGTCACCGATCTGGACATGCGGCTCTCAAGGTCGATACAGGGAAGCATGTAGGACGACAAGTGGAGGTCTCGTCATGGGTTCCGTGCACGATGGCAACCCCAGTGAAGTCCAAAGCCAACCGGCAGGGCAGCCGGGCGGACGGAAAGGGCAGGTCAAAGGATTGACGTGTAACAGCCGTCACTCGTTGTAGATGTGACTCGTCTCCTGATTGACCCATGCTGTGACTCTTCGATGCGTCGCAGGGTGAGACAGCATGCACCCGATTTCGGGCTTTTGACATGATGACAAACCGCTTGGGATCTTCTGACAAACTCAACTGGTTCTTGTGTGTCACTGCATTCGCTGTGCTGATGACTCCGCTTGTCGGTAGCGCACAGACAGTCAACACCCACTATTCCCAACAGCCAGCGCTGACTCTTCCAGATCTTGGTGAGGAACACGAGGGAGGCGAAGTCCAGCCGGAGTACGAGGTGCATCAGGGGCAGATGCCTGGTCACTCGTTTGACCCTGCCTACCAATCGCCACACGGCATCACTTCCACTCCAGTCATCTCTCACCCACAACCCTGTTACTGGATCGCCAGTAGCCGTGGGTTGCCGCAGAACGCTGCAAAGAATCGGTGTCGTAATCTCGAGTACTTCCATCGCCTGGCAGACGGTCGCTTGCAGTGTACCAACCTGCCGATGTTAAGGAGCCAGATCATCCCTGGTGTGCCGGTCTGCATCTTCATTCATGGAGCATTCGTCGATGCTCAGTCGCATCAGTATGAGTCTGCACGCACATACAACTGGATTCGACAGGCGGCCCCACATCTGCCGATTCAGGTCATTTTCTACACGTGGCCGAGTGACGCCTCTCACAAGGTGTTCACTCCCCTTCTCATCAATCAACGGGGGAAATGGGCGGCGAATAATGCGTTCTATCTGGCCGACCTGATTGGTCAGCTTCCTCCGGAGTGTCCCGTCTGTCTGGTCGGGCACAGTCACGGAGCACGAACGACGGCGGCCACGCTGCACCTCCTCGGTGGTGGACAGGTTGCCGGTTACACCTATCCGTACAACACAGGAGCACACCGTCGCTACCGCGCGGTTCTTGCGGCAGCAGCATTTGACCGCCACTGGCTGAACCCCGGGCAGAAGTATGGTCGCGCGATGTCTCAAGTCGAGGGTGTCGTCAACCTGCAAAACCGAGGCGACTGGGCACTGAACTTGTACCCATTCCGCCGACCATTCTCCCGCAAGGCGATCGGTGCCACAGGCTTCACCCGCTGGGACCGCACCCGCTTGGGATACGAGAGCTGTAAGGCAATTGATCTCGACGTCACCTACTACGTCGGCTTGAACCACACGTGGCCGCACTACTACGAAGAGCCCACAATCGCCCACGCCATCGTGCCCTACACGTATTTCGTCGACCAACGCTGAGTGAAGACCCTGTGGAGAGACTGATGTCTGGAGACACCGGCAAGGAATTCATCAAGGAATTCGATCCGCTGGATTATCACACGATTGCTGACACCGTGGTTTCGGCACTCCTGAAAAGGCCAAAGCAACCGCTCCCACTTTCGCAGTCGTTCTCTGGAGCCGGGGTGTACCTCATCTATTACGAGGGTGGATTCGCACCATATGCTCCGATCAGTCAATCAGAGACCCCGATCTATGTCGGTAAGGCGGCGAGACCCGGAAGTCGTCGCGGTCCCGCAGCGCTACGTCAAATCGAAAACACAACCTCTCCCGCCCTGTGGAATCGGATGAGAGATCATACGTCATCGATTGACGCCTCTGAGAATCTCGACTTGCCTGACTTTGCATGTCGATACCTGATCGTGACACCGATTTGGATTACGATCGCGGAATCGCTGCTCATCGCACAATTTCATCCTGTGTGGAACTCCGTCGTCGACGGCTTCGGTCTCCATCACCCTGGCAAGACCCGGTACACACAGAAACGTTCAGATTGGGATAGCATTCACCCGGGTCGACCGTGGGCACCAATGATGCAAGAAGGTAAAGATGTTAGCGAGATCATCACTGCGATCGGTGAACACTTCTCAAAGTGAGTTCGCCGGAGGACGTCTCTCACAGCACGAGCCATTCCGGCAGACGATCCAAAAACAATGCCGCTTGCGAGCGTGGTGGGCCACCTTCCACTTGTTGGACTGCATGGGACCGGTGCGGACCTTGATGATGAGATCACAGACAGTGAATCCCGCCTCTTCCGCCATGCGCATGAAGTCGCAGTGTGCCCAGCGGGAGCGGTGACTGTTCACCATGTCCGTAATTTTTGCGAGAACGAGCCCCTCGGGTTTCAAAACCCTCTTTGCCTGTTCGAGAAAAGGTGGATACAAGTAGCTCAGCGTCCAGCCGTGTTCTTTGCCACACTCGACACTCGCACCAAAGTCGACGTCGAACCGCTTGACGCTCTTGTCTCGACCCTGCGGTCCGACATGTGGAGGATCGAACACAACCGTTCCGTACTCCTGATCAGGAACACCCTCCATCGTCCGATTGTCCGCCAGAATCATCGGCTCATACTGCGGATCGATATCCATGGACACGATCGACTCAGCTCGTGTCGATCCACGCCAGATACGACCGGTGTTGTAAGTTGCATCCAGAATCGGATCTGGATCGATGCTGGGGTAGAAATCGAGCATCGCGTCCAGTAACTCCCCGTCACTGCCTTCCCAGACACTGCTCAGTGGGCGATACGTCTCTGCTATATTTGCCTGAGTCTCATCAAAAAGCAGTGCGTTGCTTCCTGTCACGTGAACTCCTTTCTCGGGTCGGAAGATCGTGATTCTATCCGGATGACACAGACCGGTACAAGTGTTCAATGTGCAATATCTGTTATGGCGATTGTTCGCCACCCAAGTTGTTCGAATCTCTCGAAACACAAGTCACTCGCCATCACGGAAGCGGAAGGGTTCGCCGGTGATCTCGTAGCCGGGGCGGAGGCCGACGTTCATCAGC
Organism: Planctomycetaceae bacterium; assembly: GCA_029259815.1. Taxonomy (GTDB): domain Bacteria; phylum Planctomycetota; class Planctomycetia; order Planctomycetales; family Planctomycetaceae; genus JAHBXU01. Next base: position 9,928 of record JAJDEJ010000133.1, on the reverse strand, counting down.
AGGCCCAGGGCGATGCACATCGTGACGAGGCTGGAACCGCCGTAGCTCACCAGTGGCAGCGTCAAGCCAGTGATTGGCATCAGACCGACGGTCATCCCTGTGTTGATGATGAGTTGAGACGCAAACAGGGTCACGATGCCGACAGCGAGCAGTCTCCCGAACGGTTCCTGAGTGCCGGCAGCAATCATCAGCCCCCGCGCGAACAGCACGAGAAACACCAGCAGCACACCGATGGTGCCCGGCAGTCCCCAGCGTTCGCCGATGAGGCAGAAGATGAAATCTGTCTGAGCAGCTGGGAGGTGATAGGCCAAGGGATCATCGATCGGCATGCCGGTCACGTCGCTGCCCCACACGCCGCCGAGCGCCAGCACCTGTTTGGATTGATGCAGGTGATAGCCGTCGCCACGCGGTGCGGGTCCGCCGTCTTGTTGGTTGAACAGGGTCGTCACCCGCGACTTCTGCTCAGCACTCATCTGCGTCCACAACACAGGCATGGCGATCACACCCAGCATTGCCACCGCGACGAGGTGCTTCACCCGCGCCCCAGCCGCGAACAACATGCCGTACAGTACGGGAAAGAACAGGAGCGATGTTCCCAAGTCCGGCTCACGCAGAATGAGCACGACTGGCACTAGGGTGAGAGCAAATGGCACCACCAGTCCGGTCAGTCGTCGATAGTTGCTGCGGTACATCAGATAATGACTGAGAGCCATGATGTATGTCAGCTTCGCAAGTTCGGACGGCTGCATGTCGGCGATGCCGAGCGGAATCCAACGATGGGCCCCGTTCTTCGCCGGGAAGAGATAGACCAACCCCAACAGCAGGAGTGTCGCCAGAAAGAGCGGGTAACTCCATGGCTTCCACACGCGATACGGGATCCAAGCTGCCGCGAACATTGCCGGCAAAGCGATGATGATCCACATCAGCTGACGGGAATGGAGTGACCCGCTGTTGATCAACTCGTCGCCGCGCGTAATGCCCGCGAGACCGGCCATCATGAGCAACAGAGCACTCACCACGACCATCCACGGCATGCGACGAATAGACTGACTGGCGATTATCGATGTTCCCAAGCCGACGGCTCCGCCGTCGAATAACTCTCGTTCTGATCTCCGACGACAATTCAATGCGTGGCGATTTGTAGCCCAATCCCGGAATCTGGGGAACAGCGATCCTTCCCAGATCGCCTGATCTGCATAATCGCCACAACTTGTGAACAGACGTCGTGCGTCACCTTCGCTGTAATCGACATGATGGAGTCACGCTGACGTACAATGCCCGCAGACCCTGCCAGCATCGAGGAGTGGGCGTCCTATCCTTCACATGACCTGTCAATGGGGATCGACAGGGACTCATCCCCTCCCTCTCCATCAGCCCTCAAGCGACTATGAGCACTGCTCTGACCCAGCCGGACAGCGAAACTCCAAGCGAGAGTGAGCACCCGGAATCAGTCGAGACGCCAGACGCTCAGTCAGGTCCGGACCTCAACGTGCTGGAGGACCGCGTACCGGAGTGGCTGCAGGGGTCGCGCGTGCTCGCCATGTGGACGGCTGTCAGTGGCCTGCTGTATCTCGTTTTGAGTTATCAGCCACTGTGGCACACCGACATCTGGGGACACCTCTCCTACGGTCGCTGGATCTGGGAGCACGGACGTCTGCCGGATGTCGAACCCCTGATGCCTCTGTCGATTGGCGTCACGTTCGTCGACACTGCGTGGCTCAGCCAGTTGATCGGATATGGCCTCTACCGACAGTTCGGCGTGGCATCACTGCAGATGTTGTACGCCGCCTCGATTACCACCGCCTGCATTCTGTTGTTGACCGGCGTCCTGAGCAAAACCAACAGCTCCGTGTGGGCCGGGTTCGTGGCTCTCATCTCGTTCGCCATCGTCGACTATCAACAACTGCTTCTTGTGCGACCGCAACTGTTCGGGCTCGTCGCCTTCGTGGGACTGTTCATCTTGGTCACAGCCTGTCGCTGGCGAACCGCCTGGTGGTTTGTGGTGCCAGTCCTCTTTGCGCTCTGGGCCAATCTGCATGGATCATTCATCGTGGGACTGGGATTGCTTGCAGCAATGTGTGCCGGTCATGCGATCGACGTGTTTCGTCGCACACGCAACTGGCGAGCGGTCACTGCCAGTCGTCAAGTGAGACGGCTGTTCGTGCTGACGGAACTTGCCGCCGTCGCTGTGCTTCTGAACCCGTACGGCATCGGCCTGTATGGGGAGGTCTTCGCCGTCGCTGGCAACGCCAATGTTCATGATCTCATCGAATGGGACCCCCTGACGCTGCGGATGTCACAAGGTAAAGCGGCCCTGCTCTGCGCACTGGCCCTGATGTTCGCGTACCGCCTCAGCCCGAGACGCGTGCGATCGAGCGAAGTTCTGCTGCTGGTGGGACTGGGTGTCGCGGCCTTGTGGTCCTCCCGCATGATCGTCTGGTGGGCACCAATCGCAGCGTACTACCTCGCTATTCACACGGCTGCCATCTTCCGTCGTCGACGATCGATCGAAGCTGCTCCGTCTCCCCGCAGTGGAAAATGGTCTGTGGTGACGATTGGTCTGGCATGGATCTTCTTCGCATATACACCCTTCGGTCTCACACTGCTGCACGGTCAACCGAAGACGCCGGAGGAGCGAGCACGCAAGTTCGCGAAGAGCACCTCTCAGCAGACACCACGCACTGTCACCGGGTACCTGCACCGGCACCCGCCGCAGGGGCTGGTTCTCAACACCTACGAATGGGGCGACTACCTGCTCTGGGCCGGACCGAAAGACTTGCAGTTGTTCGTCAACTCGCATGCCCACCTCGTTCCCGAGGAAGTGTGGCAGGATTATCTGTCGATCGTCCACGTCGGTAACGGCTGGGAAGACAAACTCGACCGCTACGGCGTCAACGCTATCGTCCTCGACACCACTGATCGCGAAGCCCTCATCAAGGCCCTCCGCAGTCAGGAGGACATCTGGCGCATCGGTTACGAAAACCACATGTCCATCGCCTTCATCCGCAAGACACCGATCTGAAAGGAAAGGACTTGGGAACACTAATCACCGTTAATCTTCACTAATTGCGATTCGTGTTTATTAGTGTCGATTAGTGTTCCAAATCAAACCTGTCGATTCTGCTCCCATTCAATTCCCGAACCCTTCACGCTCACTTCACACTCATGCGCCAATTTCCGTGGAAGACATTTCTGACCATTCAAGCGGTTGTCCTCGTGGCGTTCGGGGCGGCGTATGCCGTGAGTACGCCACAAGCTCAGGATGTGATCGAGCAGGAGATTCTCGGTCGCGAACCGTTCGCGCCGGTCGTCATCCCGCGTTCTGAGCCATGGGTCGTCGAGCCGCTCTATGATCGGTCGGACCTTGTGAGCGACGCAGAGTTAGCTGCCGTGTTGGAGCGGGTCGTGCCTCGATTCCATCACAAACACACGAAGCCTAACTTCGTCGAACACGCGGTCCGTATCTGGGGCGTCAACGCGAAGTTCGACGATCCGCAGGCGATGTCGGGCCGCGAGATGGAAGGATTCCTGACCGATCACGCCCGCTATGCCGCCTCGTGGGGGAGCGACATGGAGTCTCTCGTGGTTGATCGACCCGAAGGGCTCGCCATCCGCTGGGGTCGCGAGGCGGGAGCGTCCGTGCATCACGATCACTGGCTCGCCAGCCTCACTGAAGGGGGCATCACGATCGACACACCCGTCTACGGACCTGCTCGTCGGGGTATGGTCATTGGTGATGTCATTCAGGAGTCACTGCGTGACTTTCGCCTCGATGAACGCGAGACAGAATGGACTGCGATGGCCTTTGGCCTCTGGTTGCCACCAACGCGCGAGTGGATCGGCTCCGGCGGACGACAGTACTCGTTCGACCTGTTGGCTCGGCGTCTGTTGCGCGGGCACAAACAACTCGGTGTGTGCAGCGGCACGCATCGGGTGTACTCCCTGATGCTACTCATTCGACTGGATGACGAATTTGACATCCTCTCCGATGGCGTGCGTGCCGCAGCGTACACCCACTTGGAGAATGTCCGTGACTTGATCATGGCCGCCCAGTGGGACGATGGCCGTTGGCCCTCGAACTGGCCCGATGGTGCCGACGCCGCGACGACCCACATCGACGAAGAGGTCTATAAGCAGGTGATCGCCACTGGTCATCATCTTGAGTGGCTCGCCATCGCTCCGCCCGAATTGCATCCGCCCGATGAACAGATCCTCAAGGCGGCCCGCTGGATCATTGACACCACAACGAGTCAAACGGCGAACGACATTCTGCCCCGGTACACGTTTTATAGTCACGTGGGGAACGCATTGGCCCTCTGGCGAAAGACGCATCCCACACTATTTTGGGGCAAATGGCGGGCGTCACACCCCTACGAGCCGACCCCGGAGAACACGGTCAATTGGGAGACTGATTCGACCGACGACAATGAGACAGACACACCGGCCCACTGACGTTCCGTTCACAATCGTGTCACCCGCTCACGACCATCGCTTGCGGCTTAGCACAACCAGAACGTTCGTAAAGTACCCTCCCGGCGAATTCCATGTCTTCTGGTTGTGCTAATCCGCAAGCGTTGTTGTGGATCGAATTGACAAACGTCACGCCTCATTCAGTCGATCTCGCCATGCCACCAGTTGTTCTGTGACCGGTCGGCTCCCTCCCGAACCGTAACTCTGCAAGGCGTTGACCACGTTCGCGGTTCCGAGGACGTCGTATACCGACTCATCAACCGCATCACACGCATCGCGAAGGTCATCGAGTGCCAGGTCCGCCAGTCGGCAGTCGCGTGACTCGGCGAGGGCGACCAACTTGCCAACTGTTTCATGGCCTGTCCGCATCGGGACGCCTCGAGTGATGAGGTATTCCATCAGCGTCGTTGCGTCGAGAAAGCCCTCTTCAATCCTTGCATTGATCGTCTCTCGATTGAGCGTAGCGTTCGAGACAATCGCGGGCACGAGTTCAAGACACGCGGTCACGGTATCCAAAGCATCGAACAGGGCGAGCTTGTCTTCCTGCAGATCGCGGTTGTAGGCGAGGGGAAGACCCTTAACCAAAATCAGCAGTTGCGGCACCGCTGCCATCACACGGGCGCTCTTGCCTCGGATGAGCTCGAGGACATCCGGGTTCTTCTTTTGTGGCATGATCGACGAACCGGTGGTGAAGGCATCCGGCAACGTGAGGAAGCCAAACTCAGTCGTGTTCCACAGAATCCATTCCTCGGCCCACGTGCTGAGGTGTGCTGCAATCAAAGCGAGGCATGACGCCGTCTCGACGAGATAGTCGCGGTCGCTGGAGACATCGAGACTGTTTGCTGCGACGGTGTCGAAGCCGAGTGCGTTCGCCGTCTGCTCACGGTCGATGGGCAGTGACGTTCCAGCGAGCGCTGCACAACCGAGAGGGGAGACGTTCACACGTTTGCGAGTGTCCGACAGTCGATCGCGATCTCTCTGGATTTTTTCGCAGTAGGCGAGCCAGTAGTGCACGGCCATCACCGGTTGAGCGCGTTGCAAGTGTGTGTACCCTGGGAGCACGATGTCCGCGTCGCTCTCGCCGCGTCCAACGAACGCCCTCTGCACGTCGGCCAGCAACTCGTCGAGATGGTCGATCGCGTCACGGACGTACAGCCTGAGGTCCGTCGACACCTGATCATTGCGGCTGCGGGCCGTATGCAGTTTGCGACCGACGTCTCCAATGCACTCGATGAGCCGGCTCTCGATGTGCATATGGATATCTTCGAGGTCTGTGCGAAACGGGAGTTCGCCCCGCTCGATCTCGCCTCGGATATCGTCAAGCGTCGCACAAATCAGGTCCGCTTCGTCGTCGGTTAGCAGTCCAACCGTCGCCAGCATCCGCGCATGGGCCTGCGAACCTCGCACATCGACCTCGGCGAGACGTGCATCGAAGCTGATCGATTCAGTGAAGGCTTCGACGCGGGCGTCAGTCGATTGGGCGAAGCGTCCGCCCCAGGCTTTCGCGGACATTAGTAGCAGACTCCCATGAGAAGAGGCGAGTGTGTGTCGTCGACGATCAACAAACGTGAATCGTCCTTGCAATCGGACTGTAGAACGCCTGTAGCAGCCTGGTCAACGTTCGACTCGCAAGTTGGGGCAAATGCGAATTGACTTTGGTCTTTCACGACTTCTAGGCTCGAAGGAGAGACTCATTTGCACGATTTGCCCCGCCCCGTTTGAAGGCCCTCGACAATGTCCAAAACTTATCCATCACTTGTCCGCCGACCGTCCCTTCGGCGAGCGTTCCTGCTTGCGTTAGTACCAGCCGTCCTGTTGGTGGGGCATCTTGCCAAAGCGGAAGTCGTTCGCGTTCCCACTGAAGATGGGGGCACTTGGACAATCACCATTTCGCCGGCCGACCGGATCGTCGCTGCCCTCGATGATCAGCCCGCACCGCCAGCCGAGGCTGAGAACCCGTTTTCTCCTCCTCAGGCTGAGCCGACGCCTCAAGCGGAAGCAATTCCCACACCCATGCCGGAAGAGAGTTCCACGCCGATGCCTCCGGCTCCCGCCCCGCAGGCAGAGACGCAATTACCAGAAACTCCAGACGTCGTCGCGCCGGAACTCTACGAGTCTCCCGAGACCGGGATCGCCATCATCCCCAATGGCGGAAAGCCATCACCTGCCGCTGAGTATCGGCGAATCTACGAGTCCGTCCCTTACAGCCGCACAGAGTATCTCGCCAACCCGTCTTACCGTCACGACACAGCTATGGAACTGCTGACAGGCATTCCGCGGCAGTCGGCTGGTCAGGGGAATTACGTCCCACGGTTGAATGAGCCAACTTCTCGATCTCCCCTGTTTCTGTACAACCGCTATGGCGGCGTGGGCCCCTACTACGGTTCAGGCGGTGTGAGTTCGTATCATGGCGGCTTTGGCCTTGGGTATCGCTATGTGCCGCAATATGCACCGGCGTTCCGCTACTTCTTGCCGCTGGAAGATCTGTACTGAGAGTCGAGAGACATTCACGACGCCAACTGAACAGCACTGCGGGTCAATGCGCGTGTCAGCACCCCGGCTGCTTTCGAGCAGCCGGGGTGCTTCGTTTGACGAAACTCACTTGCGAATGGCGTACAGGGCGTCATACGTCCGCATGTAGAGGGTGTCGTTCGAGATCACGGGCGTCGCTGTCATCGTCTCGCCCAGATCATTCTCTGCAATGATCTCCAGCTTCGGGCCAGTCTTGAACACGGTCGTGTGTCCATCGCGAGCCGTGCTGTAGATGTGACCATCACAGTAGATGGGCGAAGAGCGGTGTTGCTGTCGATGGGTGTTCTCGTAATAGAGTTCGTCGCCGGTCTCCAAGTCGACGCAGAAGACTTGACCACTCTTGCGAATGAAGTAGACCAACCCATCGACGATTAGCGGACAACAGACGTCGGGCGTCTTGTCATTGACCCACCGTATCTGTTTGGATGGTTTCTCGATCCGTCCACGCAGGTCATCGTCAACCTTCAAAGTAACCGAAGGTCCACGTTTGGCAGTCGTGATGACGATGGTGCCGTCGACCGCTGTCGGTGACGACACAAACCGAAACGTCTGATCGAACTTGCCGGGGTTGAACGAAGACGGACCGTTCAGTCCGCCGATCCGCCAAACCTCACTCCCATCGGACAGATCATGCCCGATCGTGCTGTCGGCTCCATGCGTGACGAGCCAGTGCCGCTCGCCGTCGTTGTACATGATGGGCGACGCATACGAGTGTTTCGTCTCGCCCATCTCCAGTGGGTTGGCCCCCGGTTCGGGCTCACGGTCAATAGCCCACACATCTTCGCCGGTCGACTTCTTCAGCTTGACGACCTTCTGGACGAGGTATTCTCCTCCCCATTTGCCGTGGAGCAGTTGCAGATAGAGATGATCGCCGTCGAGCACGGGAGTGGACGACATGCCGAACTGAATGTCGAATTCACCATACCGGTCCTGCACGTCAAACTTCCAGACCTTGTTGCCGTCGAAGTCGTAGCAGCCGAGGATGCCCGTGCCGAAGAAGGTCCACACATGTTGCCCATCTGTCACGGGGGTCGGCGAAGCCGAGTTGCCCTCGGTCGTTCGAGCGTTCAGGTTGCCGCTGCCAACTTTCTTTTGCCACAGTTGCTTGCCGTCAGTCGAGGCACAGATCAGGACCAGATCGGCTCCTTCGTCAGTTCCAATCGTGGAGGTGAGGAAGATCCGGTCTTCCCAGACGATTGGCGTCGCCCCCGCGGGACCAGGCAGAGGCAGGCGCCACGCGACATTCTTGTCCTGACTCCACTCGGTCGCGATGTCCGTCTCACTCGATAAGCCATTGCCACTCGGCCCTCGCCATTGGGGCCAGTTCTCCGCATGACTCGGATTGGTGGTCAAAGCGGACAGGACAAACGTCAGGCACAGGGCAACAAACAAGCGTCGCATGGGTGGGGAATCTCCGGGTGGGCAGTGTCTCAGGGACCCGTTAGTCTCGCACCTTGCAGACGGATCGTCAACAAACGACGATCGCTCACTGACGTGCCATCGCGGGACAAGAGACCGAGGAATCTCCTATGAAGATGTTCGTGGCCGGCAAATGGTCAGAGGCAGCAGAGTCGATCGACGTGCTGAACCCGTTCGATCAATCCGTCATCGATACCATCCCCAAGGGAACTGAAAAGGACGTCGATCAGGCGTTGGCGACGCTCATCGAAGGTGCGAAGACCATGCGGGCGATGTCCGCCTATGATCGCAGCCGTATTCTGGAGAAGGTCGCTCACCTGATTCATGAACGGGTCGAGGAGTTTGCCAGAATCATCTCCCAGGAAGAAGGCAAGGTCCTTGCTGAGTCCCGTGTCGAAGCGAAGCGTGCGGCTGAGGTGATCGCGATCTCAGCAGAAGAGGCACGACGGCTGACCGGACAAATGATCCCGCTCGATGGCAGTGAGAACGGTCAGGGGAAACTTGGCTTCACGCTGCGAGTCCCTTGCGGAGTCGTTGCGGCCATCACGCCCTTCAACTTTCCGCTCAACCTCGTGACACACAAAGTCGGCCCAGCGATCGCCGGCGGTAACAGTGTGATCATCAAGCCGGCCTCCGACACGCCACTGTCGGCTCTCAAGCTGACAGAAGTGTTCCTCGAAGCGGGTCTGCCTGAGTCAGCGATCGCGTGCATCACTGGCTCCGGGAGCACACTGGGCAAGGCCCTCTGCAGTGATGACCGTGTCCGCAAGATCAGTTTCACCGGCAGCTACGAAGTCGGCGATGCCATCTGCAAAGCAGCCGGGATGAAAAAAGTCACGATGGAGCTCGGCAGCAACAGCCCTGTGATCATCATGGATGATGCAGATCTCGACAAAGCCGCTGACGCCATCTCGAAGGCAGGGTTTGCGAACGCAGGACAAGTCTGCATCTCAGCTCAACGCATCCTCACCGATCGCAAGATCGGAGCCGACTTCCTCGATGCACTCAAGCCGAAGGTGGAAGCGATCCGACTCGGCGACCAGTTGGATGATGCGACCGACGTCGGGCCGATGGTTCGTGAGGACGATGCCGTGCGCGTCGGCGAATGGATTGACGAAGCGGTCGGTGGCGGAGCTCGTCTCATCACCGGAGGCTCACGTGAAGGCACCCGGTATCAGCCGACCATTCTGGACGAGGTCGACCCGGACATGCGGGTGAGCAAGGACGAACTCTTCGGCCCAGCGGTCGCCATCACACGGTTCGACGACATCAACGAGGCGATTGCAATGGCGAACAACACTTCGTTCGGCCTCGCCGCCGGTATCTTCACGCAGGACATCGACCGAGCGATGCAGTTCGCCCAACAGGTCGACGCCGGCAACCTGAACATCAACCTCGCCTCCCAATGGCGAGCCGACGCCATGCCCTACGGCGGCCTCAAACACAGCGGCATGGGCAAGGAGGGGCCGAAGTATGCGATTCAGGAGATGACCGAAGAGAAGATGGT
>JAJDEJ010000132.1 GCA_029259815.1 Planctomycetaceae bacterium | reverse complement strand
GTTCGTCATTCGAACCGACAAGTTGCACGCGTCAACGTCGCTGACGCATGACCAACTCGCCCTCGTCGAGACACTCGCCATCGGCTGTCACGCCACCGACCGTGGCGCACCACAAGAGGGCGATCACGTGCTCATCATCGGTGCCGGACCGATCGGCCTAGCGATTCTGGAGTTCACACGACTCACCGGCGCGACCATCACGATGATGGACATGGTCTCGTCCCGCCTCGACTTCTGCCGCGAAACCTACGGCGTCCCACACACCATCACCTTCAGGGACGATGGTAGCGAGATGGAACAGATCAACGACATCACCAGCGGCGACCGCTACACACTCGTGACCGACGCGACCGGCAACCAACATTCAATGTCGAGCGCCCTCCAGTACGTCGCCCACACCGGAACCCTCGTCTATGTCGGCATCACCACCGAGAACGTCAGCTTTCCTCACCCTTCACTGCACAAACCTGAGATGACGATCAAAGGCAGCCGCAACGCCCTGCCCAGCGACTTCCGCCGCATCATCAACCTCATCGAAAACGGCACAATCAACACCGACCCCTGGATCACCCACCGCACGTCGTTCGATGACATGATCGACAACTTCGAGTCGTACACGAAACCGGAGACAGGCGTTATCAAGGCAATTGTTGATGTTTGTTCGAGTTGAGTTGTCAGTGATCAGTTTTCAGTGCTCAGATGGCAGTCGAAAAAGCATGCAGGACTTTCGGAATCTTGGTGTGTGGCAGCAGAGTCATCAGTTGACGCTGAATGTCTATGCAGCAACTGAAGACTTTCCCCCGTCCGAGTTGTACGGTCTGAGGAGTCAGTTGCCACGTGCCAGTGCGTCGATTGCCGCGAACATTGCGGAGGGTTGTGGTCGAAACAGTGGTGCAGACTTCGCCAGATTTCTCACAATGTCATCTGGCTCTGCCAGCGAAGTCGAATACCATCTCATTCTGGCCTCAGACCTGAAACTGATCTCACCCGCATCGTATGAGCAAATGACCGCTCAAGTGCAAGAGGTCAAACGAATGCTCTCAGCCCTGATCCGAAGAGTGAACCCCCAAATCTGACAACTGAACACTGAAAACTGAATACTCCCTATGAAATCTGCCATCACCATCTCTCTCGTCGAAGAAGCCCGCGGCGGCCCGTTCGTGTTCTGGCATGACCTGGAAGACGCCATCACAAAGGCGAAGGACCTCGGTTACGATGCGATCGAGATCTTCGCCGCGTCACCCATCGACATCGAAGTCAAACAAGTCAAAACGTTGCTCGACGATGCGGGTCTCAAGGTCGCTGCGGTCGGGACCGGGGCAGGGTGGGTCGTACATAGTGTGCATCTGGTCGATGCCCATCCGGTGACGCGGGACAATGCGATTGAGTTCATTTGTTCGATGATCAACATGGGTGCCGAGTTCGAAGCCCCGGCCATCATTGGGTCGATGCAGGGACGTTGGCAGGACGATGTCGACGAGGAGTCGGCGTACGAGCATCTCCGTGAGGGGCTCAACGTGCTTGGTAAGCACGCCGCGGAGAAGGGCGTGCCACTGATTTACGAGCCGCTCAATCGTTACGAAACCAACATGTGCAACACAATGGCCGAGGGTGTCAAACTCATCGAGTCACTGGAGACGGACAACGTCAAACTGCTCGCGGACCTGTTCCATATGAACATCGAGGAGACGAGTATCGCCCAGGGCATCCGTGACGGGGCCCAGCACATCGGCCACGTCCACTTCGTCGACACCAACCGCCGTCCTGCCGGCTGCGGACACATGGACTACGCCCCCATCATCACTGCACTGAAAGAGATCAACTACGAAGGCTACCTCTCCGCCGAAGCCTTCCCCTGGCCCGACCCCGAAGCGGCCGCCAAGCAAACGATCGACGAGTACCGCCGCGTGCTTGCGTAGGTTGGAGGGTGGCACGTCCCTGGCCATCGGGAAGGGCGTGGTGGACACGGGTCAAGACTTGCAGGCCCCAGAGCGATTCGCCACGCCCTTCCTGTCGTCAGGGCGTGCCACCCATCTCCACTTCGGTGAAACTCACCCACTCCCCAGACGTCAGTCGGCTTGGCGAATCGTGCGAGCGTACTTCGAATCGCGACTGAGGCCATCCGGCAGCATCACCGGAGTATGGTCTTCATCACCATCAATCGAGACAATCACTTCAGCCGGTCCGGGTGGAGCGTCGATCGGCTCTCTCAGCTTTACACTTTCCGGGCCAACAGCATGCAAGCTGATGATCCGATCACCAAGTATCATTCGCAGGTCGACTTCCGCAGAGTGACCAAAATCAGAGGAGGGCTGGATCATGTTTGATTGGCAGGAAGAGATTCGAAACCGCGTCGAGACCTTCGCTCGATCCGTCGGTAAGAGTTTAGCGAAACAGATCGGTTTCGGCTACGACGGAATGGTCTTCAAAACAGACGAAAACACCGCCATCAAGGGCTTCAAGCACGAGCAACTCTACCGCAATGAACGTGATGTCTACGCTCGCATCGACGAGTACGACATGTACGAAGTCCGCGGATGCAGTGTGCCTCACATCTACGCGACCGACAACGAACTGTGGTGCATCGAGATGGAGATCGTCTCGCCGCCGTTCGTGCTCGACTTTGCCGGGGCCTATCTCGACTTTCCACCCGACTATCCCGACGATGTCATGGCCACATGGCGCGCCGAAAAGCGGGAGCAATACGAGGACGACTGGCCGTGGGTGCAGGAGATCATGTCCGACCTCGCCAGCATCGGCGTCTACCTCGCCGACGTGAAACCGGGCAACATTACGCTACGATAGCGTGTCGGGGACACTCCCCTTTTTCGGCCTGTGGATCATCCACGCAGAGTTGTCTCCATCCGAAAAAGTGGAGTGGACCCTCTCCCACGGCTTCGGAACCACCTCAAAGGGTCCACCCCCCATTTTCGGAAGACGACCGAATCGCTTTCGCGGCATCACTGGCCGAAAATGAGGAGCGTCCCCGATCGACAATCAGAGTAACACCATGACTCACCCCCAGACACTCGGTCTCTCCGCCTCCTTCGGCTTTGGTGACCGCATTGGTAACGCGACGCCCGGACATGTGGAAGCCATGCGACGTGCCGGCGGAGCGATTCAGCCGATCTTTCCACAGCAGTCAATCCGCGAGATGACACGCACGGATCGCACGCCAGAGAGTGTGATGCAAGACGCGATCATCGGCATGAAGGAGGCCGATTGGCAGGGCCAGACAGGTGCCGATGCCGACCACCTCAAGACGCCCGATGATGTCGACGTCACGATGCAGGTCGGCTTCACTTTCTTCACGATCGACCCCTCTGAGCACGTCGACCAACAGGCCGACGACTACGACGAGCCCACGCTTCAGGAAGCGTTTCGTGCCGTCGCTGACCAGATCACCTGGATGAACGCCTATCGTGGTCAGTCGATCGCTCTGCTGACCGGGACAACGATCATCTTAGACGAGACCGCCTGTGTGAGAGCGGCTGTCAAATATGGCCGAGCGATCAACGAGGCCGTCAAGCTGAGCGATCACATTCGGATGCGAAGCGATGAATCCGGCCAGTCATTCGAGATCGAACTCTCGGTCGACGAAACCGAGCAACCGACAACACTCGCAGAGCACTACATCATTGCCGACCAGTGCATTCAACGTGGAATGAAACTCGTCAGCCTCGCGCCCCGGTTCATTGGCGACTTCGAGAAGGGTGTTGACTACAAGGGGGACGTTGCGGCATTGGAGACATCACTTGCTGACCACGCGGCCATCTCCGACCTGCTGGGGCCGTACAAGTTGAGCCTGCACTCCGGCTCCGACAAACTGTCCATGTACGCCGCCCTCGCTCGAACTACGAATGGTCGCTTTCACGTGAAGACCGCCGGCACCAGTTACCTCGAAGCCCTGCGTGTTGTCGCCCAGCACGATGAACCGCTGTTCCGCCAGATCATCGAGTTCGCCCGCAAGTGCTACGACATCGACAAGGCCACGTATCACGTCTCCGCCACCCTCGACTCGGCTCCGCCTCCGCAAGAGGTAAGCGACGTCCATGTGCTCGAACAGCAGTACCTCGAATGCTGGGATGATGTCCCTGCTGGAAAGGGATTCAGCGCTCCCGGTCGACAAATCCTGCACTGCACTTTCGGCAGCGTCCTCACCAACGGCGAGTTGAGCACCGGCATCCATCGCGTCCTCGACGCCTATCCCGACACCTACAGGGAGATCCTCGCCGACCACTTCACCCGCCACCTCGAAGCCCTGCATGCAGGCATGTCAAGTAGCCATCACGCTCCGAGGGTGTCAGTTTTTTAACCCCGGGCGCGGTGTTGGTTGAACGAGTTGCTGTGGTCAGGCGAACACGGGTTGAAGGCAGAGTGTTGATGGCAGAAGGGGCAAAAGGGGGGGCATTCCGCCGTCCGGGGACGGGGGATTCCTCCCCGACAGGGCGATCCTCAAGTGGCGAACAGAGCGGGGAGCCAATCGTGGTGACGGATCATTTGGAAGTTGTGAGCCAAAGCCTGCCACAGCGCCGTGGTGCGGGTCTTGGCCAGGCCCCGCACGCGGAACTGAGTCAGACCCCGGTTGCGGCAGCCCGCGTTGGGGAACTCGGCCGTCGCCGAACGCTGTCGATAAACGGCCTTCGCTGCGTCGGTCTGCATCCGCTGGCGGAAGGCGAAGTACTCATCGCTGTCAGCTTTCTGACGGGCGGAGGGATCTTTGCCTTGGGACAGCAGTTTCTCTTCCTCCTTCAGCGGCGCGAAGACGTGCGTCTGATGCTGTTCCAATTGGGTGATGTCGTCCCGTGAGTTGAAGCCGCCGTCGGCCAGATACTCGCGCGGCCGCTCGCCGAAGTTCGCGGCAATCTGTTCCACCATCGGACTGAGCAGTCCGGCGTCGCTGCCCTGGTTGGTCACGTCGACACCGACGATGAGTTGCGTGCCGGTGGTGGTGGCGAACTGCACGTTGTACGCGGGGCGATAGCCGCCGTCGGCCATCTTCATCACGCGGGCTTCGGGGTCGGTGGTGCTGGCGCGAGCCTCGGCACCGCTGCCTTTTTTGCGCCGTTCCCTCTGCTGCTGCAGTTGGTCCCGCGCCGCGAGGGCCTGTTCGATCCGCTGTTGACGCTGGTGGGCCGCGCGCTGGCGGGCGGAGTGCTGTCGCGGCGAGGGTCCGTCCGTCGAGCCATCGCCCTGGTCCGACTCGCCCTGATCCGACTCGCCCTGATCTGACTCGCCCTGTTGCTGCAACGCTTCGACCTGCGCGCGGGCTTCAGCGAGGTGTTTCTCCAGTGTGTCCTTGCGGCGGAACGAACTCTTGCCCGCCGAGGCTCGCACTCGCATGCCGTCTTGAGCCACACGCTGCAGGCTGACCAGATTCTGCGCTAAGAGCGTGCCGATCGTGTCGATCATCACCCTGTCCAGTGCTTCAGGATGAGCGCTGCGAAACGTGTTGAGCAAATCGTGATTGACGCCCACCTCGCCGCAGATCCATTGGTAGGGCAAGTCCCGTTGACACAGGCGATCCAGTTGCCGGGCACTGCTGATGCCTTCCAGCGTGGCCAGCAACCACAAGCACAACAGGATCCGCGGATCGACCGCATCCCGACCCCGCCCGCCGTCCACCGCCTGAATGCCTTCATAAAACGCCGACAGATCGAGACTTTCGACGTACTGCCACAGCACGCGGGCCTGATGATCGTGCGGCAACAACTGATCCAGCGACTGTGTCCGCATCGCCATCTGCCGCCGCTGCGGCCCCTTCACGCGAACCGCCAAGCCTTCTGTATTTTTGTGAGTCGTCATATTCTTCTCTGTAGCGCATCCCAAGCCGCCTGACTACCGTCCCCCTCGTAAAAACTGACAGCCTCTCCGCGTGATGAC
>JAJDEJ010000131.1 GCA_029259815.1 Planctomycetaceae bacterium | reverse complement strand
ACGTGCGCGCTCATGGACCGCTGCCGATCGAGATGGCACACGACTGCATTCGCCAAGCGGCACGCGGGTTGGAGTACGCCCATCAACAGGGTGTCATTCATCGAGATATGAAGCCAACCAATTTGCTACTAGATACCAAGGGCACCGTGAAGGTGCTTGACATGGGGCTCGCACGGATCGAGCAAGTCGAGGGCGAGCCTTCTCAGTCATCGACAGACCTGACTGGTTCGGGCACCGTGATGGGGACGGTCGACTACATGGCACCCGAACAGGCCCAGAATACGAAACTGGCCGATCAGCGCAGTGACATCTACTCCCTTGGAATCACGCTGTACTACCTGCTGACGGGCAAGCCCGCCTACTCCGGCTCGACCGCGATGGAACGCCTCCTTGCCCATCGCGAACAACCGATCCCGTCACTCCAGAACTCGCTCGCAAACGTCATGGAGGGCTCGACACTCACCACACAGGACTGGCAGCCGATCGAGGCGGTCTTTCGCCGCATGATCGCCAAACGGCCTGCAGACCGGTATCAAACCATGACCGACCTCATCCGCGACCTCGACCCGCTTGTGCAGCACCAACGTCAGCCGACGTCAGGTGCCGGGCAGAGCATGACCTCTCCCACGATCACTCCTGATGCATCAAGCCGACAACGTCGTCCGGGATTTGGCACAGACATGCACCCCGAACGGTCTGCCGGTTTGCGGACTGCTGATCAGCCGACGCGACTTCTGGCGGGAGAATCGGCTGTCATCGGTGAGGGCAGCACCGATCAGGTGACGCCACAGGAGATTCGGATCGACACCACCGCCCAGCCGACACCCCGACCTGCTAAAACGGGTCCGCCTCGTTGGCTCGTCGGAACCATTTTAGGAACACTCGCCGCCGGTCTGTTGCTGGCGGGGATTCTCATCACGATCGACACTCCCGCAGGACCGGTCGTGCTGAACGTCGTGGATGACAAGGCCATCGGAGCCGAGGTCTACATTGATGAGCAGCACGTGATCACGATCAAAAGGAAAGGCAAGCATCAAATCACTGTGATACCCAGCGAGGAAAAGCAGACACTCATCGTGAAACAAGATGGCATCGAGGTGTTCACCAAACATTTCACGGTCAAGGATGCGAACGGTCAGGAGATCGCCACCGTTCGTCTGCAGCCGGTGAAGGTCGATCCTCTGACTGAGTCGACATCGATCGAGCCTGCCCCGCCGCAGGCAGTGTCCCAGGACCGTGATCGCGAGGCGGCTCTGTGGGTGTTGGCGCAGGGTGGGAGGGTCAATGTGAAACAACAAAGCGGACTTGACACCGTGGTGCACGCAAGCAGTGATCTCCCCCAACAATCATTCCGGCTGTTGGCCGTCAACCTGAGTGGCATCAAGAGCGTCAACGATCGGGCGTTAGCACACCTCGAAGGACTGAACTTCCTCCGTTTTCTCAAGCTCGATCAGACTCAAGTGACGGATGCCGGGATGCAACAAATCGGACGCTATGCGTCACTGACGAATCTCGAACTGAGCGGGACTTTGGTGACTGGTGCCGGATTGTCGCACATTTCTCATTTGGAGGGACTCAATGGTCTCTCTCTCGCCGGTCGACCCATCTCGGATGCAGATTTGGAACAACTGCCTGAGATGAAGCATTTGAACCTGTGGGGCACTCAGGTCACTGATGCTGGACTCAGATCCCTGCAAAAGCATCCCGAATTATACTTCCTCCTGTTGAGCAGGACCGAGATCACTGATGAAGGTTTGCAGCAGTTGGCCACACTCTCCAAGCTACGGCACTTGGCGATCGACAATACGCACGTGACACAAGCCGGCGTGAAGAGACTGGCGGAGGAGTCACCGGATTGTCACATCATCTCCGACTTCGGCACCTTTGGTCGACTTGCTCGCGATCGCGAAGCCGCTGATTGGGTGCTTTCGGTCGGCGGACATCTGACGGTCTACGCGCACCCGGAGGGACAGAAAAAGGTGGGGACGGTCGATGAACTGCCCGAGTCGTCGTTTTCGATCTTCAATATCTTCTTGTCCGAGCTGGATGAGATCGATGATGCCGAGCTGAAGAACCTGGAGGGGCTCGAGGGGCTTCAAATCCTCGATTTGGGCGGGACATCCATCAGTGACGCCAGTATCGACCTGATCACAAGTTGGTCGAAGCTCTTCCAATTGAACCTGTCAGATTCAGAAGTCACCAATGTGGGAATCTCTGAAGTCAACCGCTTGCAGGCTCTGACTCTGCTGCAACTCATCAACCTGCCGATTACAGATGACGGACTGATGTCACTGGTTGGGTTGAAGTCACTGAGGGCTTTCGACCTACAGGGTACACAGGTGAGTGACAAAGGACTTCGAGTACTGAAGGAGTTTCCTGCGCTGACGAGTCTTTCTCTGAGATACACGTCAATCACCGATGATGGTCTTGATCATTTAATGGACGTTCCCGAAATGACCACACTCGGTCTTCAGGGCACACGAATCACCGATGCCGGGCTGTCAAAACTGCGGAGCCTTCGAAAGTTGTCATTCCTCGACGTGAGGGCCACTCAGGTGACCGAACGTGGAGTCGATGCTCTTCAACGGTCGTTGCCTGATTGCGAAATCCTCATAAAGCCTGATCTGGAGCGAGAGGCGGCCGAGTGGGTGTTGTTCACGGGGGGCAAGGTGACAATCACAAACGACTACAAGACATTCACCGATGTCGAAGCACCAGACAGTTTGCCCGCTCGTCAGTTTCGGGTTTTTCGTGTCGATTTGTCGGGCAACACGGAGTTAACGAAGGAGGAGATTCTCTCGCTCAAGCCGTGCGGTTCTCTGACTTTCCTGAACCTGAATGACACGGGCATCACGGACGAAACGATTGAGGACCTTCGAGAGTTCAAAGCCCTCATTCGACTGCGATTGGAGCATACACAGATTACAGATGCATCCGCGAGACTCATGGCTGAACTTCCAAGGCTCACGGGCGCTAATCTCGGCTGGACGGGCATCACCAATGCTGGGCTGGAGCAGCTCGCCCGACTGCCCGAATTGGGAACGCTGACAATCGAGGGGTGCCAAATCGATGACGCGGGGATCGCGCATCTCTCAAGATCGCAGAAGTTGCATGCACTGGCGATCCGAGATACAGACGTCACTGACGCGTGTGTTCCCAATCTGTCGAAAATGAAGAGCCTCCGCCTGCTGTACACCAACGGCACGAAGATGACGAAAGACGGCATTAAACGACTTCAGGACGCACTGCCACGGTGCAGAATCGAGTCCTCCTTCGGAGTATTCGAGCCTGTTGAGAGTGACGAAGCGTCCAAGTGAGCAAGTAGCGATACTTCCCCACCGGTCGAGATTCTGATGCTTGATGAGAGCGATCTACTCTTGGTCAGCATCGGCAGGTCCGGGTCCTTTGCCGATGGGCCAGAGTTCCCAGCGACGGATGAAGATCTCGGCCAGTTCGGTCTGTAATTGAAGGCGACCGAACGTGGGTGATGCGTCGAACGCCTCATTGACCTTCACGCCGTTGACGTACACACGAATGTGACCGCCTTCTGCGAACGTGTCGATCCGGGTCCACTCGCCATCGGGGCTTTCGACGTCTTCGCGACCGCGGAAGCCGATCTCGTCAGCCCAATCGGGGTCGCGTCCGTACCAGTTGATGCGTTTGCGGTTGTTCTCGTCGAATCGCTCGCGCGGGTGACCATCCTGCCAGATGACCTCGCCGTCGCGATCTCGACCAGCTTCGCACGTCACCGCGAGCGGGACATCCTTACCTTCGGTGTCCTGACCGCTCACGAGAATAAAGTCTCCGAAACCGCCTTCGATGATCTGCACCTCGATCGACGGCATCCAGATGCCGCCGTACGATCCATCGGCTCCTTGTGCATGAATCAGCAGACCCGAGTCCTTCGTGCGATCGACGCGGTTCTCCCACGTCTTCTCTCCCCATTTGCACTCCAGCACACAGTGATAGTCGCGATACTCCTGTTTCGTGAGTATTCCACCCAGTCCCTCGCCAGTGACGTGCAGCATCCCGTCGGTCACCCGAAAGACCTGGCGAGGATCCTCGTACTGGGAGTCCTTCATCCAGGTGTAGAAGCCATCCAGTGATTCGCCATCAAACAACTTGATGACCTCGCTGGGCTTCGTCGCCATCTCACGTCGTGAGTCGTCAGCAGTCGTCCCGCCCGGCTCCGCAGCGATCAAGGCCACACTCGACAGGACAAAGTGAAGTATTGACAGAACGAAACCGTGTCGAAGACGCATGGGATTCTCCAGTGGATGCTCAAGATTGAACTCTCATTATGACGGCTTCCTCGGTCGCTGCCAACGGGGAGAGAGTCCGGAAACCGTGCAGGTCCACTTCTGTCCGCCAGATGTTTGGCGGAGTTCCCCAACTCAAGCTCTTCGTTCCCTTCGTTTCCTCATGTCACCCCTGCCGATCATCAAGGGAAAGGTTTTGACAAAAGGAAACGAAGGGAACGAAATGGAGTGCGATTGATGCGGCGGCTCGGTTGTTCACGGGTCGAATGCACTCTTGCAAGCTTCCCCGGCGGGTGCAGTTGTTCAGGATGACGACGTGACTCGCTTGCGTGTGGTCGCCGTGGGGCCAACAATCGTGACTGTCGTCAAGTATTCACTCGAAGTCAACAACCGGAGAGAGCGGCTATGCAACGTCGATGGTTCTCAAGTTCCCTCATGCTCTTTAGCACGATCATGCTGACACACCTGTGTGTCACGAACAATCTCGCACAGGCCGAGCCGCCTGAAGGGTTCGTCTCGCTGTTCAATGGGAAAGACCTCACCGGCTGGAAGGGACTCGTCGGCAATCCCAAGTCGCGTGCCGAGATGTCGCCCGAGGAGTTGGCAGCGGCACAGGAGAAGGCCGACGAGGAGATGCGGGCTCACTGGTCAGTCGTGGATGGTGAACTCGTGTTCGACGGCAAAGGCAAAAGCCTCTGCACCGCCAAGGACTACGGCGACTTCGAGATGTACGTCGATTGGAAGATCCTCGAAGGCGGCGACAGCGGCATCTACCTCCGTGGCACTCCCCAGGTCCAAATCTGGGACACCGAGTTCAAAGCCTACGAGAAGCATGGGGCCGACAAGGGGAGTGGCTCACTCTGGAACAACAAGGACAACCCGCGCTTTCCGCTCGTGAAAGCGGACAATCCGGTCGGCGAATGGAATACGTTCTCCATCAAGATGGTCGGCGAGAAGGTCACGATCAAACTGAATGACCAACTCGTGACGGACAACGTGGTGTTGGAGAACTTCTGGGAACGTGACAAGCCGATCTATCCCACCGGCCAGATCGAACTCCAGAACCACGGCAACACCCTCTGGTTCCGCAACATCTCCATCAAAGAACTCGATTGAGCACAGTCGCGACGTGAGGCGTGCCACTGCCGTCTCGACAGTGCAATGAACCAGACCGTGTCCCGACGCGGGACGACTCCGTTGGGTGCATCCGCTCGTTGGTGGTACTCTGTTCCCCGCCGCTTGCGGCAACATACAAGGGTTGGGGTGAGGGGGACATCGGAAGACGTACTGGTTTCTCCTCACCCCGGCCCTCTCCCCCTGATGATCCTGATTCACGTGAAGATGCTGAATCAGGGGAGAGGGAGTCACAGGTCGCTTCGCTCCCCATTAACAAACGGATGCCCCCGACTTCGTTGAGATATTGCCATGAACATTCGACAGATTATTTTCTCCTCGCTCCTGCTCGTGTGTTGCGGCATCGCCACGGCTGACGACCTGACGTCCGTCTCACCGGGAATAACAATCGTCACCTTGGGTGACTCGATCACGAAGGGCGTCCGCACCGGCGTGGCGGCTGACGAGACCTTTGCGTCGTTGACGGAAGCTTCTCTCTCAGCGGCAGGTGTCAACTGTGAGGTCGTCAACGTGGGCATCGGCGGCGAGCGAACTGATCAGGCGCTCAAGCGGCTGGATGAGATCATCAAACTGAAGCCACGAGTGGTCACCGTGATGTACGGGACGAACGACAGTTACGTCGATCAGGGAAAGACGGCCAGCCGCATCACGGTCGACGAGTATTCGGCCAATCTGCTAGAGATTGTGACCCGTCTCCTGCTCGCTGGCATCGAGCCGGTCCTGATGACGGAACCTCGATGGGCGGTCGATGCAGGTCCCAACGGCGTCGGCGAACACCCCAATGTGCGATTGGAACAGTACGTCGCAGCCTGTCGTCAGGTCGCCGACGAACTCGACGTGCCGTTGATCGATCACTTTGCTCACTGGACCACTGCCGAGTCCAAAGGTCAGACGCTGCGTGACTGGACGACTGACGGCTGTCACCCCAACCCTCCTGGGCATCAGGAGTTATCGGTTCAGATGCAGCCTGTCTTGTGGGGTGCCCTGCAGTCGGACTTTGAGCCCGTCGGCTACCGCGTGGAACGCGAGACGATTCTCACTCACGACGACGGCGAGTTCCTATGGTTCCATCCCCGAGCTGCGGCAATACCGCATGAGAATGGCTCGCCATCCGTCGTCATGACTTTGCAGAAGCATCTCTATACGTCGGATCACTACTCCGGCATGAGTGTGATGCGGACGGACGACTTGGGGGCGACGTGGTCCGGTCCGACTGCGATTCCGGAACTGGACTGGGTGCACGAGGACGGCGTGGACATTGCAGTCGCAGACGTCACTCCCGGCTGGCATCCACAGACCGGCAAGCTCATCGCGGTGGGGGCACAGGTGCGTTACAGCGCCAAAGGGGAACAACTCGAGGATCAGCCGCGCGCCAATCAGACGGCTTATGCCGTCTTTGATCCCAACACGAACGAATGGTCCCACTGGCGACGACTGGAGATGCCCGCAGGCGACGAGTTCAACATGGCGCGCAGTGCCTGTGCCCAGTTTGTTGTTGACGCGGACGGCACGGTGCTACTGCCATTCTACATTGGACCGTCGACGGCAGTGCCCTTCTCAACGACGGTCGTCCGCTGTTGGTTCGATGGCAACGATTTGACCTATCAGGAACACGGCAACGTCCTTTCGCTCGATGTGGCCCGCGGTGTGTATGAACCGTCGTTGATTGAGTTCAACGATCGGTACTTCCTCACGATCCGCAACGACCTGCAGGCATACGTCACCGTCAGTGAAGATGGGTTGAACTATCGTCCCATGAAGTTGTGGCAGTTCGATGACGGCACGGAACTCGGCAACTACAACACCCAGCAACACTTGATCATCCAGAATGGCGGACTGTTCCTCGTCTACAACCGACGCGGAGCCGACAACGACCACATCATGCGGCACCGAGCACCTCTGTTCATTGCCCAAGTTGACCCAAAGCGGTTGCACGTCGTACGAGAGACCGAACAGGTCTTGCTCCCGGAACGTGGGGCAACACTCGGGAACTTTGGAGCCGCATCAATCACGGAGTCCGAGTCCTGGGTGACAGTGGCAGAGGGCATCTGGAACGACGATGCCCGACGTCGCGGAGGCGAGGGAGCCGTGCTGCTGGCTCGGGTGCAGTCGGCGATTCAACACGAGCCGGCGGTTCCTGTGACGGCGGAGAAGCTCGTCAACGGAAGTGAGCCTATGCGGGTCGTCTGTTTCGGCGACAGTGTGACCGGGTTGTACTATCACACAGGCGGACGTCGGGCATACACCGATCTGCTGGAGATCGCATTACGTCGTCTCTGCCCGCGAGCCGATGTCACCACGATCAACGCCGGTATCAGCGGTCACACGACCCGTGATGCTCTGAAGCGGATCGACAAGGACGTGCTGGCGAAAAAGCCTTCGCTGGTGACCGTGATGTTCGGCCTGAACGACATGACCCGTGTGCCGCTCGACGAGTACCGGGCGAATCTGCTGACAATCATTGAGAAGTGCCACGCTGTCGGTGCGGAGGTTGTCCTCTGTACGCCGAATTCGGTGATCACGACTTCCGGTCGTCCGACGGAGAAACTGGAGCAATACTGTGATGTCGTCCGTGAAGTAGCCCGCGAAGCGAACGTCGCCATGTGTGACACTTATGCCGCGTACCAGGCATTTCGCGAGCAGAATCCCCAGGCTTGGCGACTGTTGATGAGTGATGAGATTCACCCCAACCATGACGGCCATGAGGTGATTGCCGAGCAGATCGCACAGACGATCACCGGACGCGAGGTCTCACTCGCAGACGTTGCACCGCTGCGACCGGCTCTGCCGCACACGTTCGCAAAGCTGCGAGCCGATCAGCCGCTCAAGGTGTTGTCGATGGCGCCATTTGACCAGTCCGTTGCTGACGCAATCCAGCAGATTGTGCCCGATGCATCTGTCGAAGTTGTGCCTTGGTCGGTTGAGGGTCAATCGATCCCGGCTTTGGAACAAGACGCGAAGGCCCGAGTCCGTGAACTTAAGCCGGACCTCGTGATCATTTCGATCCCCCGCTCTGCCACCGCAGCCTCGCGTGACGAGTTCATCCGTTCTTTCGCTTGGCTCATGAACTGGTCTCTCAGTTTCGGCCATCAGGAGTGGGATGTGGTCGTCGTGCATCCGGATGTTGTTGATCCGCAAGAGTCTGAGGGCGAGTTCGATGAACTCATGCGGGAGTTGGTCGCGGCTCAAGATCTGACTCTGATCGACCGTCCGCAGGACAGCACGGTTGACGCCGCGATGATTCTCAGTGATTGGTTACAGCGACAGTGGAAGTACACTCCGACGCAGTGAGCATGGGGTGGGCTGGGAGTATCATCTGTCGGCGATGCATTTTCTCTTCTCGATTCAAGAACACAAAGCCATGAGCTTGCGATTCCGTCTGATGAGTCTGTTGGCGTTGGTCATCTGTCTGACGTTGATGCTCGACAGGGCCGCACATGCGCAAGATTGGCCTTCGCTGCCGGAGTCGAATGGTGCAGTCGAGATCCCGGCTCAGGAGTGGCCGCGACGACCTGGAGCACGCAGTGTGCGCGTGTTGGTCCACTATCCGGGCGGCGAACTGCAACAGGTGAACGAGCAAACTGGGCTGATGCTCACACTGCACAACTGGGGCGGGACCGATTGTGTGGGGACGGCCGATCCACGCGTGCTTGCTGAAAAATTGAATGTCATCGCGATCTGTGTGAACTATCTGCAAAGTGGGCGACAGGCGTCGGTCGAAGATCCGGAGCCGTACGATTTTGGATACCTGCAAGCTCTTGATGCCTTGCGGGCACTGTATTTCGTGTTCGATGGTCTCAAGCAGGACGAGCGACCGTTTCACTCGGGACGCATCTTCGCCACCGGTGGATCAGGGGGCGGAAACGTGTCTCTCATGGCGAACAAGCTCGCCCCGACGACGTTTGTCTGCATCGTCGATATCTGCGGAATGGCCAAGCTCACGGACGACATGGCCTACGACCTCCCGGGCGGCAGCTCACTGAATGCCCGCTGGAGTCGTGACCCGGAGAGCCCCAACTACCTCGCGGTCGATGCTCAGGAGATTCGCAACATCGGTAACCCATCGCATCTGGCAGTCATACAGGAGTTGGGAATCATGAGCCCCGTTGTAGTGGTGCATGGAGTGGACGATGCCATGTGTCTCCCTGACGACAAGCGTGAGATGGTTGCCCACATGCAAGCCGCCGGATTGACGGTCGTGCCACATTGGATCACCGAGCAGGATGTCGACGGCTCGGTCTTCACCGGCACGAGTCACTCACTGGGGAATCGGACGGTGATCGTCCTCAAGGTCGCCGGGAAGTATCTCCGCCCAGATAGTCCCGATGCGATCATCCGATCAGGCCCGACGAACTTCGAGACACGAGATGTTCAAGTTCGCTACCCGACGACAAATGGCGAATATGTCATCTCCTACGAGCAGGGATACCCGATCAGCCATTTTCAGCGTCGGGCCGATGAGACGAATCAACCAGTTGCTGAATAGCGCACTATGTTCTGACCGCGAGGAGATGTTGAATGAGAACTGCTGCAACGCGTCGGACACTCCTGACGTGGTCAAGTCTCCTGTGCGTGTCCTCCTGGCTCACTGCTCAAGAGCCGCTCGATCTCGGGGATGTGACCGAAAGACACGTGATGATTCCGATGCGGGATGGGACGCATCTGTCTGCTTACGTCTACTTCCCGCCGGGAGAGGGTGAGTGGCCGGTCCTATTTGAGCAGCGGTATGCGAGCCTGCGTGGCGAGTCGACACGTCGGTCGGCAGCAGGCCTCGCACGGTCGGGGTTCGTTGTCACACTCGTCAACTTTCGTGGAACCCATCTCTCGGAGGGGACGTGGGTCGGGTATCGAGCCTTGCAGTGGGGCGAACTGCAGGACGGGTACGACACGTGTGAATGGCTCGCCACACAAGAGTGGAGCACTGGCAAGGTCGGCACATTCGGCAGCTCACAAGGGGGATATGCTCAGAACTATCTCGCTGTCACACAGCCACCCCACTTGGTTTGCCAGTACATGACCGACACGGGGCTAAGCCTGTTCGAGGAAGGGTATCGCATTGGCGGAACGACTCGCCCCGAGCGGTTCAAAGGCATGGACGGCGTTTGCCGAGACCCGGACGACAACCGACGGCTACTTACCGAGTGGTTTCAGCATCCGCATTACGACGAGTACTGGGAAGCGGAAGACTGCACGCTGCACTTCGACAATATGAACGTCCCCTGCTTCACCATTGGCAGCTGGTACGACTTCATGAATCAGGGATCGATTGCCAGCTTTCAAGGACGACAGCAGCACGGCGGATCGAACTCACGCGGGCAGCAACAACTCCTGATCGGTCCCTGGCTGCACGGACGACTTAACAAGGGAAACCGAGTGGGTGAGCTGACGTATCCCGACAACGCAGCCTGGCCTGTCGAAGAGCACATGGTGCGTTGGTTCAACCATTACCTGAAAGGCGAAGACAACCCCATTGAGCAGGATCCCGCGGTACGTTACTACGTGATGGGTGCCGTCGATGAACCTCAGGCTCCCGGTAACGTCTGGAGAGCGGCTGACGACTTTCCACCACCGACCGAGTCGACTTCATTCTTTCTCCAGGCGAACGGTCGGCTTTCACCGGAAGAACCGACGGACGCCGACAGCAGCACGAACTACACCAGCGATCCGCTTCATCCGATGGAGATCCCCGGCCGATCCTTTCCGGGAGCGAAGGACGCCCGAGCCTTTGAGCAGCAATCGGAGGTGCTGACGTTCACAACCGAACCGCTCGACGAGCCGATCGAGTGGACCGGACGAGTCCACGTCGAGTTGTTCGTCTCTTCGACCGCGAAGGACACGGACGTCATCGTCCGTGTGTGTGATGTGTATCCCGATGGCCGCTCGATCCTGATTGTCGATTACCCTTGGCGAGTGAGGTATCGCGAAGGCTTTGACCACGAGGAATTGATGGAGCCGGGGCAAGTCTATCGGGTTGCGTTCCCGGTCGGCTGGATGAGCCAGATCTTCAACATGGGGCACCGCATCCGAGTGACGGTTGCGAGCACCGGAGCACCGCTGTACGAACCGAACCCTCAAACCGGCGAACCGCTGACGATCGAGTTTCCGGAAAACGCCGTGTCCGCAGTGAACACGATTCACCACGATCAAGCTCACGCCTCGCGAATCATCGCCCCTGTGCACGAGGAGTCGCAGCAATAGACGGCCGTGCATTGGGAGGGGGACAGGCACCTTTTTCGGACGGGACGTTCCGTGAGAAGGGATGGTGTCAGCCGAAAAAGGTGCCTGACCCCGAACGCTCTCAGAATAGCTCGGTGATGGGTGCACCTTCGGCGAGCAGATTGTAGGGACGCCCTTCGAGGTCGGTCGCTTCGAGATCGTGGATGCCCATCGCGTGGTACACGGTCTTGGTGACGTCTGCGGGTGTGACCGGTTTTTCAGCCGGGTACTCGCCCAACTTGTCGCTGGAGCCGTATGCTTGTCCACCCTGGATGCCTCCGCCGACGAGCAGATCGGTGAGGCAGTGGGTCCAGTGATCACGACCCGCTCCGGAGACGCCGCCAGAACGGGGGTCGCCGATCTTTGGGGTGCGGCCCATCTCGCTCGTGACCATCAGGAGCGTCTCGTCGAGCATGCCTCGCTCTGACAGATCAGCGATGAGAGCAGAGAAGCATTGGTCGAATTCGGGGAGCAGGTGATTCTGGAGGCAGTCGAAATTGCTGCCGTGGGTGTCCCAACTGCCGGCGCTCCTGCACTTCTTGGCGACTTCGGAGCCGATGCCCGTGCCGAGCCAGAAGACTGTGATGAACGGCACGCCCGCCTCGGCGAGCCGTCGAGCGAGTAGCAGACTCATGGCATTGACGCTGTTCCCGTAGCGACGTCGAACAGATTCCGGCTCGTCGGAGATGTCGAACGCTTCAGTCGTCTTCGACGATGACAACAGCGAGATGGCCCGTTCCGTCTGACGGTCCCATGTTTGAGCCGTCGCCACGTCCTCGAACTCACGGCGAGCATCGTCGAAGGCCGTCAGTAGTTCGCGGCGAGACGTGATGCGACCGGAGGTGACGTTCTGTTGCAGTTCGAGTGCCGGAGCCTTGAACTGGAGCGGCTCCTCAC
>JAJDEJ010000014.1 GCA_029259815.1 Planctomycetaceae bacterium | reverse complement strand
GACGCGCTGTCCGAAATGGTGCCTGACCCCGTCCGCGCTGCATCCTTTCGGAGAACATTCAGCCGAGGTTGGCATCTCTGATGAGTTGTGTTGGCGACTGTTGTTGAATCGGGTGTCGAAAAAAGTGGACCGGCCGGTCCGGCGTGAACGGTCTTGCAGGTCTCAGGCGGCGCGGCCAGGGCCGTCGACTTGGCAGTGATTGCAATCATGACTCCGCCCGCCGCCGTGTCGGCAGAGGGAGCGGCCACAAGTCAACGACGTGAGAATCCCGGGCATGCCCGACTTCTCTAAGATCCGAAAGGACCGTTCTGTTGACTATCAATACGTGGCCGACGTCCAACCCTTACAGCAATTCTGAAAAAAACCTTCGTTCCCTTCGTTTCCTCCTGTCCAAACCCCTTCTGTCATTCTCTGTTTGCTCCCGGCAGGTACATCCGATGTACGCCTTCAGTCAGTCGTTCGACGTAGAAGTTCATCACAAGTCCGACCGGCACGTTGAGCAATTTCATGTAGCTCAACAACTGTGCCTTGTGAATCGGATGCACCTCCTGCACACACTTCACCTCGACCAGCAGGCAATCATCGATCAACAGGTCGAGTCTCAGGTCTTCCTGAAATGCGATGTCCTTGTAGCGAATCTGCACTTGCTGTTGTCGGATGACATTGTGGCCACGGAGTTGTAGTTCGTGCATCAGGCACTTCTCGTAGATGCTCTCCAACAGTCCCGGACCGAGCGTGCGATGGACCTCGATTCCCGCACCGATCACATCGTGTGTCATCCCATTCGCCCGTTCGTACTGTGGATGCATGGCTGCTCACATTCGGGTTTGGACAGGAGGGAACGAAGGCAACGAAGAGGGGCGCTGTGATCGCAATCGCAAGGTTGTGTCATTATCCGTTGGTATCGACGGGTCGCACCGTTGTGTCAACCGCTGCTACCCGCTGGGCCAATACGCCTGCATAACGTTTCTGATTGTTCACAGTGCTTGCAATTCACCAATCGCCTCCAAGTGCTTTACGATTGGATTATTTGGGTGAGTCGGCGCTGAGAACGCTTTGATGTAAGACGCAATATCTTCTTTTGCCAAGTGATCCCGTTTTCCACGGTTGTCGTCAAAGCACATGACACACAGATTGTCAGGGGATGTGTGGAGGCCTTGGTCGAGGTGCAGCTTGTTGATCAGGCTACGCGGAATGATGTGATCGACTTCGATTTCGACTTCCGGTGGTGATTTGCCGCAGAATACGCAACACCGTTTGTCGCGGCGCATGATATCCATGCGCAGCGTTTTTGAGACGGGCGGATCGTTTGCAGTCGCGGTTCGCCTTCGTTGGCCGCGTTTTGCTATTACTTTGAGTTGTTTCATTGCGGTGAGTTCAAGCCCGGCGATGATTGGCTGTTCTGCTGCTTCGATAGATGCTTTGCGATCGGCAGTGAGCGTGAAGCCCTTTGGGAAATGCTGTACAGTCTTTTGAAGTAGCGGAATGCAAGACGTTGGATGAGCGAGCGATTCCAGCAAAAAAGGATCAATGCCAACACTGGTTGGATCGACTGCCTCGACGGGTTGTGAACTGGTGATAAGCGATTCGGCGTCCCAAAGTGTCCAGCAGCAGCACTGCCATTCGATCACGTCGTCGGTTTCACCGGAGCGACTGAGAATGTCGTCCGGAAACGATGCTTGCACGAAAAGCTCGTGAGGAGATTCGAGAACGGAAACGCATGCGTGACCAGCAGCGACGCCCTGAAGTTGTTGAAGGAGCGGGAGATCTTCAGGGAGATCGGCGAGAATGCACGGACCGCGATAACGCACAAATGGCAGGTGCGTATAGATTGCTGGAATTGGACTCGTGCGAATTATGTTCACGACATCGATGCTTGCAACTTTACTTTGAATTCGACAGCGGTAATCGTGAGATCTCCGCGCCCCGAGATCGTAAGTCACGTTTATCGTGTCGTCAACTTTCTGACAGACTGTGATCGTGACTCATTGTGCTGCGAAGCGATGGGACGCATTCCCGAAGACGGACAACCTCAGATCACAGGTCGCCTTGGACAATGCTTCTGTCTGTTAGCGCGGCACCAGTTGTGACAACCGGTGCGAACTGCTTCGTTACCTTCGTTTCCTCCTGTCCAAGAACACTGCTTTCCAACTGGCCAAGTTCATGAAAGTAGTCAGTCGACAAACATCACCTCACTCAGGTTGAACAACAAGCGGCAAAGGTTGGCGAGGCCGTGGGTGTTGGCGTAGTCGGTCAGGTCATCGCGTAACTCATTTGATGGCTCTCGCCCAGTGAGCAGTGTGACGGCTTGTGTGATCTGCTGGTCGAGGTTTGAACTCTCTGACTCCAGACGTGAAGCAAACGCTTCGGCCATTGTGAGGTTGAAGCCGTTGTTGAGCATGGAGAGGGCTTGTAGCGACGTTAGCGTTTCGGTGCGGCGGGGGGTGCTTTGGGAGGAGTCGGCGCAGTCGAGGGTGGTCATGAAGGGGTCCGGCTGCGAGCGGACGATGAAGCGGTAGACGGAGCGCCGATGCGACCGGGCGGCGGATGGGTCGAACTTGTGGTACTCGTAGTGGGGGGAGTGTTCGGTGCGTTCGAGTTCGAAGAGGTAGTAGCCGGGGCCGCCCATGTTTGGGTTGAGTCGACCGCTGACGGCGAGGAGTGTGTCGCGGATCTCCTCGGCGGAGAGGCGGCGTCGGTTCATACGCCAGAGGTAGCGGTTGCTGCCGTCGATGGTTGCGTTGCTTTCGTTGTGAGTTGATGCCTGTCGATAGACGGCACTGGTCACGATGAGCCGATGCAGACGTTTGAATGATCCGCCGTTGTCACGAAATTCGACGGCCAGCCAGTCGAGCAGTTCAGGATGTGAGGGGAGTTGCCCCATACGACCGAAGTCGTTGGGTGAGTCGACGAGACCACGACCGAAGTGGTACTGCCAGATGCGGTTGGCGATTGATCGCCACGTGAGGGGATGATCGTTTCGCGTGAGCCATTGGGCAAGTGCAGCGCGGCGTTCGCCTTCGGTGGCGTCGGGTTCGAGGGAGAATGCGACCACATCGTCAGCTGACAGCGGCACGACGCCGGGCATCGCCTCGGCGAGCGGTTGCTGAACGTTGCCGCGATGCAAGACGTGGACCGTGCGTGGATGGCCGCCTGTCGGCTTGAACTGCCCTTGTGGCTGAAAGTTCGTCGCCGCAGCGTAGACCATCGGCCCCTGCGGGAGTGACTTCAGCTCGCTTTCGCATTGTTCGATCGCCTTGGAGAGTACCTCAAGACGCTGAACCCGTTCCGGCGTGTTGATGCGCGACAGAATCTGCCGGTGCTCGGTTTCTGCGACTGCGAGCTGACGGGCGGCCGTCTCGTCGGCGTACGTGGCCCAATGACCGTCGGTGAGGTTAACCTGACTCCAGCGAACAGGGGCTTCGATGGAGTCCAAGGCAGCGACAGTTGTTCCCTGCGAGATGTTGACGCCAGCGTCGTCGTCCACCTGCAACTCTGCCAGAGCAAAGATGTAGTCGTGTTTGCGTTCGAACAGTTTGGTCGCCGTGACTCGCAGGTACCGGGCCTCGATTGGCTTGAATGACAGTTCGACCGGTGTCAGACCTGGGTTCGGGAAGTCCTCTCGAGTGTGATCGATGAGGAGTTGCGGATCGGGTGCTTCTTGTGCATCAAGTCTCGCTGTGACATGAAAGCGAACCGGGAAGCCGAAGCCTGCGCCAATGCCTTCGTACTCGTCGTGACAAGCGTGGAGGACAACTCGGTCGATGCGGCGGACTCCGCCCAGATCAATCTCGACCCACTTCACCGCGTCCGGATCCTCAGCAATGCTGCTGTGATATCCAAACTCCGGACGTTTATTCGCCTTTGAAGCGATTGGCTTCAGTTCATCAATGCGTTGTGTGACCTCCGTCAGTTCGTCCCCACCTGCAGACTCAAGCTCTGACTCAAGTGATGACTTGTCAGCCCTCGCTTGCTGAAGCTTCTCTGTGAGTTCGACCCGGCGTCGTTCAATGATCGGGTCGACATCATACGGTCGCTCGGCCCGGTCCACGGCGGCGAAGACGGCTTGCAGGCCGTAATAGTGCTCTTGGGTGAACGGGTCGAACTTGTGATTGTGACAGCGGGCGCATTGGACCGTGACGCTGCAAAACGTGTTGAGCGTGCCTGCGACCATGTCATCACGGTCGAGGTTGCGGGCGACCTGTCCGTCGATTTTGGACTCCGGCACCTCGACATGGCCGATGAAGTCCCAGGGACCGGCAGCGATGAAACCCAGGCCGAGGATGCCGTCCGGCTCGCCGGGGAACAACACGTCGCCGGCGATCTGCTCCTGCACGAAGCGTGCGTAGGGTTTGTCCTCGTTGAAGCTGCGGATGACGTAATCGCGGTAGGGCCAGGCGTTGGGGCGGAGCTTGTCCTTGTCGTACCCGCAGGTGTCAGCGTACTTCACGACATCCAGCCAGTGTCTTGCCCACTTCTCGCCATAGTGTGGTGACGCGAGCAGACGATCAACGAGTCGTTCGTAGCCGAGCGGGTCGGTGTCTGCCTCGAAGGCTCGCACCTCTTCGGGGGTGGGAGGGAGACCGATGAGATCGTACGTCAGTCGGCGAATGAGTGTGCGACGATCGGCCTCAGAAGCGTGGGTGAGGCCGTGCTCCTGCAGCTTGTCGAATATGAATCGATCAATGGGCGCGCGAACCCACTTTTTTTCCTTCGGCGGGAATTTGCGACTTGGCTGGCGCGGTCGTGTGAGCTTCTGGAAGGACCACCAGTCAAAGTTATCCACGACCGGCTCCTGGACGATGCGCCCCTCGGGCCAATCGGCTCCAGAGGTGACCCACTGCCGCAGGATGTCAACTTGCTCTGTCGTGAGGGGCGATGCGTCCTGCGGCATACTGGGGGGCTCGTCGCCATCTGGAGTGATGACACGCAACAAATGACTCGACAGCGGGTCATCTTTGTCGATGAGCCCATTCGTCAGTACATCCTCAGGAGTCTGGAGTGACAACTCCCCCTTGCGGTCGACATCGTTGTGGCAGCCGACACAATGGTGTTGAAAGATGTTTGCGACTGGAGCGAAATTGTCTGTCTCTTCGGCGTCGAGTGTCGCAGGCGTGACGTGCAAGGCGACAACGATGCAGATGACAAAACATGCCGCCCAGTGAATCTGGGAATTGCTCTTCCACATGCCTTGTGAGCAGTCGTGTCGCATGCGCCTATGCACTCCTGTCACTCTCCTGCAGGTGCAACGGCACCAATGTAGGTCAGAGGGGCTGGTGCCGCATTGCCGGCTTCGCGAAGTTCGGCCGAGTTCGGCTGAAGGTAGGTATCCAGCGTGGATGGATCGGTGCTCGTTACGGAGATGTTTGCTCCACGATATCCACTGTTCTGGAAGATGTCGACTTCCCCGGACGGCTGAGTTTCCGGAGCGGAGCGTGATGTCCAGTTGAATGATGATGAGAGTTGTGCGTCTGGCGGTGTCTCCTGTGCCATCAACTCTGGTCCCGACCCATCGAGAAACAAATTTTTGGTGAGAGACAACGTTCCGTCTTGAGCCGTCAGTTTGCGTTGTAAGGAGATGCCTTGTTCGAACTCGCGGAGTGTGCAGTTCGTGATGGTGACCCCGTCGAATTGTTCTGGTGGGTCGGTGAACTGGATGCACGTGTGGCTGCCATCCACGATGCAGCCGATGACCTCCACATTTGACACGCTGCCGGAGATCGCAAGTCCCGTCTCATACTCGCCGATGATGCGGCAGTGACTGAGGATCATGTCTTTCGTCGGGGTTTGGCCCGGCTCGAATCGCATGGCTGTCCCGCTCGATCCGGGACTGTGAAGTGTGACATCCGTCATCTTGAAACGGTCCGCACCATCAAAGCCGCTGACACCGATTCCGTGCACGGCCATTTCTCCGGTTCCTTCGATTGTGAGGTTTTCGAGTGTGGAACCGACGAAGTACCCCTCCAAGTAAAGGACCGTTGCCTGTCCAGTCTCCTTGAGATGAAAACCTTGCAGGAGGAAACGTTCGACCGAGCGAAGATCGACGATTGGCTCCGGTCCCTGTGGCTCCAGGATGGCCGGCTGTGGATCTTCACAGACGATCCGGACGCCCTTCGGAAACGCACCGAATTCTGAGTTGTCGATGACGATTCGTTCCGGGTACGTCTGTCCACCGGCCACCCGGATAGTGCGGACTTCGCCGGAACTTAACGGGCGAAAGTGTTTCTTCACATAGTCGATCGCGGAGGTGATCGTCTGGAAATCGCCGTTCGGACCGACATTGATGTCGCTGTCGGGGTCGATCGTGGGGACGGCTGCTGAACCGTTGGTCGCTGAGTTTGTCGAAACGGTCCCGGATGGCGAGTCGTTTGTTGTTTTCTCTTCCCCACTCGGCAACAGAAACCAACCAAGCAATGCAAGGAGGAGCGCGCTGACCACGCTGACAGACACCCATTGCATCGTGCTGAATCGGGATGGCTTCGGCTCCCGATTGATGGCCCCCGAACCGTTCACGTGATCTGCAGATGAACCTTCCGACTGCTCGACATGCGTCACGGTTGTTTCGCCAGGATGATCGTCGATCGAAGACTCGCTGTCCGAACCAACGACAAAGCTGTCAGGCTTGGGGGGGCCGAGGAGTCGTGACTTCTTGCGGGAGACAACTGTTTCCGAGACGGAAAGTGCCGGGACAAAGGTCTCCTGATCGCTTGGCCTCTCCAGATTTGACAGGAAATCACGAAAATCGCCAACCTCCGTATTGCCTGAATCTGAGTTCAAGGGCTGCTTGGGAGGACGAGGCGTTTTTTTCTTATCCTTCGACGTGTCGGCATCGCCCTTCCAGCCGACTGAAGTGGGAGCGGGCGGATTACGAGGGTTTTTTTGCTTCGGTTTGGGGGGGCTGGACAACTGTTTTGAAGTGTTTGAGGACGGAGGGGATTCGTCAGTGTGTTCTTCCAACCACTCCGCAAGCGCCTTCTCTGCCGCCTCCGCCGACTTCATTCGATCTTCGGGTTGCCTGGCCATCATCGAGTCGATGAGAGCAACCAGTGACTGCGGTACTTCCGGACGAAACTCGGCAATGGGCGCTGGTGTCTTCACCTGATGGGCCATCAGTCGTTGCGCCAAAGTGCCATCGGGGTAAGGTGGGTGTCCGACCAACAGGAAGTACAAAGTGCATCCCAGACTGTAGATATCCGAGCGGTGGTCGACGGTATGACTGTCCACTGCTTGTTCCGGTGAGAGATAGTCAGCCGTGCCGAGCACCGTTTGGTCGTACTCGATCGTCAGAGATGACTTGTCAGCGGCGTTCTCCAGAATGCGTGCCAACCCGAGATCAAGAACCTTGACGGTCCCCGTTTCGTCCAACAGCAAGTTGCTGGGCTTGATATCTCGGTGCACCATCCCGACGGCGTGAGCATGGATGAGACCGCTGGCCGCCTGACGCGCGTATTCGACAGCATCCGCTAAGGCGAGGGGGCCTTCGTCATCGACCAACTGCTGCAGGCTGCGGCCTTCGACATACTCCATCACGAGGAAATGAATTTCGGTCGAGCCTTCCATGAGGTGGTTAACATCGTATGCGCGGACGATGTTTGGATGATCGAGAGATGCGACCGCCTGTGCCTCGCGGTGGAACCGGCCGAGTGAGGCTTTGTTTTCAACCTGCTTGAACGGGAGCACCTTGATGGCACAACGGCGACGCATGACCGTGTGTTCTGCAAGGTAAACAGAACTCATGCCGCCGCGGCCCAGCAGAGACAGCAAGCGGTACTTGTCGAGGAAAAAGCCCTTATGTTTCCCCTGGAGCAGTTTCTTAGCTTGCCAGAGCGTCAACTCATTGTGACGGATCAGAAACTCGGCAAACTCCTGACAACTTTCCGGCTTGAGCCCTGGGTACTTCTTGGCGAACTGTCGTTGAAGCTCAGTCAACTGCTTTTCATCAATG
This sequence comes from Planctomycetaceae bacterium, assembly GCA_029259815.1. Lineage (GTDB taxonomy): Bacteria > Planctomycetota > Planctomycetia > Planctomycetales > Planctomycetaceae > JAHBXU01. Next base: position 2,918 of record JAJDEJ010000014.1, on the reverse strand, counting down.
AGACCGCTCTGAGTGAGGAGCAGGCAGAACGATTCGTGTGACAACTTCAACGCCATGGGAGCTGGGGGCTTCCGTCGATTGATGACTGGTTGAAGACGCTTGTGTCCCTTAACAATACAGCGTCAATAATCCATCTTGAAGATACCACTCAGCTGGGGACCTCGCCAGTGGGACTGCGATTTCCTGAAGCCTGTGTTAACCCCTATAATCTCACACCAGAGTCTTCTCATAGACCAACTCACTCCCAAATCCGACGTCGAACCGAACGCAGATCAAGTGACCCAGACCAGCACAACACCTCAACGGACTCCCCCGGCTGCTGGTACCATTTGCCTGCTGCTTGGGTTTGTGCTTGCGGTGGTCGTGCTGACTGTGCGGCTGAATGCGAATTGGGGCGTGTTTGGCAGGGTTGTCGCGAGAAATCCCGTGATGTGCTGGGGCATTGCCGTCAGTCTGATGGCGGTCGGAGCCGTGATGATCAAGCAGCACACTTCCATGGAGAACGGATGGTCACCTCGCATCCCGGGAAGACGGTTTCAAGAGGCGATCCTTTACACCCGAGGTGACTGCACGCTGTGTGATGAGGCTGCACTCACGCTGTCGTCGTACGCCGGAGTGCTCCCGCCATTGAAAACAGTCGATGTTGATTCCGACCCGGCGGTCCTTGACGACTTTGGCAACTGCGTCCCCGTCCTCCTGTTGGATGGGAAGGTTCGATTCCGTGGCCACGTCAACGAGATACTCTTGCAACGCCTGATCGACGGCACCCCTCCCGTTTGAGCTTGATCATGAGTTGGATCGTCATACCCCATTCGCATCAGCCATCGGTTCATCATCAGATGGGTAACTGTGTGGAACTCGTGGATAGCGCCCATGCGTCCCTCGCCCCTTGGGGGAGAGGGACAGATTCTGAAGCGTCAGCGAAGAATCAGGGTGAGGGGGCTGCACACACACGGCAGACAACTCTTCATCGGCTGGTCCTGGTGACATTGATCGGTTGCCAGACTCTGATCCCGGCCTCTCAATTATTTGGAGACACAAACACTCCACTGATCACCGGTTCTCGCCTACGACAGGAGTTGCAACGGCCCATCAACGTGACCCGACCTGACGTCCGCTTGCGGGAGATCATCCAACGACTGGCAGAACTGCATCACATCGCCATCCTCCTCGACCGACGCATTGACCCGGATCAACAGATCGACGTGCAACTGAGTCAAGTCACTCTGATGGATGGTCTGGAATTGCTGGCCCATCAAGTCAACTCTGATGCAGCGCTTGTTGGCGGAACAGTCGTGATCGGTCCGGTCGATGCACTCGATCGAATGCGGACCGAGATTGTGATTCAACATCAAATGTTGAAGGATTCCCCTCCTCTGTTCGGCGGCAAGACGATTCAATGGGAGGACCTCCAATCACCGACCGAATTGTTGCCATCCATTGCAGAGCGGTTCGATCTCAATCTCACGGAAATTGATCTCGTTCCTCACGATCTGTGGGCAGCTGGAATCATGGCAGATGTGAGCGCGGTCGAAGCCCTCACGCTGGTCGCCGGGCAATTCGATCTGACCTGTCTGTGGAGTTCGGACGCATCTTCGGTCCAACTGGCCCCTGCTCACGCGCGGTTGACGATCGAAAAAACTCATCAGGCGAGTCCTCAACGATTCGCCGCCGTGAAGTCTCAGCTGATGGAGATAGTGCCGCTGGCAAAAGTCGAACCGCGAGATCGTCATTTGCAGATCGTCGCCACTGTGGGCGAACATGAGCGAATCGAACAATTGCTCAAGGGCGAGTCGGACAAGCGACGCGGCGAAACACCTGACCAGGGTCCGCTGCGGAATCGAACCTTCACTCTCACCGCAGAACGGTCCTCTGTGATCGCCCTGCTCCGCACATTGGAGTCACAGGGGACAAACGTCGAATACGACTCAGAGGTCCTGAGTGCAGCCGGGATTGACTTGTCTCAAAAGGTGTCCCTTTCGCTCGACAAGGCGACAGCGGACGAGTTTTTTCGGGCCCTTTGCGAGCCGCTGGGCCTCCAGTTCGAGATTGATGGCAAGACGGTTCGCCTCTCTCCCGCCACAGCGCCGTAGCTGAACTTGCAAGAGTTCAGACAGGCACCCGGAGCCCAAACTGTGGTGACGGAATTCTTGCGAATCCAGCGACGGAAGTTGATACTCCTCACGGTTTTGAATTCTCAGCCGTGACCCGGTATCATCTGGCTGGATGACGCTTTCAGGCCGCGAATCGTCCGATCCCGCGGATCGGTCAGGCCACTTGATTCGATGAGCGCCCACGATCTAATCAGCCCATTTACTCAGCGAAGAACGCCCGTTATGCCCCGCAATATGATTGTCGCCCAGTCGGGTGGTCCATCTCCTGTGATCAACAACACCGTGCGAGGCATCGTCGAGACGGCTCGGCAGATGGACGAGATTGGCACCGTTTACGCAGGCTGGCATGGCATCGAAGGCGTGCTCAAGGAGGAATTGCTCGATCTCTCGAATCAGTGCCCCGAAGAGATCGCACTGCTGCGAACGACGCCCGCCGCCGGCTCCATCGGCACCTGCCGTTACAAACTCAAAGAGGGTCAGGACGAAGACTTCGATCGTGTGATGGAGATCTTCAAGGCTCACGACGTCGGCTACTTCTGCTACGTCGGCGGTAACGACTCGATGCACACAGCGTACACCGTCGCCAACCTTGCCAGAGAGCGGGGGCTCGACGTGTGTGGCCTCGGCGGACCGAAGACGATCGACAACGACGTGGGCGACAGCGAGTTCAAACTGGTCGACCACACACCCGGATACGGTTCGACCGCTCGCTACTGGGCCCACTACATCCAACAGGCGAATGAAGAAAACCGGGGCTCGTGTCCTGCTGACCCGGTCCTCGTGATGCAGGCGATGGGCCGCAAG